>JBMNQS010000051.1:0-16806 GCA_050944255.1 Christensenellales bacterium | reverse complement strand
GGGCACATTTGTTTCCCTACAAATTATAGCACAAATCCGCGGTTTGAAAAGCGAACAGCCAAATAATTCTAAAAAAACTTGCGGGCCGGGCACGGATTGACTATACTGGTCATAATTGTTTTTTGCCTGCAGTAAAAAACAGGATTCAATGACCGAGGAAAGGAGATCCCAGACATGTCCGAACAATTGCAGCAAATTGCTATGCGGATGCAGGATCTGCGCGAGATATCGGGGTATTCGGTTGAAGCGCTGGCCGGGGAGATAGGCGTTACGCCTCAAGAGTTGCGGCAGTACGAGGCAGGTACCGCCGACATTCCGGTCAGCGTGCTGTATGCCGTCGCAAACAAATTGAACGTCGAGCTATCCACGCTGGTGACGGGAGAAGAACCGAAACTTTCGATTTACTGCCTCGTGCGAAGCGGCGAGGGCAAAGCGGTGGCACGCGCCGAAGCGTACACGCACCTGAGCCTTGCCGATAACTTCTTACATAAAAAGGCCGAGCCTATGATCGTCATAGTGCCCTACTTTCCTCCCGAGGTACCCGTTCACTTCAACCGTCACAAGGGACAGGAGTTCAACTACGTGCTGGAGGGCCGGATGAAGTTTTCCATCCACAACAAGGAATTCATCATGCATCCGGGCGACTCCATCTACTTTGACTCCTCCTATCCCCACATCATGCAGGCGTTGGATGGCAAGCCGGGCAAATTCCTCTGTTTTATAACCGAATAAGAAATAGAAAAAGGAGTTTTTCTCGTGCAGTTAAGCCAGCGTTATCTACCCAGAACCGAATTTGATTCCTATGAGGACTTTCTGAACAACTATACCCTGAACGTACCCGAAAACTTCAATTTCGCCTACGACGTGGTGGACGAGTACGCCCGCCTGCAGCCGGAGAAGCGCGCCGTGGTATGGTGCAATGAAAAGGGCGCCGAGCGCATCATCACCTTCGGCCAGCTGAAAACCTATTCGGACAAGGCGGCAGGCGTCTTTTCTCAGCTCGGCATCAAAAAGGGCAACGCCGTGATGCTGATGCTCAAGCGCCGCTACGAGTACTGGATCTGCGCCGTGGCGCTGTGCAAGATCGGCGCACTGATGATCCCGGCCACCCACCTTCTGACCGAAAAGGATATTATTTACCGCTGTAACGCCGCCGACGTCAAGATGGTCCTGTGCGTGGACGAGGCGCCGGTACTCTCGGCGGTGGAGACCGCCCGTCCCGACTGCCCGTCACTCGAGCTGTGCGCCAAACTGGGCGAAGAGAAAAGCGGCTGGCTAAGTTATGATAAACTTTGGGACGAAGCCTCCGAAGACTGGCAAAAACCCACCGGAGACGATCTGCCTAAAAACGAAGACCCCATGCTGGTCTACTTCACCAGCGGCACAACGGGAAACCCCAAAATGGCGCTGCATGACTTCACCTACCCGCTGGGCCATATCGTCACGGCCAAATACTGGCAGCAGGTGGTGGATGACGGCCTGCACCTGACCATCGCCGACACCGGCTGGGCCAAGACCTCCTGGGGCAAGATATACGGGCAGTGGCTCTGCGGGAGCGCCGTGTTTGTCTACGACTACGATAACTTTGTCCCGGCGGACATCCTGAAAGTCTGCTCCCGCTATAAGCTGACCACCTTCTGCGCGCCGCCCACCATCTACCGCTTCTTAATCAACGAGGATTTGAGCCGGTACGATCTGTCCAGCCTGCGCTACGGCGCCGTGGCGGGCGAGCCGCTGAATCCAGAGGTGTTCAATCAATTCAAAAACGCCACCGGCATCGAGATACGGGACGGCTTCGGCCAGTCGGAAACGGCCATTTTGATCGGCACGTTCAAGTGGCTTTCGTGCCGGCCCGGCTCCATGGGCAAGCCCAATCCCCTCTATGCGATGGAACTTCTGGGCGACGACTTGAGGCCCGTAGGCGTCGGCGAGGAGGGACAGATCGCCATCCGCGTGGACCAGGGTCCCATGCCCGGCATTTTCGACGGCTACTACAAAAACCCCGAACTGACCGCCGAAGTATGGCACGACGGCTACTACTTCACCGGAGATAAGGCCTGGCGCGACGAGGACGGCTACTGGTGGTTCATCGGAAGAGCCGACGACGTGATCAAATCCTCCGGTTACCGCATCGGTCCCTTCGAGGTGGAAAGCGTGCTCATCGAGCATCCGGCGGTATTGGAATGCGCCGTTACGGGAGTGCCTCATCCGGTGCGCGGACAAGTCGTCAAGGCCACGGTGGTACTGACAAAGGGCTATAGCGGCTGCGATGAATTGGTCATAGAGCTGCAGGAACACGTCAAGCACACTACCGCGCCCTACAAGTACCCGCGGATCATCGAATTTGTGGCGGAGCTGCCCAAGACCATCAGCGGCAAGATACTGCGCAAGCAGATCCGCACCAGGGATCAGGAGCGGTAAGCCGCGGCACTTTATTCTGCTTACGCCTTTTGCCTTGCCGCGAAGCGCATTAAAGTTTCTTGGGTTTCTTAAGGGCCTTCTTTTCCAAAGAAGGCCCTTAAGCCGCCGGAGGCATCCCCTCCCGGCACTTCCATCACGCCTTACGCAGGTTGCAAAAGCCGGGGCTTTCCGATAGAATAATAGCAGTACATCAATCTGCCGGGAAAGGACGGGCGTTTTTATGGGTATTTTAACTTGGCCGTTCAAGGTGCTTGGCGCTCTGGTCGGACTTCTGGGACGCTTCATCTCTATCGTGCTCGGGTTAGTGCTGATTTTCGTGGGCATCGTGCTTTGCGCCACCATCGTGGCCGCCTTCATCGGGATTCCTCTGATCGTGGTAGGCGCGCTGCTCTTTATCCGGTCTTTCTTTTAAGAAAGTTCCTTAAACAATCAAAAGCTCCCGCAGAAGCGGGAGCTTTTTAGCTGCAAAAATCCGGCTTTATTCGTCGCCGTCCTCATCAGCCGGCGGCGGAGACGGGTCGGGCGATGGGGATGGGGACGGCTTCGGCGAGGGCGACGGGGCGGGCGTCTCCGCGGGCTTATCCGGGCCCTTGACGATCTGCGCCTGGCGGGCCGGGTAGGTGTCCTTGTGATCCAGCGTACGGCTGATCACTTTGCCGTCCTTGTCTTTGACGACCTTGTAGACATCCACATGTTGGCCGGTGAGGGCCGTTACCTTCGTCTCCTGCTTGCCGGGCTCCATATTCGGGTCCACCGTCACTTTGGGCGCCGGCGGGCCAAAGCTGCCGGTTATCACCGATTCCATGGTGATGGTCTGGCCGTCGGGCAGCGGACGCCCGTAAACGTAGAAGGTCACGCGGTCGGCCGTGGTGACGCCGCGGATGTAGATGTTGTGGTCCGTATTGTTGCGGAACTTAAAGTCGACGCTGCCATAACTGACCGTGGCGTCATGGCCGATGGGGCAATACGCCGACGGGATGGAATGGTTCCTGCGGTTGGTGATTTCAAGGCCGGCGCGGAACACCGCGTTGTACAGCGTGGTGGATGTCTGGCAGATGCCGCCGCCGTACGCGGTGGAGGCCACGCCGTTTTCAATCACGCCGGCCACCTTATAGCCCAGGCTGCCGTTGGTGGTATTGCCTGTGGTGCCGTTGAAGGAAAACTCCTCACCCGGCGCCAATACCGTGCCGTTGATGCTCTTGGTGGAGAGCATGATGTTGTGGTTACGGTTGGGATTATGCGCGTATGTGGTGTAAGCGGAACTGATCAACTGCGTGTTATGCTTCACGTCCTCGACGGTATACTCGGTCTCCACCACCGTGACGGGCAGATCGGCCAGGTCGCTTTCAAAGTCCTTCTGCTCGATCCGCTCCTTCAGGCGCTCAATCAGCGCCTGCTGATCCAACTCATAGCCGTTCTTGCCCTCCACGTAGGTGAACATGGCATCAAGCGGCGCGGTTTCATCCATCTCGGCGTAGGGTTCCTGGGCCTCTTGATAGAGCGCCTCGGCAATTTCTTCCACCAGGGAAGCCAGCACCTCATCATTGTAGCTCAGCGACGTTTCATGATCCGGCCGCTCCAGCGCCAGATTTTCAACGGCGGCCAGCTTCTCCTTGCGCTCGCCGGTGCGCCCGATGGCATAAACGCTCTGCAGTACCTCGTCGGCATTGTTCTTTATGTGCAGCTTATTCCATACAAGCTCGTATTCATTCTCACCGGCGGTCAGCGTGATGCTGCCGTCCAGCTTTCTGGACCACTGGCCCTCCACCAGGCGCTTGGCCTCTTCAATTGTCTTGCCCGACAGATCGATACCGTCCACCTTACTGCCGTCAAAGAATTCGATTTGCGCCAGCAACGCGTCTTCCGCGGCGATGCGCGCCTTATACTCCAGATAAAAGTTGACGCCAAAATAGGCGGCCGCTGCCAAAGCCAGAAGAATCAGGATCGTCAGCGTGATCCACAATCCCTTGCGCGATTTTTTGCCGCTTTGCGCGCGCACGCTTTTGCGGGGCGCCTTTCTGGGAGCTGCCGGCCGGATTTCCTCCTCCAGCGGTACTTCCTTGGCGGGCGCGGTCCAGCCCGATACTTCCGGCTCATCCTCCGGAGTTTCCTCATCCAGCGGCGCTTCGAACCGCTCATCCGATGCCGCCTCGGCCTGCTCCGGCTCGAGAGAAACGAAAATATCCTCCGATGCCTCGCTTTCCTCCAGCACGGGCTCATAGGCCTGAAATGGGAACTCCTCCTGCGGCTCGGGCTCGCCGTAAACCTTGGGCTCATCATAAACCTCGGGTTCATCATAGCTCTCAGGCTCGGATTCGTCCTGTACGTCCGCGGAGGTATCGTCCTGCTCCAACTGGCCGGAACGGATCTTGTCGTCCAAAAACTCGCCGGATCCGCTATGGAAAAACGCCCCGTCAAACTCGGCGTCCGCCTCGTCCTTGACGGCCGGCTTAACCTCTGCAGCCTCCGCAGTTTCAGGCTCCCCCACCGCATCCTCGTCCTTGGAGCCCTTCGCTTCGAAAGGTTTGGACGGCGCGGGCTCACCATACGAAGGCTCCCCTTCGTCACCACCGGTTTCGGAGGCGTCTACCAGCACGAAATTCTGCCGGGAGACTTCCTCTGCTGTACGTCCTTCGCCACGCGCCGCACGCTCTTGGTCCGGCGATTTGTCCACTTGCTGCGACTTCACCTGATCGATGCCATGACCATTGCCGTTTGTGTTGTCTCTGTCCATCCGTGCTTCCTCTCCTGGCTGGTTTGCGCCTATATTTACGTACGGTTTCTCTGCTATTATGCTCGGTATCTTTACTGATTAGGTTATCCCATTATACATTTTTTGTAAATTGTTTTTTCCCAAACTTAAAAAACTTCATACCTTTGTAAAATATGAAGTCTTTTTTCGGTCAATTTCTGCGTTTTTCTATGTGAATTCGGAGTCTTTTTTAATCCGCATCCCGGTTCTTCAGATGATAAAACAGAAAGCTCAGACTATCGCTCAGCCGGATGTTTTCCACGGTGACTCCGTCGTCCGCGTGCACGTCCACCGGCGCAAAGTTCCAGATGCCCGAAACGCCGTTTTCTATGGCGATATCCACCGCGCTCTGCGCGTCCTGCGCAGGCGTGCAGATCACGGCCAGTTCCACGCGGTTACGCTGCAGAAAGCTAGCAAGCGCGCTTGCGTGGTACACCCTGACACCCGCAACCTGCGTGCCCACCAGCGTTTCATCCACGTCAAAGGCGGCCAGCGGAAGAAGGCCTTCCTCACGGAAACCATGATAGTGCAAAAGAGCGCTGCCGATATGGCCCGCGCCGACGATCACGGCACTGTAACTGCCGTGCAGGCCCAAGAATTCGCCCAGCGCGTCGCGTAGCTGCTGTACCGGATAACCGTAGCCCTGCTGGCCGAACCCGCCCAGGCAATTGAAATCCTGACGTATCTGCGACGCCGTCAGCTGCATGATTTCCCCGAGCTGCTTGGACGAAACGCGCTGGACGCCGCTTTCAATAAGGCTGGTCAATTGGCGGTGGTATCTGGGCAGCCGGCGTATGACCGATTCGGATATTCGTTTTTGCAAAACTTTCGCCTCCGTTCCGGCAGAGCCTCATTATAAAACAGAATAAAACAGACGATTCTACTATTGCAGTATAACCGAATTTTTATCCACGTTCAAGGAAAACCCGCTCTGGTGAATGCGCCGATTTTTTGATACAATAAAACCCGCGGGTTTCCGCCGCCACCAAACACCAAAGGAGAATGCTATGCTGGCCATGCAGGCGCAGAAAATTGAAAAGCACTACGGCGCCGATCCCATATTGCGCGGGGCCAGCCTGCAGATCGGCCAGGGCGAGCGCATCGGCATCGTGGGCCCCAACGGGGCGGGAAAGACGACGCTTTTGAGAATACTCTGCGGCAAAGAGCCTGCCGACGCGGGACAGGTGATCGTCCCCGGCGGCCTGAAGGCGGGCTATCTGCCGCAGGTTACGGCGCACCTTTGCGAAGGCACCGTATGGGAGCACGGGCTTTTGGCCCTCTCGGAGCTCTTTGAGATGGAAAAAGCCATGCGCGCCCTGGAAAAAGACATGGGCCGCTATGAGGAATCCAGCGCCGAATACAGGCGCATCCAGCAGCAGTACACCCGCATCGGCCATGATTACGAAATGCGCGGCGGCTTTGCCTGGAAGAGCCGCCTCACCGGCACGCTTACGGGGCTGGGCTTCTCCTGCGAACAGTTCGACCGGCAGGTCTCCCGCCTCTCCGGCGGCGAGCAGGCGCGCCTAGCTCTGGCTAAGCTGCTTGTGGAGGCGCCGGACATACTGCTTCTGGACGAGCCCACCAATCATCTGGACCTGGAGGCCGTCCAGTGGCTGCAGGACTATCTGAAACAAAGCGGCAGCGCCATTGTCATCGTGTCCCACGACAGGTATTTCCTGGACGCGCTGTGCTCGGGCATTGTGGAGCTGGAAAACGGAACGACCGTAACGTACAAAGGCAACTACACCCAGTATCAGTCGCTGCGCGAAACCCGCAGGGAGCTTGAGATGCGCCAATACGAAAACTACCGGCGGGAGGTAGCGCGTCAGGAGGAAATCGTACAGCGGCTGAAAAGCTACAACCGCGAAAAGACCGTCCGGCGGGCCAGAAGCCGGGAGAAGGTGCTGGAGAAGATGCAGGAGGTGGAGCGCCCAAGGGATGCGGCCGCGCTCCGGTTTTCCTTCTCTGCGCAGCGGCCCAGCGGCCAGGACGTGCTGATGGCGCAGGACCTGTCCAAAGCCTACGGCGGCGATCCGCTGTTTGAGCACGTGGACCTGCTGGTCAAAAGCGGCGAGCGCATCGCCATCATCGGGCCCAACGGATGCGGCAAGTCCACGCTTTTGAATATTCTGCGCAGACAGCTAATGCCCGATACCGGCTACGTGCGTTTCGGCTCCGGCGTATCCGTCGGCTATTTTGATCAGCAGCAGGCGGAACTTCTTTCCTCCAGTACCGTACTGGAGGAGATACACGGCGCCTATCCGAGAATGACCCACGGCGAGGTGCGAAACGCGCTGGCGGCATTCCTTTTCCGCGGCGACGACGTTTTCCAGGACATCGCTACGCTCTCCGGCGGCGAAAAGGCGCGGCTGGCGCTTTTGAAGGTGATGCTGCGCCGGGACAACACGCTACTTTTGGACGAGCCCACCAACCACTTGGACGCGGACGCCCGAAGCGCGCTGGAAACCGCGCTGGACGGCTTTGACGGGACGATTATCGCCGTTTCTCACGACAGGTATTTCATCAACCGGTTCGCCAAGCGGATTTTGGCCTTCACCAAAGAGGGCGTGCTGGACATTGCCGGCAACTACGACGATTACCTGCGGCAGATGCAAAACCCGCAGAGGGACGAGGCGCAGGAGCCCTGCGCCGCCACCAAGACGGCGCTTCGCAAAAAGATGAAACAGCAGCGGGCCTCCAGAGCGCAGCTTCGGGCGCTCCGGGCGCGGATCGCCGAGGCGGAGCGGGCGGTTTCGGCCCTGGAAGGCGAGATGAGCGCCATCGAAGAAAAGCTGGCGGATTCCTCCGCCCTCTCCCAGGAGGAACTGACGGAGCTGAGCCGCCGCTATCAGGCTCTGGAAGAGACGCTTGCCGCCGCCATGCAAGACTGGGAACACTTGAGCCAAAAGGAGCATCAGGAGGTCGGCCAGACGTGAGCAGCGCCGTGGAGAAAGCCCGGGAGCTTCTAAAGGACGTCACGCCGGTTCATATGGACTGCGGTAAGCTGTGCCGCGCCGCCTGCTGCAAGGGGGATGGCGGCGAGGGGATGCTGCTGCTTCCCGGAGAGGCCGGATTGTATAAAGATGCATCCTGGTGCCGTATCCTACATCAAGGCGGCCATGATGATCTGCTCGTCTGCGACGGCGCGTGCGACAGGAAAAGCCGGCCCTTTGCCTGCCGGATCTTCCCGATGGCCATATTTTTGACCGAAAAGCAGATTGAGATCAATGTCAATCCGCTGGGCCGCCCGCTCTGCCCGCTGTGCCACATGGATCTGGAAGCCCTTTCGCCCGATTTTGTGGACGCGGCGATGCAGGCGGCAGAAATACTGGCAAAAGATAAAGACTGCGAAAAATTTTTGATGCGGCAGACGCGGGAGATGGAGGAACTGTTTTTCCATCCCCTGTTCGAATAGCGGAAAGCGAGGACATCATGCAAGTTTGGATCATGCTTCGGAAAAAGAGCAAAATCGTCAAGGACACGCTGGCGGAGATGGACGAAAACCTGGAATTCGATGCGGCCGTCTCCGGGTGTTTGGAGAGCGTCTGCCGCCTGTGGGATATACCGCGGCCCATGGTGCTCTCGCGTCACGCGTCGGATTTCGATCAGTTCGGGCGGGCGCTCTTCATGCCCGATCATTTCGTGGAGTCCTTCCCCTACGACGCGCTGGAGGTGGAGGCCGTCATAGAGCGCAAACAGGTTGACGATTATATCTGAAAATCATTTTTATCCCATAGAAAAAGCGCCTTATTACCGGCACTTTTTCTATTAAAATCAGTATCTTTGTCAGTCTCTGACGTGTTCGCGTTCACGGAACAACAGAGAGATGCACCACAGTGCGGCCAACGCGATCAGCACATAAACGATCCTGGCGCCGACGGTAAAGTTGCCCATAAAAATGGACGCCACCAGATCAAACTGGAACAGACCCACAAGGCCCCAATTGATACCGCCGAGAATGCATAAAATAAGTGCGATAGTGGTTATGGTCGTCATGATACGTGTTCAACTCCTTTTTATTTGATACTGTAAGTTTGTCCAAATTGTGAAGAGTTTAAACACATAAGCGGTGGTTGTTGATGGCACGTTTTCCAGAATTTTCAAGCCAGTTTTATGCCCAGCGTCAGGATGCCTTCGTTGTCGTTGTAGATTTCGTCGAACTGGGAAAGCGGCAGCGGATTTTCGCCCAGTCCCGCCTCGATGGTGTATCCGGGCCGGTTGAACGTCTGGATGAACCAGTCGCGGTATCCGGCGTAGGAGGACTCCGGCGGCGTATCCTCCAGCGCATAGCCGCTGACGGCCGAAAACGCCTGGCCGATGGCGTGCGCATTCTCGGGCATATAGTTCTCAAAGCGCCAGAAGATCACCTGGCCCTGCGTATGGTAGGACAGCGTCAGCGCGAAATCCTTCTGCTGCGTCCACTCGTACATGGCGCGGTTTTCAGGCTCCGACAGCGGGCCTTCGCCCACATAGTCGCGGGGGCCGGGCACCGTGAAGCCCTGCGCAAACTTGATTTCCCGGGCCATCTCCCATCCGGCAGGATAGCCAAGGTTCAAATCCACGCCGTTGATATTGGCCTTCCAGCCGGAGGGAAACGGAATGTTCGGATACTGCGCCGCCATGGCCTGCGCCTGGCGGAACCGGGTTTCACCGGGCACAATGGAACCGCTCACAAGATCCACCCCGTCGGGATTGACCATGGGCACCACGCTCAGCGTCGCTTGTTCGTACAATTCGCGGGCGGGAGTATCGAAAATATTTCTGCCCCGGGCGTACGCAAAGGCATAATTTTCCAGAAATTTCATGACCACCGGCGTGGTGATCCACTCGTTGGCGTGGTGAGAGGCATTATAGCCCACCGGCGTTTCGCCTGCGCCGATTTCAAGCGCGTAAAGCGGCCTTCCCATGACGCTTTTTCCGATGCTGCCTGAGCGGATAAACGGGTACCGCCTGACAAGTCCCCGCACGATCAGCTCCATCAGTTTGGACGTATAGCGCACCTCGGTGGGCACCACGGAAAACCCCAGAGGGATAATCAATTCCGCGCCCACCACAAGATTTTCCGCATCGGCGGTGGGATTGGCGGTCTGTATGGCCTCCACGTCCGTATTATAGATGCCGGCCAGCGAATAAAACGTATCGCCCTGCTGTATAAGAACGGTCACATAGCCCACAATATAAGGCGTCAGCTCACGCCACGAGAGCCCGCCGGCCACCCCGTCGGGCTCCAAAGCGTAATGATCCTGGAAAGAGATCAGGGCCGCCTGCGTGCGCATGCCGAAAAAACCGTCGATTTCCCCGGCGTCATAGCCGGCGCGGCTGAGCGCCAATTGCAAGAGCTCCACATCGGGCCCCGTTGAACCAAATTCCAGAATGTCCATATTCTCTCCTGCCGTCTGTTGATAGGATGAAAACCTTCTTTAATTTTTTATGCCTTCGCATCCTGTCCATAGACCAAATTCGCATCTTCCGTATCTTACAGTTTGGCTTAAACGGGAACAATTGATTCCAAAAAGTACCTCGGCGCGGCGGTTTTGGAAGAATTTCTCATCCGTTTCAAATGTGCAGTAAAGCCGTCGCGCCTTACAAAAAAAGCTGATGCGGGCAATCCATCGTTTCAAATGCCGCTTGCCCATCCGCAGCTTTGTGGTATGATAAGAGTGCTTTGATTTTTCGATCAGTCATTTCATTTTATATGCAAGGAGTTTAGCTATGACGTCAAATGAAACGGAAAACCCCACCGGGAAAAACAATCGCCTTCTGCTGCTTTGCAGCGTAATCATCGCCGCCGCTCTGATCATTTCGGCGTCGGTTTTCGCCCGCGGCATCGCCGAGCGTCCTCTGACGGGCAGCTTCAGCGGCAGCCTTTTGGCGGACAGCTCCTACTATTACGATATCATGGAAATCGACGGCCTGATGAATTACCTGGCCATTTATCCCACCTCGAAGGACGAGGAAAATTACGATAACGCCATGAATCAATTGCAGACGGATCTTCAAAACAGCATCGTAAACGGCGACTGGCCGGAATTTCCTTTCGTCCAATTGAACGGCCGGCTGTATTTCAGCAGGCAGGCGGTGGACGACTGGTTTACCCAACAGGGGAAACAGCAGCTGATCATCAATTAGTTTCCAAAGACCATCCTCCGATATGCACCGGAATTTTTATGGCCGGACTCATACTGCCTGCATGAACTGCGCCAGTTTTTGCATGTCGGCGCGGTAGACGTCCGCCAAAGACCGGTTATAAATGATGCTGGCCGGATGATACAGGGCAAAGAGCGTGAAATCATGGCTGCCGCCCTCATATTCGACGCCGCAGGGCACCGGCTGACCGTGGCAGTCGCCGATGACTACGGCTTTGCCCCCCACGCTCTTAAGCGCCGCATTGCCCAGCGTGGCCACCACCTTGGGCCGGACAAGGAGAATCTCCCGGATGATGAGCCGGCGGCTCATGGCCACTTCAGCGGCCGTGGGCGGGCGGTTTTTAAATGTGCCCGGCCGTTTGCCCGGCTGGCTGGGGCGAAACTTCACGGCGTTGGAAATATAGATGTCCTCTCTGTCAAGACCGACAGCCTGCAGGAACTCGTCCAGGTTTTTCCCGGCCTGGCCCACAAAGGGCTGCCCCAGTTCCACTTCCCTGGCGCCGGGCGCCTCGCCCACCAGCATTAAATCGGCACTTAAATTTCCCTGACCGAAAACCAGCGCAGGCGCCTTCTCCGGCGCGAAGTGTTCCTGCATCTGTACTGTAAACCACCCTCTGAGCGCCTGCATTTCAGCTTCTTTATCCATCGGCACGCTGCACCTCCAGCTCTCCTAATTTGCTCATGACCTTCTGAAGATCTTCCCAGCTTTCCTTCTTTTTATCCGGGTCGCGCAAAAGAGCGGCCGGATGGTAAGTCGGCATCATCCATATGCCCTTTCGCAGCGTCCAATTGCCTCTGTCCCTGGTGATCCGAAGGTTCGGGTCGATCAGCGTCCGGGCGGAACACGCCCCCAGACAGACGATGATCCGGGGGCGGATCAGCCCCGTTTGCGCCCTGAGATACGGCATGCAGGCATCCGCCTCCTCCGGTTTTGGGTTGCGATTCCCGGGCGGCCTGCACTTGACGATATTGGTAATGTAAACCTCTTTGAGCTCCAGCCCCATGGCGGCGATCATAGCGTCCAGCAACCTGCCCGCGGGCCCCACGAAGGGCCTGCCCTGCTTGTCCTCCTCGCCGCCGGGCCCCTCTCCGACAAACATCAGCCTGGCCTTTAAATGGCCCTCGCCCGGCACCGTAGTGGTTCTGGTTTTACATAGCGGACATTTGGTGCAGCCGGCGATATCCTCCAGCACCATTTTCCATGAAACCTGCATAACTTTCTCCTTAGCGAAAATAACGGGGCGCAATACTCCACGCCGCCTTAAGGTGAGCCTGTCCCATAAAAAGCCGCCGGGAAACGCTGTCCCAGCGGCTTTTTTAAATGCGCAGTATCATCTTGAGTATCAAAAGCAATATTACGCCGGGTATGCCGAAGACACCCACCACCAGCGCCGATACGGGGTTGACGACGATGGAAAACCCCCAGGCGCTGCCGATCCAGTTGATCAAAAGCAGCACCAATCCACCGATCAAACCGTTGTACAACAGGCGCAGCAGCCACTTCAGCGGTGCCAGCAGCAGCTTGCCGAAGACAAACACAAGCACCAGCCCGCCGGCATACGCCAGCACCGCCTGCCAGGAAATAGCCAATCCTTCCACAACATTCCCCTCCTCATTTGTACCTATCACACTTTATGCCAAAGAGGACAGACAGTATGTATACCAAAATATTGGCCCGCAAGACACGCTACATTTCGTGGCGCCCGGAAATGGCTCTTGAAAGGGTGACGTCGTCGATATACTCCAGATCGCCGCCCACGGGCACGCCGTGAGCGATGCGCGAGACCTTCACCCCCAGGGGCTTGATCTGCTGGGCGATGTAGAGCGCGGTGGCCTCGCCCTCCATGTCCGGATTGGTGGCTATCAGCACTTCCTGCACACGGCCGCCGCCGAGCCTCTCCAGAAGCTCCCTGATGCGGATATCTCCCGGGCCGCGCCCGTCCATGGGCGAGATGGTGCCGCCCAGCACGTGGTACAGGCCGCTATAGCCGCGCATCCGCTCGATGGCCAGTACGTCGCGGGCGTCTCGCACCACGCAGATGATGCTCTGATCGCGCCTGTCGCTGGCGCAGATATCGCACAAGGGATCGTCCGTCCTGGCGATATTGCCGCATACGCCGCAGGTGCCCACCAGCTTGCGGCCCTGATAGATGGCCGTGGCCAACTCGCGCACCTGCTCCAGCGGCATGTCCACGATATAAAACGCCAGCCGCTGCGCCGTCTTGGGCCCCACCGACGGGAGCTTGGACAGCTGGGCAATCAATTGTGCAATCGGTTCAATCATGGTTCTCCCTACAAATTTTCTTACAGGCCGGGAATGTTCAGCCCGCCGGTGAGCTTGCCCATCTCGCGCTGGGTGGTCTCGTCCACTTCCTCAAGCGCCGCGTTGACCGCCGCCGCCACCAGGTCCTGCAGCATCTCGATATCGTCCGGGTCCACCACCTCGGGCTTGATCTCAACCGATACCAGACGGCGGTCGCCCCTGGCCCTCACCGTCACCATGCCACCGCCGGAGGACGCTTCAAATCCGCGCTCTTCCAGCTCCCGCTGCATTTTCTGCATATCCTCCTGCATCTTCTGCGCCTGGCGCAGCGCCTGCTGCATATTGCCCATGCCGCCGCCCATGCCGCGGCCGAAATTATTTCTTGCCATCTGAATCTCTCCTCTGTGGTTTTGTTTAGTATACCAAGGTAACCCGCGGCTGTCTACGGCACGATGGTCACCTTATCCTCGCCAAAGAGCTCTATGGCCAGCTCTTCCGGGGCAAGCTCCGGAGGCGCTTCGGCGGGCGCCGGCGGTTCCTCGGGCATCATCTCCGGCCCGCTTTTAGGCTGCGGCATCGTTTCAGGCACCGGTATCGGCGGCCTTTCGCCCGTCACGCTGTCGATGCGGATCTTCTCCCCGGCGATGCCCGAAGCCACTTCCTCCAGGAATCCCCGGTGGTTGTCCCGAAGCACCATGGTGGAAAACAGCTCATCCTTGGGATCGAACACCAGCGTCAGAAGGTTGCCCTCGCGTTTGGGGCTGGCCATCTGCAGCGTGCCGTAGAGGGAGATGCGCTGCCGCTTCACCGTCTCGAGCATTTGCGGCCACAGTTCGGATACGGCCTTGCCGCCGCCCTCTTGCGGCACGGGCTTCGGCTTCTCTTGAAGAATGGCGCCCGCCGGTTCAGCCACAGCCGGCCGCGGTTTTTTCTCCCGCTTAGGTTTTACCGCTTCTTCAGGCGCCTGCGCCGGCGGCGGCGCAGGTGCGCGGACTCCGTCTTTCTCAAGCCGTTCAACCTGCCTCTGCAGCGCGTCCAGCTTGGCGCTCAGGCCGGTCAGATCCTCATTTGCGCCGAAGCATACGCCAAAGAGCGCCGTCTCCAGCGCCACCCGCGGCGCGGCGGCATACTTTAAATCGCTGTCCAGGCGCATCAATGCTTCCAGCGCCCAGATCAATTGGCTTTCCGTGGCCTTTTGCGCCTGTGCCCCGTAGCGTTCGATATCCCCCGCCGCCACCAGGCCCGACGGGTCGTCCAGCTTTTTTACCACCAGCACGTTTCGCAGATGATACGCCAGATCCCGGACGAAGGCGCCCGCGTCGGCGCCGGCGCGCATCACCTGGTCCACCCGCTGCAGCACGCCCTTTAAATCCGCATCCAAAACGGCGTCAGAAATAGCAAACACCTGCTCTGCGGAGGCGGCGCCCGCCACCTGGTCCACATCGGCGCGGGAAACGGCGCCCGATGCGTAGGCCGCCACCTGATCGGCAATGGACAGCGCGTCGCGCATGCCGCCCTCGGCCAGTACGGCGATGCGCTCCACCGCCTCGTCGCAAAAGTCCGCGCCGCTGTCCTTCAGGATGCCTTGCAGGGCGCCGGCGATCACCGCGGTATCGATGCGTTTGAAATCAAAGCGCTGGCAGCGGCTGACGATGGTGGCGGGAAGTCGGTGCGCCTCGGTGGTGGCCAGAATGAACAGCGCGTGCTCCGGCGGCTCCTCCAGCGTCTTTAAAAGCGCGTTGAACGCCCCCGCGGAGAGCATGTGCACCTCGTCGACGATGTACACCTTATAGCGGACCGATACGGGAGGATACTTGATCTTTTCCCGCAGGTCGCGCACTTCATCCACCGAATTGTTGCTGGCGGCGTCGATTTCGATGATATCCATATTGTCCGGCGCCGACAATGCCTGGCAGGCTCCGCATACGCCGCAGGCCTCGCCGCCACGATTATCCAAGCAGTTGACGGCGCGGGAAAGTATCTGCGCCGTGGAGGTTTTGCCAGTTCCCCGCGGCCCGCAGAAAAGGTAGGCGTGGGCCACGCGGCCTGCGGCCACGGCATTTTTCAGCGTGGTGGTCACCGCCTGCTGCCCCACCACCTGATCGAACCGGACGGGGCGGTATTTACGATAGAGCGCCAGATACGCCAAGTGCATTCCTCCTGAAAATCACGGCAAACGGCTTGCCGTGGGTACTATTTAGTATTATAGCAAAAAACAAACCTATGGCAAAACTTTGAAAATGCATTTCCGAAAAGTTTTTAAAGAATTTATTGTAAATGCTTCTATCCCTTTGAAAAAAAGGCGCCTGTCAGTTACAATAGAAGCAGGGTTTGACGCCCTTGTCCATTGAACCGGAAAATTTGCAATGAATATAATGAAGCGGAACTCTTTCGCTATTGATGCTCGGAGGTAAGTTTTGAATCCCAAACGTATTGTCCTGACCGGCGGCGGCACCGCCGGGCACATCGCGCCCAATATAGCGCTGATCCCCCATCTGAAGGAGGCGGGCTACGAGATTCATTACATCGGCGCCAAAGACTCCCTGGAACAGCAATTGATGCAAAAAGAAGAGGGCGTCTGTTTCCACAGTATCCCCGTGGGAAAGCTGCGCCGCTATTTCGACTGGAAAAATTTTACCGATCCGTTCCGCGTCATGAGCGGTACGGCTCAGGCCGCAAACCTTATAAAAAAATTAAAGCCGCGCATCGTCTTTGCCAAGGGCGGCTTCGCGTCGGTGCCGGTGGTCTATGGCGCGAAGCTGGCCTCGGTGCCGGTGGTGCTTCACGAAAGCGATTTCACCCCGGGGCTGGCCAACAAGATATGCATGCCCATGTGCGTGAAAATCTGCACCGCCTTCGCTGAAACGGCGGATAATCTGGGAGAAAAGGCCGTATATACGGGCCTTCCCGTGCGCGAGGCGCTTCTAAGCGGCGACAGGGCCAGGGGACTTGCCATCGCCGGCTTCAAATCAAGGCGCCCGGTCCTTTTGATTATGGGCGGCTCCCAGGGCGCCGCGGCCATCAACGAGGCCGTGCGCGCCGCCATCCGGCAACTGGTGGCCCGATTTGACATCATCCACCTGTGCGGTCCGGGCAACTTAAGTCCGGTGCTCACCGGCATCAGAGGCTATTTCCAGATGGAATACGCCCGGGAGGATCTGCCCCACCTTTACGCCGCCACGGACGTGGCGCTGTCAAGGGCCGGCGCCGGCGCCATATTCGAG
>JBMNQS010000050.1:0-17179 GCA_050944255.1 Christensenellales bacterium | reverse complement strand
GGCCCTTGGCCGTGTTGAGCTTGCGGATAATCTCCAGGGCCATGTCCCGGTTCTCCTGAAGCGTCGGGGCCACGATGGTGGTGGACATGTTGTGCGCGTACGGTTTTTTCGTATCGCGGTAGGAGATCCTCTCGCCGCTGACGTAACCCTCCAGCATGTCTTTGGGTATGTTCTGCGGGGCGATGGACGTGGGGATCTGGTCCAGGCCGCCCGGGGCGCTGATATTGGGCACGCCGGTGTCAAAGGCCGCGGTGAACCGCTCCCCCGGCGCCAGCTTGGACGACGGGAAATAGTTGTGCCGCGATATCTCCCCCGGAGTGATGTCCAGCACGAACTTGATCTGCCCCTGGCGGATCAGCTCCTCCATCAGGGCGCCGATGCCCGTTTGGTGGAAGTACAGCGTATCGAAGCCTTTTTTATCCAGGTGACCCGCGCAATCGATGGCCGTGGGCGTCGTGGTGCCGTACAGTGTCACGGCGGCCAGCGGATTGTCCTGCACGTCCTCGTCTTCCAGCTTGCCCATGGCCACAACCGCCGCCACCGCGTTGCGCACGGTCTTGCGGGTGATCCTGTTGATGCCCTTTTCCGAAATGGGATTGGTGATATAGATGTCCTTGACGCCCAGCCACTTGCTGACGTCCCGCGCCGCGCCGGTGCAGAGCATCACCTTGGGCACGCCCAGAGGCAGCGCCCGCATGGCGTAGGTGACGGCGGACGTACCCATGGACCCGGCCCAGGAAATGATGCCGTCCACCAGCCCGTCCTTGTACATCTCCAGAATTTTGGCGTGGGCGGCGGGCCCGATCATCTCCACGGCAGCCGAGCGGGAGACGGCAAACATCTCCTCTTTCGCCTTGCCGATGATGGCCAGCACCTCGCCCACCTTGATATCGGCCCAGTCGGCCTCGTTGCCAAGGCTCAGATCCAAAATAACCGGGCGGCCGCCAAATTCTCTGACTTTCTCGGCCAGATACTGGATCTCCTCTTTTTTCGTATCCAGCATGCCGGTACACACAATGTTCGGTATTTTTGCCATAGTCCTCTCCCTGCCTAGCGGGTATAATTTTTGAAACTTTCGGTGGCCTCGATGATGACCTTTTCAATGGGCAGGCGCTCGGCGGCACTGCCCCCGACAAATCCGTCCGCATTGGTGCGCTTGTGCACGTACTGGACGTCCTCGGGCGTCGTCAGCGGGCCGCCGTGGGTCAAAAGGATCACCTCCGGGTTGACTTTCCTGGCAGCGTCGAAGATGCTCTGGCTGAACTGCACGGCCTCATCCAGTGTCAGCTTGCTTTCGGCCCCCACCAGGCCCCCCACCGTCTGCCCCAGATGCGCCGAAATCATGTCGGCGCCGGCCTCGGCCAGGATGCAGGACTCGTCCGGGCCGTAGGCATAGGCGAAGGTGAACATATCCATTTCCCGCGCGGCGCGGATGAACTCGAGCTCCGCGTCCCAGCCCAGGGCGTAGCGGTCCAACCGGCGGTTGAATCCGGGGCCGTAGGACTTGCCCATCAGCGGGTTGATGCCCGAGACGCCGAAGCGCTGCAATTGCTCCAGGTGCTCCCTGTGGGGCAGCCGCGGATCGCGCGGGTTGGACAGGGTGATCACCGGCGTATCCTGCACCACCGCCACGATTTCCGGAAGGAGCTCAAAGATGGCCTCATTGGGTTTGCCGTGTGGCAAAAAGGCGTTGATGCTGGCCTGTCCCTTCATGCGCCAGTAGCTCGTGGGAGAGACGCAGATAAAATCCGCACCGCCCATCTCCTGCAGTTTGGCCGTCAGGCCGCAGCCGCAGTTGGGAACAAACAGCGGACGGCCCGCATCGATCTGGCTGCGCAGCCGCTCAATGATCTGCGCTCTTGTGTAGCGTTTTGCCATGTGATGAATCCTCCCTTATAAAAAATGTGATGCGGCGGCAAAGGCAATGGCTTCACCCCGACTTTTTTGCGGATCATCCCGTCGTTCCGCCGCTGTTTCATTTCGTTGCATTATATTTAAATTATCGCGGAGTTTTTTCAAAACCGCAATAGGGAAATATGTTTCAATAGAGCGTTTATTTTGCGGGAAAATGCCCTTGTACCAGGCATTCAAGCATATATCGGCGCCCCTTCCATGCGAATAGTTACTAATGGCGATATTTGGTTTTGTTCATTTTTCGTCCGTTGCTTTTTCCCCCTTTTTCGTTTATAATAAATGTAATCTGTTGCGGACTTATGCAAAAAATTTCAAAGAGAGGAGAGGCTGGAGCTGTATGGACAGCGAGGTTTATTCCCCATCTGTATGGATCGCCATGAAAGCCGCCGAACTGTACTACCTGGAAGGCAAATCGCAAAAAGAAGTCGCCGACATACTGGAACTGTCCAATTCCACCACATCACGCCTGCTACGGCGGGCGCGGGAAGAACAAATCGTTGAATTCGTGATCCGCAACCCCTATCTTGACTGCCTCTCGCTTTCGAGGCAGCTGGAAGAAAAATACGGATTGCAGGAAGTGATCGTCGTACCGCTGTCGGCCGAGGAGGCCTCCGCCTCCGATTCGGTGAACGTCAAGCGGATGGTCGCCCACGAGGGGGCCAGGTATATCCAGCGCATCGTCAAGCCCAACGATATTTTAGGCGTGGCCTTCGGCCGGACCATCTACCATGTGATCAATTACCTGAACCCCTGCCAGAAGACCGATACCTCCTTTGTGACGCTGCACGGCAGTTTGTCCTGCTGCAGTTACGAGCTGGACGTGCGCACGCTGGTGTCGCGCATGGCCATGGCCTTCGGCGGCTCGCAGTATTCCCTGCTTTCCGAGGGACTGCTGCAGTCCAGCGAATCGGTGGCGAACATGATGCGCGAAGACGGCATCCGCCGGATCTTCGAGATGTTCAACCGCACCACCATCTCGCTCAGCGGCCTGGGCTCCTTCTACCCCATCGTCTCTTCCCCGCTGGCAAAGATCGAGTACCTGAAACCGTCGGAGTACGAATACCTGAAATTCAAGGGCGTCGTGGGCGATCTGATGCTGCACTTCTTCGACAAGGACGGCAACGAGTGCGACACCGACCTGAAGGAGCGGACACTGACCATCGATCTGGATACCTACCGGAAAATCCCGTGCAAGATCGTGGTCACCGCCGGGGCGCATAAGGTGCACACGCTGCGCGCCGCCCTGCGCGGGAAATTCATGGACGTGCTGATCACCGACTACCAGCTGGCCAGCGCGCTGCTGGAGCTGGCCGCGTAAGCGGAAACAAAGAGCCGGGACCATCAGGTTCCGGCTCTTTTGATGCATTTTCTGCACCGGCGGCAGGACCTGGCAAACAATTGGTTAAGGGCCTTGTGCTAAGGGCGGCGGACGGCTGCACGCTCAGCGCCGGTCTGGAGGGAAACCACCGCCGCGTACGAGAGTCCGCCGCCCGGCTAGCTTGTCTCGGGCATGCCCCATACGTCGATGGCGGTGCGCAGCTCGGCGCAGGCATCGGCGGCCTCCGCCAGCGGCCGGTCGGAAAGGGCCGCATCCAGCGCCGCCATGACGGCCTTCAGCCCCGCCGCCATGCCCATGGGATGACCCTGCATCGCCCCGCCGATGCCCAAAATCGTATCGCGGCCCGCCTCCCGGATAATGCGGCCCAGGTTCATGGGCGTAATCCCGCCGCCGATGGCGGAAAACACCGGACGGATTTCACCCAGGGGAAGCTGGTGTTTCTGCAGGGTGCGGACGTATTCCAGGTGCCCCGGCAAATGGGGGGACATGACCATCACCGCATCGGCCCCGGCCAGGCGCGGAATGACGCCCAGCGCCACCGAATCGCTGACGCCGCGCTTTGCGCTGTTCATGATATCGCAGCCGGCATAATGGCCCAGGATGCACAGTTTATCACCGTACTCTTCCGAAATCTCGTGCAGGACGTCCGCCCCGGCGGCCACAAAGTTGATCATGACGGCCTTTGCCCCCAGATCGATCACGGCGCGGGCGTTTTCGTGCATCCGCTTGGGGGAGGCCGTGATGTTGACGAAGTAGACCGGTTCCTTGCCGATCTCCTCTTTGATTCTTCTGCCGGCGGCCAGGTAGGCCCGCACCCGGTCCTTCACCGTGGTATATTCCACATCGCCCATGACCTCGTCGTCCTTGATCAGGTCCACACCGCTGATGCCGCTCTCGTAAAACAGCTTCGTGCCGTCTTCAAGCGTGTAGCCGATGCACGGCTTGATCATATTGAGAATCAGCGGGCGCTCATACACCCCCGCCAGGCGCCGGATGCCCTGGACGCTCTGCCGCGGCCCCTTGAAATGCGAAAGCGCCCGCTGCCCCAGTTCGATGTCCACAAGGCGCAGAGGCAGCGCCGTGGAGACGTCGTTTCCCACCAGGGCCGTCATCATCATGGCAAAACAACCGGCGAAGTTGTGCATGGGGAACGCTATGCGCATGACGTACTTGGGCCGCTCCGGCTGCAGGTCGGGGGTGACCATGTACAGTCCCACGACACGGGCCTGCCACTGCTCCACCATCTGCTGCGTCACGCCGGGCAGCTTGATCCAGGTGCCCACCGTCTGGCCCACGGCGAAAGCCCCCGCCTTTTTGAAGGCGTCATCCTGCGCCACGTCCGAGACGATGTAGGTCGCCACCGCATAGTCCCCCATGGTCACGGACTCCGGATTATCGTACGGCAAATCAATATACATAGATGAAGCCCTCTCATTGCATGAAGTGTTCCGACGGCCCAAAGCATATGCCCGGCCCTCAAAGCACCCCTTTTCTTTACGAAACGATGAAAATATCCGCCGGATGAAGCTGCGGCCGGTTCAGCCCGAGACGCTCCGATAGATTTCTTCCAGGGCGATCCGCTTGCCCATGGCGGAGGACCTTTTGCAGGCCTCGATCACCGCCACGGCGCGGAAACCGTCCTCGAACGTCGCTCCCTGCGGAGCGATATTCAGGTCCTCGTCCACACAGCGAAGGAAGCAGGCGATCTCATTGATGTGCGCGTGCTCCCAGCCCAGGCTGTGGCCGCGGGGCCACCAGACATCCATGAAGGGATGCTCGCGGTCCCATTGGGTGACGTTGATCTTTGTAAAGCCGGTGACCGGGCGGACGGCGCAGTCCTTATGGAACACGTGCAGGTAGTTGGGGTCCTGCAGATTGAACCATATGGAGCCCTTGTCGCAGGAGATGCTCCAGTACATTTCATTTTTGCGGCCAGCCTCCACCGCCGAGCTGCGCAGCGTGCCGCCGGCGCCGTTTTCAAAGCGCACCACGGCCAGCGTCTCCTCATCCTGCTCCACCTTCCTGGCGCCGCCGTCCTTCAGCGGACGGACAGGATGATAGTTGTTGCTCTCGGCCATCACCGCGGCGATATCGCCCATCAGGTAGCGGGCCATATCGATCAGATGGCAGCCGATGCCGTAAGCCGCGCCGGAGTTCTTGGGACCGCTCACATACCAGAGGTTTTCGTAGGGCGTGTCGTCAAACGCCCCCACATCCTGCAGGTAAGTGCCGTTGAAGCTGTAGGCCCTGCCCATGGTGCCGTCCTCCAGCAGACGCTTGGCCAGCGCCACGGCGGGAAGAAAACGGTAGTTGAAGCCGGTCATGGCCTTCAGTTCCGGGTGCGCCCGGGCGGCCAGCACCATCGAATAGGCGTCCTGCAGGTTCGTGGCCAGGGGCTTCTCACACAGCACATGCTTGCCGTTTTCCAGCGCCGCCACGGCGATATCCCTGTGCATGGCGTCCGGAGCGCAGATGTCCACCACCTGTACAGCCGGGTCCGTTACGATCTGTTCATAGCCGGAAACGGCCTTCTCGTAGCCGTAGCGCCGCGCCGCCTCATGCGCCCGCTCCAGGGACGAGGAGGCAATCGCCACGCACAGCGGCGTGTAACCGTGCTGGTGGTATATATAGGGGATGGTCTTATAGGCATTGTTGTGCGCCTTGGCCATAAAGCCGCCGCCCACCATGCCGATGCCAATTGTATGCTTATCCATGGTACACTCCTCAAATTCCGCAGATTTTCAAAAGAAACGGCCGATCACGAAGCCGTGATCGGCCCGCGTTCTGACAAAGCCTGCCAGTTTCACCGATTGCAAAAGCGTGCCGGAAACCGGCAGCGATCTTCATATGGCCAGTCGATCCAAAAATGCAGGAGAGCCGCGCTAAAGGTGAGCTCGGGGAAATAAGGGGGCGGCCCTCCTGCCGTGTCAAAAAATCTCGCAAGGTGTATGCTCTGAGCGCGTCGTTATTTGGCGCGTTCCTCCATGGCGGCAATGTAATTGAATACGTTGTATTCGATGGTGCCCGCGTCGCGCAGCTGCCAGTAGCTGTCGATGCTCCAGGGAATGGCCGTATCGGCGTTTTCCTTGGTCAGCACCACACTGGAAATCCAGGCGATCTCCTGCGGTACGTCCTCGGGGCCGTTGCCGCCCTCACCGAAGTAAATCAGCAGGGTCTGGGCAATCAGGTCGCTGGTCAGGGTGCCGGCGTTGCTGATGCTGGCAGTCATCTTGCCGTCCTTGATCCACTGCATCGCCACTTCCTTGCCGTTGATGGAGAAGATGTGGATGCCCGTGATATTGGCTTCGTCCAGTGCCTGCAGCACGCCGTCCACCATTTCCTCGTTGGCCACGAAGAGGGCTTCGAACTCACGGCCGGAGGCAATCAGGTCCTGGGCCACCTGCAGGCCGCCCGGTTTGGACCAGCCGCCGTCACCGACGGACTCCGGTTCCTCATAACCGGCATCCTTATAAGCGTCCACGAAACCGGCATGGAAGAGCTGCGCGCCGGTGGTGGCCAGCTTGCCGTCTACGATGTAGGTCTTCAAATCGCCATACTGCTTAGCCATGGCGCTTCCGATGGTGTAGGCGGTGTCATACTGGTCCACGCGGATCCAGCAGGTGAAGTCTTCTCCGTCGACCCCCTGGCCGCACAGGAAAATGGGGATACCCGCCTCCTTGGCCAGCTTGCAGGTCTGCGCGCCCGTAGCCGCGCCCACGGTGATCAGCACGATGGCGTCCACGCCCGCGTTGATCATGTCGTTGCAGTTGTCAAGCTCTTTCTGGTCGTTGTTGTCCGACAGCGCATAGACCACTTCGCCGCCGGCCAATTCCACGCACTTTTTGAGCTGATTGTAATACAGTGCGTACAGATCGTCCGCATTGGCGTTGATGAAGCCGACTTTCTTGCCCTTCAGCGCCGTTGTGCTGGCATAATCCGACACATCCTTGGACTTTTCGGCAGGCGCCGCCTGTGAGGGCGACGCGCCTCCCGGCTGAGCCGCCGAGGGTGTCGGCGCCGCCGGAGCAGGTTCGGGTTGGCCGCCGCAGCCGGCAACGCCGAAGGCGACCAGCAATACTACGAGAAGCAGAGAGATCATTCTTTTCATGTGTACTACCTCCTGTTTTGATTCTAGGAAAATAACCAACTGACCGTTTGACTTAAGACCGTTGTCACCATTACGTTTGCTGTTGCACTTGGTCGGGCTCTGAGGGCCTGCCGGGTTCTTGGGACTGTTTTTTATACTTTCTTCTGAAAACCGTCGTCTGACTCAGGATGACCGCCACGACAATGATCAAACCGCGGAACAAGTCGGAATAATACGGGGACAGGCTCATCATGGTCATGGAGTTTTTGATGCAGCCCAGAAGGAAGATGCCCACCACGGCGGAGAGTATCTTGCCCTTGCCGCCGGACATGGAGGTGCCGCCCACCACGCAGGCCGCAATGGCCGCGATCTCATAGCCGGTAGCCATCGAGGGACTGGAGCTGTTGAGGCGCGCCACCGCCATGACCGTCGCCAGGGCCACGCAGAAGCCGTTGATCATAAACACGCTGACCTTGAAGCGCACCACGTTGATGCCCGACAGGTAGGCCGCCTCCGAATTGTTGCCCACCGCGTACATGCGCCGGCCATACTTGGTAAAGCGCAGCAGCAGCCAGCTTATGAGCACCACGGCCACAAAGATGAACACCAATGTGCTGATGCCGGCCACCGGGAACGTGTTGATAAAATCCAGCTTGCCGCCGATATCCTTCATCGAGCCGTCGGAAAGCAGGTAGGCAAAGCTCATGTACATGGCCTGGAAACCCAGGGAGATAATGAAGGAACTCAGGCCCGTCTTGGCAATGATATAGCCCATCAGCCCTTCCAGCGCCATCGCCACCACGAAGACCGTGATGACCACAAGCCAGATGGGCCAGTTGTACGTCATCGTCAGCTCCACCGCGCCGCAGCCCAGGAAGGTGAGCATCCAGGCCACGGACAGGTCCGTGCCCACCGTCAGCAGCGTCATGAACATGCCGCAGGTCAAAACGCCGGTGATGGACACCTGTACGCTGATGTTGCGGATGTTGTTGAAGGAAATGAAATTGCTGTTCTGGCTGTTGACAAACAGGGAATACCCGATCAGCACCAGCAACATGACGAATGTTTCGTTTTTGAAAGTCGCCTTGAAAACATCCCCTACGGACCGGCGCTCTCTCAAATCCAGATTAGTTTGCATGATCTGTCCCTCCGATCGAGTATTTGAGTATGGTCTGTTCCGTGATCTCATTCTTCTCCAGCGTGGCCACGATGTGCCGCTCGCACATGACGCAGATGCGGTCGCTCATAGAAATCAGCTCCGGCATGTCCGAGGAGATCAAAAGGATGCTCTTTTTCTCCCGGACAAGGCCGATCATCAGCTTATAGATCTCTTCCCTTGCACCGACGTCGATGCCTCGGGTCGGTTCATCAAAGATGAAAATATCCCCCAGCGTGGCAAACCACTTGGACAGGACCACCTTCTGCTGGTTGCCGCCGGAAAGCTCCTTGACCAGCTTATCCACCGACGGCGTGACGATGCGCAGCGTCTTGATGTACTCCAGCGCCAGCGCGCGGTCATCTTTGTCCGAGACCACGAACCCCTCGCGCTGCCTGTACTGGATGATGTTGATGTTGGCCTTGATGGTATGATCAAGAAACAGGCCGTTGTGCTGCCGCGACTCGGTAATATAACATATTTTGTGGCCGATGGCATCCTCCGGGGACGTGATATCCACCGACTGCCCGTCGATTTTAACCGTGCCGCAGCGCTTGGGCTTGGCGCCGAAAACCAGCTCGGCCACCTCGGTCTTCCCGGCGCCGATCATCCCGGCAAAGCCCAGAATCTCCCCCTGGCGCACGTGGAAGTTGATGTCGAACACACCGTTTCCGGTGACGTTCTCCACCTCCAGCTTGATATCGCCGATGGGCACCGGTTCCCGCGCGTAGAAGCTGGAAACATCCCGGCCCACCATGTCGTTGATCAGCATGGCTTCCGTCAGGTTCCCGATATCGTACGTGTTGATCTTGACGCCGTCGCGGATCACCGTCACCCGGTCGGCGATCTGGAACACCTCGTTTAACCGGTGTGAGATGTAGATGATGCAGATGCCGCTGTCACGCAGCTGCTTGACGATGCTCAGGATATGGCCGATCTCGGTCATCGTAAAAGACGCCGTCGGCTCGTCCATGATGATGATCTGCGCATCGCGGACCAGCGCGCGGGCAATCTCCACGATCTTCTGGTTGCCCTCGCTCAGGTTCTCCATGATGTCAAAGGGCGAGAAGTCCGCCCGCAGGTACGCGATCATCTCCCGCGTTTTTTCGATCATCTTCTTTTTGTCCACCAGGACCTTTCCCCCGTACTCCTGGCCGCAAAACAGATTTTCATAAACCGTAAGGCTGGGGAAAAGCATGTGCTCCTGGTAAATGGTCTGAATGCCCATGCCAAGGCTGTCGCTCGGCTTTTCGATCTTCTTTTCCTTGCCCTTGTAGTAAATGGTCCCTCCGTCGCTTTCGTACATGCCGGAAAGAATCTTGATCAGCGTCGACTTCCCGGCCCCATTTTCACCGCAGATACAATGAACCTCGCCTTTGCGGAAATCCAAGGAGAAATCGTGAAAGACCGTTACTCCGAAGAACGATTTGCTGATATGCTCCATTTGGATAAGAGGCGTACCGTTCATTTCATCACCACCTTTTTGGATTATGCATGCTATAGAAAAACTCGCGGCGAGACTGTCCCCGGCGGAGCAGTCAGGCGCGGACGGGCGCACCGTTGTTTCAGGAATTGTTTTGACTTCTTGCCGATGGGCATATACGTCCATGTATATACAGGTATGTATATCAAGAGCGCGCTTCAGAGCGCGCACATCCACTGTGATGTGTCCCTTTATACGGCTTATACGGCCGTGCATGCACAAGACGCGCTTGTTTGTGAGCGGAAACAAGCCAAGCCTATGCATAAACGGCCATGTATACTGTTGGTCGGTTTGTCTTTGATATTAGTGTAAGGGCAGACCATATTCATATGCAATAATGAAAAAAATCCCATTAGCTCCTGGGATTTATGAAAAAAATGGAAAAACTGCCGCGCCCAGAAATGGCGTGCATGAAAAGCGCCGAATTCACGGGCGTTTTGATGCAAATTGAATCATGAAAACAGCCTGCAGGATCAATACTACAGGCTGTTAAACAAATGAACCTCTTTGTAAATAATGGCGGCGTACCGATAAAAAGCCGCTCCATCATCGCACAGTGACGCCATTGAATAACGGCGCCTACAAGGTGTGCTCGGATATAAGGCGGCAGATTTCCGAAACATTGGCCCGGCTCACAAATTCAAACCGCACTTTTCCCATTCCCGAAAACCAAAGCTCCAGTTCGCTGTCCAGGTCAAACACGCCGGCGCTTTCAACCGAGAACGCCTGAATCTTTCTGTAGGGGAGCGATGTGAAGTCCTTCTTCTTGCCCGTCATCCCCTGCACATTGACGGCAATGATCCGGCGATTGGTAAAGACAACGCCGTCGCGGATGCTTTGAAATGTCCCCAGTATATGCTCTCCGGCAGCGAACATAGGCGACAGGAATTTAGAAAAAACAGCGTTGTCGACGGGGCGCAGTTTCAGATACTTGGCATTTTGAAAATCAATCATGCGTTTGCTCCTTTGCTTTATTTTTGCCTGTTAATAATGAATCTTCAATGAGCTGCGATCAATGCTTCAATAAACGATTTTGCCTCGGATTGATTGCTGGAAACAGCATAGCATAACAATCAGCATATAACAAGCGCCGCCTGGGTCCACGTATGGCGCCGCCTTGGCACGGCGGCGCCTGCTCCGCACATTTTGCATAGCGCACAGGAACGCATCCTGCCGACCGGTTTTTTTCACATCTTTTTGCAAAATATTCAATTGCTAGATGTGGAGGCCGATGCTATAATTGCACATAATTACGATGACCTCAAGTCTTTGCCCTGTGTTATTTTCATCTCGGCCCCGCGAACCTTTGCAATTGTTCCGCTATCGCCCAACATCAGATAAGGATGGATCGAACTATGAAAAAGTTTATGGCGCTTATGTTATGCGTGCTGTTGCTGCTGAGCGGCTGCCGGACGGCGAAGTCTCTGTCTCCGCAAGGCAATGTGCCGGAGACGCGCACCGACGAGGAGATCGACGCGGCCGGCGAGGAGGCGCGCGAGGACATCCGGGCACTCTTTCCCGACGCCGAATTCAACGTCAGCGATGCCGGGGCCGTCAGCCTGGACTATACCGGAGAGGCGGCGCAGCTTTCGGTCACCGACGACGCGGGCCTTACCTGGACGCTTTCTATCCCCGAGGGCGCTCTGGCACAGCCCACGACGATCACCATGACGCCGCTGGCCGATGTAAGCGGCGGCGCAGGCGCCAGATCGGGCGTGCTCTTCGGGCCCAGCGGCCTGTTATTCGCAGTGCCGGCCACGCTTTCGGTGACTGGGCCGGGCGCCGACAAAATGCTACTTTTATCCGCCGACGAAAATGGACGCGACCTGACGCCGACGGCTACTGCCCCCGGCGAGGACGGCACCGAAGCGCTTGTATTTCATTTCAGCACAATCTTTGCCGACGCTCCTCCGGAAATCCAGGCGGAATTCGAAGTGTTCATGAAGGACGTTGACAAGCTGTATGATAAGTATTATGACAAAGCCCGCAAACTGCTCGATAAACAGATCAAACCGCCCAAACCCATGGGCGCCAAGCTGGAATGTTTCGACGAAAACGCGCTGGATCAAATCATTGAAGAGGTCGAAAATACCAACAAGGAAGAGCGGGAGTATGCGTCGGCGCTTTTAATCGTGCTTCAGGCGGACCATATGAACGGCAACGCTGCCAGGGCCCGCACGCTGGAGCCGATGGTGCAGGCCCTGGCAGAACGAGCCCAGCAGAAGCTGGAAATGCTCGTATCCCTGGATAATCCCAAGCCGGAAACCTTTTTCTATGCGTTCCAGGCAATGCTGCAGTACATGAGACTGATCGCATTTGACGCCGCTGTCCCAGCCATGAAAGGCCTGACCGGCACCTTGGACGCGCAGGCAAAGGAAAAGCTCAAGGATTTACCCGGCAAGCTCGACACGGTTTTTCAAAAGTTGCAGGCAGCGGGAGAATATTCCTGGCAATACCTGCTGGACTCAATCGCAAAGGAGCATAGGTATTCACTGATCATGGCCTCTTTGCTGGCGGAATTGCTGTTGACCGAAACCGCCAAAGTAACCAATGATGTGATGCGGAAATCCGGGGATGGGGCGGACGCAGAAAACCGCCGCCAACAGCTCAGCGACGCCTGCACCTTTACCGTCTATTTCGAGGGCACGACCACCCAAAAGCGCGATTCCACCGCCAAATGGACCACCTCCGGCGAGGGCAAGGTGTCTCTGGACCAGTTCCTAGGCGACGAAACAATCGAACGCGACCTAATCTTCAGAGGCGAGGCTCAGGGCACCTACGACCACTATTCCTCCACCGACCCCGCCGCCGTCAAGACACTGCTGACCAAGGACTTCGAAACGGAGATACACCTGGTGTTGGAGTTGCCCTGCTGCCTGACGGGACGGGCGGGCGTTTCCCAATTCGGCGCCGGCGACCTGACGTACCAGTCCGACGAAGGCCCCATCACCGTGCCCTCCGGCATAAAATTCCTGAACCAGCTGGCGCTGTCGGAATACTACGACGCGCAGTTGCAGGCGGTGATGGCCGATATGTCGCTCACACTGGGCAAGGCGCTCGCTCAGAAGAAGATCAACGGCAAGCACGAATACACCACCATTGAATACACCATCTTCCTGGAACATACGCCGCAGCTGGGCGGATAAAAAAACCTCCGCCCCATTGCCAAAACCCTAAACCGCGCGGCTTCAGAGCTTTCGCCTAAAAGATAATAGCCCGTCATTGTATCAATGACGGGCTATTATCTTGGAATGTATTGATGAATAGATGCGGCCTGCGCGGAATTGGGCCCGACAGTATACTGACGGGCAAAAACCCGTAAGGCTGGCATTAACCGACCTGCGAGATTTCTACCTTGGTTTCTTTAATTCTGAAGCTCACAACCGAGGCCAGTATGCACAAAGCGGCGCTGGTATACCAGATGAATGTGTAGTCGCCTGTTACAGTGATGCTCACGCCGCCCAGCCATGCGCTGAAAAAGCTGCCGATCTGGTGAGAGAAGAACACAAACCCAAACAGCGTTGCCAATTTAGCCGCACCAAATGTGCGGCTGACAAGGCCGGATGTGGGAGGAACGGTTGCGCTGCCCGTAAGCCCCAACAGCGCCGTGAAAATGCAGACTGTCACCAGGTTTTTCGGCACGAGGAGGAATATCAGTATAATGGCACATCTCGCCCCGTACAGGCTCCCCAGAACACGCCGCATCTGTACCCGGCCGCATATCACGCCGCTGAGTATGGAGCCGATTATCGCGGCGATGCCGTAAATGGAAAAAGCATATGCCGCCATCCTTTGAGATAAGCCGTAGGTGGTGATCTGTGTGTAAAGATGCGTTTCAATGATCGCCATGTGGAATCCGCAAGTGAAAAACCCGACTAGCAAAAACCAATACGTACGGTTGCGGAGAGCCTCTGAAAAGAGCGTTCTCAGCGGTTGGCTTTCAGCTTTTCGCAGCGGCGCGGCGCCTGTCTGCCCCGCTTTCGACTTGCACAGCCAGAGCGACACCGGCAGGAGTATAAGTGTGGGTACGCTTAGAAAAAGCATCGCGCCGATCAGTCCGCCGCTTGCGATAAGTGCCTGTATCACCGGGGAAAGCACCGTGTTTCCGATGCCGCTGCTGGCATTGACAAAGCCCGATACTGTCGAAGCGCTGCTTGCCGTGAGCTTTGGCGTGACTGCGCCCATGATGATGCCAAAGGACAATGCTCCGGTGCCGGACGGGAGAACCAGACCAAGGAACAGCAGCAGCATCCATATGGATCTGCAAAACGGGAGCATAAGCAGTCCGACTGCCATCAGCGCTACGCCGCAGCCCAGCACGAATAGGTTGGACCTTTTCAGGGCCACGATGCCGAACACGGGCTGCATGACGCCGAACACAAGCTGCCCCACAGCCAGCACGAAACTGACGGCGGAATAGGAGATCCCGCTGTTTTCGGAGATCGCGCCCAGCATGATCCCATAATTGCTGCGAATGCCGGCGCTGATGGCATAGATCAGGCAGGCCGCCATCGTTAGGAGAATAACGGTGAGCAAATTGTTTTTCTTATTTTTTAAATACATATTAAACCTACTATCATCAATCAACAAAAATGTCTGCGATGGAGTAGAGCGCTGCTTTCCCGCTCATTTTAACGCTGTTGCCATCGAGCCTGCAATATAGGGTTCCACCGCGTTTTGACGCCTGATAGGCCACGATACTATCTTTTTGCAGCCTTATGATCCAGTAAGGGGCAATATGACAGTGACCGGAAGCGCATACCGGGTCCTCCGGGGTATTGCATTTCGGAGCAAAAGTGCGCGAAACGCAATCGGTATCTTTGCCCTGCGCCGTTATATGCAGCAGCAAGCCATCCAGCTCCTTCACCTTTGCCAAATCCGGATTCAGCTTCCTTACGGTGGCTTCATCGTCAAAGACACACAGCAGATCTCTGCCCATATAGGCTTCCTTCGGTACAGCGCCAAGTGCGTCAACCATCTGCTGCGTTACCGCAACAGGCTTCAAGTCATACGCCGGGAAGTCCATTTCGTAAAGCTCGCCATGTCTTGTTATGGTAAGGTCTCCACTGAAGGTATCAAAGACGACCTTGCCGCTGCCTTTTTCATATTGGTTCAAAACAACATAGGCGCAGGCCAGCGTCGCATGACCGCATAAGTCAATCTCTCCGGCAAGCGTGAACCAGCGCAGTTTATACTTATCCCCCTGCTTTACGGCAAAAGCTGTCTCGGACAGATTATTTTCTGCTGTGATGCTTGTCATCAGCTCATCAGATATCCAGTCGTCCATAATGCATATGGCTGCGGGATTTCCTGCGAATACTTTATCAGTGAACGCATCGACCACATATTGTTTCATGCTGCTCGCTCCAATCTATCTTATAATGACATCCCCTTGTGCTTAAAGTGGTTATAGTATATACTCCAATTGATTATAAGTAAAACAAGAATATCTAATTTAAGTATTAGAAAAAGTGATTTTTCATCGTGAACCGTTATATCGCACTTCAAAAGGTGGTGGAGCTTGGCAGCTTCTCAAAGGCAGCGGAGGCGTTAGGCTATACACAGTCTGCCATAAGCCAGATGCGCTGTATCCGCGCGTGGAGCTCGTCATCCATCAGGGCGACTATACGTCCATTCAGCAATGGATCAAGACCGGCACAGTGGACTTTGGATTTGTCAATCCCAAAGCGGTCAGCGGCATGGAAACCGTCGTTCTCAAGGAGGGTGCGATGCTGGCTGTGCTGCCGGATAACCATCCACTGGCGGATCATGATGTGGTTCCTCTCGACCTGCTGGCGGCAGAACCCTATATTCTTCTGGAGGAAGGTCACTATTACGAGCCTCTGGAGGCTTTCAAGTCCATCGGGGCAGCGCCGAATGTAAAGTACACCATCCACGACGACTACGCCATCATGACGATGGTAGAGGCTGGTTTGGGCGCAAGTATTTTAGCTGAGCTTGTCTTATATCGCACCAATTACCGGCTTGCGCTGCGCCCGACAGCCCCGCCTGTATCGCGCACAATCGCCATCGGATATAAGGATAAGGCCAGCCTACCTATGGCGAGCAAACGCTTCATCGAGTACATCCGAGCCCATATAGCAGAATTGCCGTAGCCAGCTTATTTTGCAGCGGATATAAGTCGTATCGAGCGTTGGGTTCCCCGCAAAATCACAGGATTTTATGGATGAGAGGAGAGAACTGTGCGGTACGAAAAATTCCCGACCACGAAGCGACGGGGGTTTTGGACAGAACGCAGTTTGCTCCGACGTGGAGAGTTAGGTAAAAAAAGAGCCAAATGAAACCTTCAACTATACTTATAATCTACCATTGGATAAAGGTTAACGTGTTCCATTTGCTTGCCCACTTATTACATTTTTGCATATAAGTTTCTTTTGTAATTTGTGTTTTATTGGCCCGAATAATTTGCCCAAACATATCATTCATGCCAAATGGGGCATATACAATAAACTTACCCTCTTGCATTCGCACCCCTATGGAAGTTGCCGTTGTAGGCCAAGTGTTTATTGCACCTTCAATAGAATGGTAAGGAGAAAGCTCATATCCATAATATTCCTTATACCAAAGATGTACTCTGGCTTGGTTTTTAACATCAAAGGAAATGGGTAAATCTGAAAATTCATTTTTCACTTTAAGAATCATGGTATTTTCAGCTTCATAGGATAAATCGTCATTGTTAAAATATACAAAATCGATATCGGAAATTCCATGCATTGGATTAAGATGATTTTGATAGTTCCAAACTGATTGACATATGCAACCCGCCCCTATGTAATATGGATCGATACCTAACTTGTTTGCTCTTAAAATCACCTGATAAACAATATCGTTTTTTTGTAATATTTTATGCAATATCTGAATTTGAGTTTTCACATCACAGTTAAAACCAAGCATCCGACCGCCTCATAAAAATACAATAATGAGCATCCTCTCTTATTTTACCACATAAAACAAAAGAGGCCAATTGCATCAGCAATCGGCTTCTTTCGAAAAACTGTAATGCTTTGACTATTTAGATGACGCATTATTTAATGAAATAATACTCGAAACCGGCATTTGGGGCAGGAGCTTTTTTCATTGGCCCCCCAAGGGGATTCGAAGGTTCAATGCGCTTGCGCCGGGAACACGCAATGGTTTCTGCGCGACATCTGATCGCCGCCAAATGGTGGCGATGCTCAT
>JBMNQS010000049.1:0-17219 GCA_050944255.1 Christensenellales bacterium | reverse complement strand
ATATCATCACCCGCGCCGTGGGCACCGCGTCCACGGTGGCGGTGGATGTGCTCCCCTTTGCGTGGCATCAAAACGACGTGCTGCTTCTGTGCTCCGACGGGCTGTGCGGCTACGTGCCCGACGACGTCATCGCGCAGATCATGGCGGAGAACGCCCGGGATGCGGAGGCCTGCGCGCAGCGCCTGGTGGACGCCGCCCTGGAGACGGGCGGCATGGACAACGTTACCGTGGTGCTTGTGCACAATGAAGGCGGGGTGACGTAAGATTGAACAGACAGATGATCGGCGAGCGTTACCAGCTCCTGAACCATGTGGGCTCCGGCGGCATGGCCGATGTGTACCGCGCCCGGGACCTGCGCGACAACGCCATCGTGGCCGTGAAAATGATGCGCACCGAGCTTCTCACCGATACGGAGTTCGTCAGGCGCTTTGAGCGGGAGGCGCAGGCCCAGTCCATGCTGGACCATAAGAACATCGTCAAGACGCTGGACTACGGACAGGACGGCGATACCCCCTATATCGTCATGGAGTTCGTACAGGGCATCACCCTCAAGGAACTGATCGCCAAGCGCGCGCCGCTCTCCCACGCCATGATCGTGGATATTGCCCAGCAGATACTCTCGGCCCTTCGCCACGCGCACAGCCGCGGGCTGGTGCACCGGGACATCAAGCCGCAGAATATGCTGGTCAGCCGCGACGGGCACCTGAAAGTCACCGACTTCGGCCTGGTGAAGGCCGCCTCCTCCAGCACCATTACCCTGACAGGCTCCAATGTGCTGGGTTCGGTGCATTATTTCTCTCCGGAACAGGCGCGGGGCATCGCCAGCGATAAGCGGTCGGACCTCTACTCGCTGGGCATTATCCTCTATGAAATGGCCACGGGCCAATTGCCCTACCACGGCGATACGCCGGTGGCCGTGGCGCTGAAACACCTGCAGGACGTGCCGGTATACCCCCACCTGCTGGCGGACGTGCCGCCGGCCCTGGAGGACATTGTCCTCAAGGCCATGCTCAAGGAGCCGGAGGACCGCTACCAGAGCGCCGGGCAGATGAACGACGACCTGCTGTACTCGCTGGAGGCGCCCGATACCCATTTTGTGGAGTTCCCCGAGCATGTGGCCGTGGGCCTGGAGGAGGGCGAAGCCTCCCGTGAGGCCGACGAGATGAATCTGCCCGAATCGCCCCCCGAAAGCTACCGGAGGGCCCGCTTTGCCGTCACGGGCGTCGCGGTGGTGCTGATCTCCGCCGCGCTGCTGGTGGTATTGTGGGTGATGAGCCAGAATGTGTTCGGGCAGGTCAACGTCCCCGGTGTGGTGGGATTGTCCGTCGAGGAAGCCCTGCAGGAGCTCGACGAGCTGAAGATACCCTACCAGATCAATGAGGTGGAGAATCTCACCGTGCCCAGGGGCCGGATCATCTCCCAAAGCATTGAGCCGCATACCCAGATCAACCGCAGGGAGGAAATACTGACCCTTGTGGTCTCAAGCGGGCCGGGGCGGACCACCGTGCCCAGTCTGATAGGCGAACTGTTTGACGACGCCATGAATATGCTGACGGCCAATGAACTGAAATTCGGAGATGCCAAATATGAAGTGGACAAGGAAAGGGAGAAGGACACCGTGATCGCCCAGACCCCCGAAGCAGGCGAGGTCGTGGAGAAGGGCACCAAGGTGAACCTGACGTTATCAAGACCATAAAGAAGGGTGGCGCATGCGCAGAGGACAGATTTTAAGGGGTGTGGGCGGTTTCTACGATGTGTATCTGCCGGAAGGCGGCGAGGTGGTGCGTACCGTCGCCCGGGGCAGGCTGCGCCAAAAAGCCCAGCGGCCCCTGGCCGGGGATATGGTCAGCGTGCTGGAGGAAAAAAGCGACCAGGGCGACGTTTACGGCTCCATCGAGGAGATTCTGCCGAGAAAAAATGCCTTTGTGCGGCCGCCGGTGGCCAACGTGGACCAGGTGATGATCGTCGCCAGCCTCACCGAGCCAAGACCCGATCCGCTGTTGATCGACCGGCTGCTGCTGATCGCCGGCATAGCCGGGGTGGATGCCGCCGTATGCTTCAATAAGTGCGAGGATGTGGATGAAGAATACTTAAAAAGCTGGACCGACCAGTACAGGGCTGTGGATACCATCGTGGCCTCGGCCCATGAGGCGCTGGGCCTGGACGCGCTGAGTGCCCGGCTGGAAGGCAGGATCACCTGCATGGCGGGGCAGTCGGGCGTGGGCAAGACGTCGCTGATCAATGCCCTGTCGCCGCAGCTCGACCTGGAAGTGGGGGATCTGTCCAAAAAGATCGGGCGGGGCAAACATACCACGCGCCACGCGGAACTGCTGCCGCTTCCATGCGGCGGCTACATCGTGGATACGCCGGGCTTCTCCATGCTGGAGACCGAAAACATCGATCCCCTCGAGATCAAGGACCATTACCCAGAATTCGAACACTATGACGGGGACTGCCGCTTCGGATACGACTGCCTGCATATCAGCGAGCCGGGTTGCGCCGTCAAACACGCCGCGCAGCGCAGCGAAATCTCCAACGAGCGCCTGGCGCGCTACGCCGTTTTGGTGGCCGAAGCCCGCGAGAAGATGCGCGGCCAGTATGACTGAGCGTGCCCGCGGGCATAATGAGGAAGAATCTCCCCAAAACCGCCGGAGTTTGCCGTAAATATCCTTTGAAGCCGAAATCTTTACCGGTAAAAAATGGCCTCCGCCAAAGCGCCGGCGCGCGGCATGATCGCTCGTCCGGGCAGTAAAAAAGGCACGGATTCCCGAGCCGTTTTGGTGAATATCACCAGAATCCCCAACCGCCGCAAAAATCGGTGAAAAACATTGACACGCCCCCCAGTTCATGATAGAATCTTAAACTGTCAGCCGGGATGCGGGATGCCGTTTATCCGCGCAAAACAGGGCGCCCCCGGCGCACCGCGGCGATTATGCGCCTGTAGCTCAGCAGGATAGAGCAACGGCCTTCTAAGCCGTGGGTCAGGGGTTCGAATCCCTTCAGGCGCGCCAATTACGGTGGGTATGGTACAGTTGGTTAGTACGCCAGATTGTGGCTCTGGAGGTCGTGGGTTCGATCCCCACTACTCACCCCATTTTATTTCTCCCCATAGCCCGGTGGGGTGTAGCCAAGTTGGTAAGGCACGGGACTTTGACTCCCGCATGCGTAGGTTCGAGTCCTGCCACCCCAGCCACTGCGATCCATTAGCTCAGTTGGTAGAGCACCTGACTTTTAATCAGGGTGTCCCGCGTTCGAGTCGCGGATGGATCACCAGAATGAAACCCTAGAGGCTCAAGGCTTCTGGGGTTTTTGGTTTGGTTATCGATATTTTACTATTATGAACTGCGCTGTTTGGTCAGTAATTTGACGAGGGATCCGGAATTGAGAAAGATACAGAGCGATATTTCCGTCTGCACGTTTTCCGTGGCGTGCAACCGAGGCTTTACCAATGCGCAGGGCGAACGAGAGGCGGATTTTATCCCCGTGGTGGTTTGGTGCGCCTTGGCTGAGAATTGCCATAGGTTTTTGAAAAAGGCAGTAAGGTGGCTGTGCGAGGCACCACTAGATCCGCTCATACGAAGCGCAGGACGGTAGCAAGCGCTACGTCACGGAAGTGGTTGCCGATGAAGTGGAATTCCTTACGCCCAGAAGCAAGACCAGGGAGGAACGACCGGCACCGCCACCGGATGAATACGAGGGCATGGAACAGATAAACGACGATGACTTGCCGTTTTAAGGGGGAGAATTTTTGAAAAGAAGAATTGACCCGAATACTGCCACAAAGCAGGCAATTGACCATTTGGAAAAACAATGACCGGCAGTGACTTGATCGGACAAATCGGACACCGAAAAAAGAGGCTCCCGATGAACGCTGGCAGGATTACCTCTCGATGACCCCGCAAGCTATTTTCGCTCCGGAATTCCCTGCCGGCTGCGTTGTGAAATCATCGGGGGAACTGTGAACCAGTACCGTGCGCCCGACAACCTCAGAAACTTTAAACCGGTTTGTTAAAACGGCCATCATTGCCAGGCCGTTATTTTCAAATAGCGGCGGCAGATCGCCGGCATGATACGGATGTTCGCAGTCTCCTGGATTGTAGTGCATGCCTGTATCGGCAAACGGATCCTCAGCGTTTCCTGTGCAAGACCCACCTTCGTGTACATGGAAGCCAAACACGTAGTTTTCGCATGGATCGGCACTGCTGGGTAGCCCTATAACGCTGGCCGCCACGATCACGCCGTCGTTTGTTTGATAAAAGTTGACGATACCGCGAATGTCTGGGTATTCGGAACTGCCAGCTATGACAGCTTGTGCGTCTGGTTTTTGGGATAAAAGAGACCTTAAATTGGTAAACCGCATTGATGTAAGCACAAAACCCACCTCCAATTAGGAATATATGCGAGAAGGGGGCTAAACAGGACAAAAAAAGCAGGACGTATGAAAAAGACCAACGGAGACTTGATCAGGGGCATGACCGATGAGGAGCTGGCCGTCACGCTGATGTGTCCTACTGAGATGGGCATGGCGGAGATACCTTGCGATCGGTCGGATGACCGTGACTGTTGTAAGTTTGTGTATGACAGGCTGCGGGAGGAGGCGCCGGATGAAGGCTGACGAGGTTGACAAAAGTCAGAGTGCCAAGCTGCTGAAACAACTTGCCGCCGCCAGCGCCGAGATACCTAGCCGGGTGCCAGCAAAAAGAAGAACGCGAACACCCCTGCGAGAACGCTACCGACCAGGTTTGCGGCAAGATCGATATTGGTATCCTGGAGCCCATGCTGGTTGTGCGTACCCTTCTTCTTGTCCTGTATGAATTCGATCACCTCGAAAGCCGCGCCCAGAAATCCACCCAGAGCGCATACAAACACGGCGCGAAAGAGTTTGCTTCCACCCTCCGGCATGAAGCTTCGTATGATGCAATAGGCGATGAGTGCAAAAGAAAAGGAGCCGAAGACATGCAAGTACCTGTCAAACCGATTAGATGTGTTGTATTTATTAAGGCCATATCCCAGGTAGCCATTGAGCCATACCGTTAGCAAGCCCAGCCATAGTATGTAATGCGGCACGTCCAAACGCAGAATAAGAACCGTGATCATCAGCGCCGCATAGAGAAGAAGACTGACTATCACGGAGCTGGCGTCCATTCTCTTATCTTTCTTACGCAGACGCACAGCGGCATACAACAAGGATCCTCCAAGCAACACGAGCAGTGCGATCGATAACCAAAGCATAATCATCCTCCTTGTAGCCTATTATCATCATGAGAGAGTGTGATTATGCGGGAATACGTATGTCGGCCGGCCCATCCGCGCATAGAATTTAAACGCCCGTGGCGTAATCTCTTATATGATCCTTTATCATCTTAACCGCCCCTCCCAAGATATGGCAGAATATGTTTGACAAGCACACTACACCTTGGGCCGCGGGAGCGGCCTTTTTTATTCGTTTTCTTTAAAATGGATAGAGCAACAGTCATAAAGCGGGAAACAGACGAACCATTGCCAAGAACAGATAAACTGCCGGATCTTGTCAAAGCTCTCTCAATTATTGCCATAGACGACCTATTCTCAGACGACAAAGACGGTGCATGAGGGGGTGAAGAAGCAATGAAAATTGGCGGCTTAGAGTTAAGAGGTGCTTGTGGTAATGACCATGAATTGTTGGCGAGCGATCCAAAGATATCAGTAGACAATACACTAAGTATTTAACAAGTTAAAAATGGCTGCTTCAACCTTTCCTTGCTGAGATTGATTTCTGACGAACTGATATGATTTTAACGAATGCAACTAGATAGGTGCATCTTAGCATGAAAAGGAACTGGGCTGCTATTATAGTTTGTTGATGATGCGGGATAATTTATTGCTATCTAACTATTGCTTGAAAAATATGGTATAATTTGGTATAAACTGCGAAAGGCGGCGAAATTGATGGAAAAAAGAGTACTTATCGATTATGCTTTCACGCCTGCAATAAATTTTTCAATGCAACAAAATGCTGTGCCGGTTTTAAGGCAGTTAACAATAAAGAATCAAACCGATACCCCAATTGAAAACATCGAGCTCCATATTTCATCGTCACCTGAGTTCATTATTCCTTTGCATAAACAGATCGACATACTTCCCGTGGAAGATAAGGTTTATTTAGGTTCTTTTAACCTGATTTTTTTCCGGAATTCCTTTTTTCACTTACAGAAAAGCTATCGGGATTTATTGAACTAAGAGCTACTACAAATGGTGAAGTATTAGAGGAAGTAATTCAGCCCATTGATTTGTTGGCCTATGATCAATGGGCAGGACTTGCTATAATGCCTGAAATGCTAGCGGCTTTTGTTACTCCCAATCATCAGTATATTACGCGTATTTTAGCTAAGGCCGGCGCTCTTTTGGAAAAATGGAATAATAGTCCGTCTTTTACTGCTTATCAAAGTAAAGACACCAATCGAGTGCGAAAACAGATTGCGGCTATCTACGGCGCGATCCAACAGGAAAATATCATGTATATACAAGCGCCGCCAAGCTTTGAGCTTACCGGCCAGCGTATCCGCCTGTGTGATAATATCTTTACGGATAAAATGGCCAATTGCCTTGACCTAACGCTACTATTTACCTCTTGTCTTGAAGCTGCTGGACTAAATGCTTTACTGGTATGTGTGAAAGGCCATGCCTTTGCAGGATGCTGGCTGGAGGATGAATGCTTTCCCGAATGTGTGCAGGATGATCCATCGTTACTAGGTAAGCGGATTGCAGACGGTATCCATGAAATATGCCTTGTAGAATGTACGACAATGGCAGCCGGAGAAGAAGCGGATTTTGAATCTGCCGAGCGCTTGGCGGCACGGCATCTTGAAACCTCTGAATTTGATCTGGTGATTGATGTGAGGCGTTCTCGTGGAAGCGGCATTCGGCCTATTCCACTTCGCATGAAAGGGCCAGATGGTCAAATTTCATTTGAACAGACAGTTCTGCGAGAAAATAAAACCGATGTAATCATACAAGCACCCGGCGAAGTTGAAGTCTTTGGAAAAGTGCGTTGTGCAGACTCCATTCCAGCAACTAAGCAGCAAGTGTGGGAACGAAAGCTATTAGACTTGAGTTTGCGCAATACTTTGCTCAACTTTCGAGTAACAAGAAATGCCATTCAGCTATTGGTAAATAATTTGGGTCAATTAGAAGATGCTATTTCTGATGGACAAGAATTTCAAATTATGCATATGCCACAGGATCTTGCCAGTAATATGCGGGATTCCAAAATATTTGAAATTGAGACAGGCGAAGACATCTTGAATGTTTTGATAGCTACAGAGTTCAATAATCACAGATTGCGTACATTCTTAAGTGAAGAGGAAATTGCAGCGAGGATCGTGCATCTATACAGACAAGCAAAAGTGGGGCTTGAAGAAAACGGAGCCAATACTCTTTTTCTCGCTTTGGGATTTTTGCGCTGGTATGAAAGCGATGTGAGCGAAAAAGCGCGATATGCGCCATTGGTTTTACTGCCAGTAGATATTGTGCGCAAATCAGCTCTTAAGGGTTATGTAGTGCGTATACGTGACGAAGAGCCGCAAATGAACATCACATTATTAGAAATGCTGCGCCAAGATTTCGGCATCTCCGTTAGCGGACTAGATCCGTTGCCTGAAGATGAAAAGGGTGTAGACCTAAAACTGATATTTAATATTATTCGACAAGCTGTTATGAATAAACCTCGCTGGGATGTAGAGCCATTGGCCTTCCTAGGAATTTTCTCTTTCGGACAATTCATCATGTGGAATGATATCCGCAATCGTTCAGAAGAACTGCGGCAAAATAAGATTGTATCAAGTTTAATGTCCAGTAAACTGGAATGGACGCAACAAAACAGTTTTCCAGAAACAGGTCAGTTGGATAATCTTTTTTCTCCTGCGGATCTTGCCATTCCTACGAGTACTGATTCTTCCCAGTTGACTGCCATTTGCGCAGCGAGCGAGGGGAATACCTTTGTCTTGCATGGACCTCCGGGTACAGGTAAATCACAAACAATTACCAATATTATTGCAAACATGCTGTTTCAAGGAAAAACAGTATTGTTTATCGCCGAGAAGATGGCTGCCTTATCGGTCGTGCAAAAAAGGCTGTCTGATATTGGCCTTGGCCCATTTAGCTTGGAATTGCATTCCAATAAAGCCCGCAAAAAAGATGTGCTAGATCAATTAGAAGAAACGCTTAATATAGGGCAAATCAAACGGCAGGAAAGCTATCAGGCAGAAGCAGATCGTCTACATGCCTTACGTAAAGATTTGAATGCTACTATGGAAGCTATCCATAGAAAGCAAGCATGTGGACTTTCGCTATTTGAAACTATTTCTGTTTATGAGAAATATAAAGATGCCCCGGACTGCATGACTATTACGCCTGGCATTTTAGAGTGTTATACACAGCAAACCCATACCGAATGGTTGGATATATTGGACAAACTGACTACAACGGCAAGCGCCTGTGGCGGAGCATACAATAATCCTTTAGGAGCTTTTCGCAATCAATCCTATTCTACTGAGCTGCGTGATGCAATCATCGCATATGGTACAGATTATAAAAACGCACTCATTGAATTGAGAGATTTATCCGTGCAAATGGCAACGCTTTTTTCTATTCCATTTACGGGATGTAGAGATCATTGTTCGGCCATTGCCCAAATTGGTAAACTCTTATTTGAAGGGAACGCCATTCCTTTAAACCTTTATAAGTTTCCCGAACTCAACCAAATTGAAAATCATGTTTTGACTGTTTGTCAACATGGAAAACAGCGTGATGCGATTTCGAGTCAGCTATTACAAGATTTTACAGAATCAATATTGAGGTTTGATGATCAGGGGCTAGAGAAGCGTGGCATATAGCTTCGACAAAAGGATTTATATCAAAAGCGACTGGTCAGAGGAGAGTGCTCAAATCGCTCAAACCCCTATGTAAAAACCCATCGGCACTTCAAAAGAAAAATGTACCAACCATACTCAATACCATCGCTTCCTACAAACAGAGCGCTAAGTTTGTTGAAGATAACAGTAAGATGTTCGGGGAACTTTTTGGGTTGGCTTGGAATAATGGCTCTGCAGACTTTGATCAGATTGGTGCCATCTATCAGCAAGCACTTGAACTGAATGAAAGGCTGCTGGCGGCAAGCGGCTCCATTGAGGAAAAAGTAAAAGCAGACAATGCGCTTGCGTGGAGTTATTTTACCAATGCTGCTGCGTTTAGACAATTATATTCACAGCAGTATGAACAATACCTGAATCTGATAGCCCAGGTGACTGCTGCCGAACAAAATTTGTCTGCATCCACCAATTGTAATTTAGAAACTTTTTCAACAGGCGATAACTGGCTTTCCAATATGATTGAAGCGACGCAAGGCTGGCTTTCAAACATTGATGATTTGCGGGACTGGTGCATTTATTTATCTACAAAACAGCAAGCGGATGCAATAGGATTGGGCAGTGCCGCTGAAGCGCTTGAAAGAGGAGCAGCAACAGAAGAGAACGTACTTGCAGCCTTTGAAAAAGCGCTGCATATGCATGCTGCCGAAGCCATTATTGCTAAAGAGCCTGCATTGCAAGATTTCAGTGGAACGCTTATGGAGACAAATGTTAAACACTATCGTGATGTATGTTCAAATTTTGAGCAGCTCACACGTAATGAACTGCTAGCTAAACTGTCCTCAAAAGTACCAATGTCTAATATAAATGTTGCTGATTCTTCTGAAATCAGTATTTTAAAGCGAGCTATTCGTAGTGGTGGACGTGGTCTATCGATTCGTAAACTTTTTGATATGATATCCAATCTTTTACCACGATTATGTTCTTGCCTTTTGATGAGCCCTATCTCGGTCGCTCAATATATTGATCCCTCTTATCCCCAGTTTGATTTGGTCATATTTGACGAAGCATCTCAGCTTCCCACGAGTGAGGCGGTTGGAGCTATCGCGCGTGGCAAAAATCTAATAGTAGTAGGTGATCCGAAGCAGTTGCCGCCCACCAGCTTCTTTACTAAAAACCGGACGGATGACGATAATTTTGAACAGGAGGACCTGGAGAGCATCCTGGATGATTGCCTTGCACTTTCTATTCCTGAAACTTATTTGCAATGGCATTATCGCTCCAGACACGAAAGCCTCATTGCATTTTCTAATCGGGAGTTTTATAATAACGAACTGTTTACCTTTCCTTCGCCAAATGCGCTTGTTTCCGAAGTTGTATTTGTGCCGGTGCAGGGTTTCTATGATCGCAGTAAGACACGGCAGAACGAAGCGGAGGCCAATGCGGTAGTGGTGGAAATTATTCGCCGGCTATCCCACGAGCAAACTCGCAATCAAAGTATAGGGGTTGTCACCTTTAGTGTTGTACAACAAAATCTCATTGATGATAAACTACAAGCAGCTTTTGCAAAACATCCGCAGTTGGATGAATGGAACAGCAATGCATCTGAGCCGGTTTTTATCAAGAATCTTGAAAATGTACAGGGTGATGAACGAGATGTTGTTTTGTTCTCAATTGGCTATGGACCTGATTCCGCAGGGAAAGTTACGCTCAATTTTGGTCCGCTAAATCGTGCGGGCGGTTGGCGTCGCCTGAATGTGGCTGTGTCACGTGCGAGACAAAAAATGATTGTTTACTCCACGCTTTCACCGGAACAAATTGATTTATCGAAAACACGTGCTGAAGGGGTAGTCGGATTAAGAGCATTTTTGGAATTTGCTAAAAATGGAAAGCAAGCACTGCATACGCGGGATATTGTAGCCGTTGATGATATAAATGCGATTATCACCAATATTGCTGAAGCATTAAGAAAAGAAGGGTATAAAGTCAACACCAATATTGGCTACTCAAGGTATCGTGTTGATCTGGGAGTTGTACATCCTGATAGACCCCAGGAATATATTCTTGGGATCTTACTTGATGGTGAGCGTTATCGCAATGCCGCGACTGCGCGGGATCGCAATATATTACAGGATAGTGTCTTGGCTTCCTTAGGATGGAAGATACATCATGTATATGTAATAGATTGGCTTCAAAATTCCGGAAAAGAGATTCAAAAACTGATTATGGCCATAAAGAATTCTTTAGCTTCAACGCCTGAATTAACACAATTAAATTCTGAAGTGTCAGAACCTGTTCCGGAAGCACGATATGAACGCCTTGAAACACATTCGGTTCCACCCATGAACCATTATTATACTGTTTGCAATCTGACACCTGTGCCGCATTCGGCAGAAGCCTTTTACTTGATGGAAAATGCCCGTCTGATTATGGAGCAAATGGAGGAGGTCATTGAACAGGAGGCGCCTATCAGTAGTGCATTACTTACAAAACGCATCATTAATGCATGGTCAATGACGCGGACTGGCAAACGTATCAACGCTTATATGGAATACTTCTGTAATCGTATGGCATTAAGAAGCACTCGGACAATAGATACCGTATTCTTCTGGAATTCAAGCCAACAGCCTGAGCAGTATGATCAATTTAGAACACCGGAAAATGAAGAGAACCGGCGGAATATGGATAATATCTGTAAGGAGGAAATTTCTTCGGCAGTTAAGCATGTATTGGAAAACCAAGTTAGTTTAACCCAGCAGGATTTAAGAAGGGAAGTATATAAACTGTTTGGATTTTCCCGGATTGGACAAAACATGGAGACGTATATTAATGAGGGTATACGTTACGCTGTTCAAAGAGGCTTTGCTTTTGAAGAAAACGGGCGAATAGTACTGAAATGAGAGGCCTTGAGCTGCTGAGGGTTTGTTTGACTATAGATCAATATAAAAATGTGGATTGATTTGGCATAATGACGGGCAGAAGGCCGCCGTCGCTATTGAGCGCGGGCCCTTGGTACGAAGATTAAGAATCGGAAGCGTGTTGGTAAATGTTTACAATTTTATGTATTATTGTATGATAGAATGAAATAAATGAAGCAACTTGGCGAATTAACAACTTAGCTTACAATCATAACGAAAGGAACTGACAAAGAAATGAAATCGGCAAAAATATGGGCCATTGTATTGGCGTTGATGTTGCTGCCGTTTGCCACGGTTACGGCATTCGCTTTGGAGAAACCGGGGATGATGGGCGTTTTGTCGGTCATTGATTCGGAAGCGGGACTGCGCGAGGCCATCGACGACGCGCTGCCAGGGGATACCGTCACGCTACAGGGTGACATCATAATGGCGGATACACTGACCATCAATAAATCCCTGACGCTGGACTTGAACGGCCATACGATTTCCGGCTCTGATCCGGGCAGCGTGAATACCGTCATTATCGTCAGCGGCGGGGCAACCCTGACGATTGCGGATACGGCGGGCGGCGGAAAGATCATCACGACGGATGCCGGCACGCAGCCCTGCGTGATCAGAGTAACCAGCGGCAGCCTCATTTTAAACGGCGGTACCATCTCCACGGAAGGTACGGACAAACCGGCGCAGGCAGTCTATCTGGGCGCCGACGCCACATTTACCATGAACGGCGGATCCGTTCAAACCACGGCGGCTCCCAGCGGATTCAGCACGGCGGTCAATGTGAAGGATGACGGCGCCACGTTCAACCTGGTAAACGGCACCATCGATTGCGCCAAGGGCAACGCCATCGCGTTATCATCCGGAACCACGTTGTCGATGACGGGCGGCAGCGTCAGCGGCGGCGGAGTGCGCGCGGCGGTTTCCGGAGCGATGGGCAGTGCGCAATTGAATATTTCCGGCGGCACCATCACGGCTGCCGGAACCGGGCCTGCCATAGGACCCGGCCAGAATAACACCGCCGCCATCGGCGGTACGGCGGTGGTGAACGGAGATGTAAAGGTCCCTGGCGGAGGTACTCTGAATATCACCGGGGGTACGTTCAACGGTGCGGTGCAGGCAGCCGCATGGAGCAATCTGAACATCAGCGGAGGCACGTTTAACGATCAGGTGGAGGGAGATTCCGAAAGAACGGCCATTACCGGCGGGGCTTTCGCGCAGGACCCGGCCCAATACGCATCCGGTGACGATATTCTGGTGGCGGGATTTACCCGCGGCGGAGCGACCCAGTTTATCGTAGGTGATGAGGAAACGATCCTGCAAAGGGCAGGCCAGGCGCAAAGCGGCGATACCATCGAGATTACAAAGGGCAGCATCGATCTGGGCACGGATTTGGACGGCGTAACCGTTAAAAATTCCGGCGACGGAACCGTGGTGGTAAACAACCAGACAGTAGGGCAGGGGGAGGAAGTGGCCGCTCACACCTGCGTGCCGGCCGATACGTGGGACCACGACGAAACGCAGCACTGGCGCAACTGCGCCGTGGGCGGCGAGAGGCTGCCTGAAACCGTGGCGGCGCATGCTTTCGGGGACTGGATCACAGTGAAAGAGCCGACGCTGACCGAGACGGGAAGCAAAGAGAAAACGTGTGGCGTGTGCGGCTATAAGCAGACGGCGGAGATTGACAAGCTCGTTGCGGCAACCTATCCGGTTACATCCGGCGCAAACGGCACCTGGACGCAGGGATCGGGGCAGGGGCTCTCCTTTACCGTAGGCGGCGCATTTGACAAGTTTACGGGCGTGCAGGTGGACGGCAGCCCGCTGGAGGCGCCAGATTATACGGCGGCAGAGGGCAGCACCGTTGTGACGCTGAAAGCGGACTACCTGGAAACCCTGGCGGCGGGCGAGCATACGGTGACAATCCTGTTTACCGACGGCGAGGCCAGCGTCTCTTTTGCCGTTGAACAAGCGCCTCCCGAAGAAGAGGAAGAGGACGATGACCAGGAGGCTGAGGTTCCCGCGACGCGCGATCATACGTGGCGGTGGATCTAGGTGACGGCGGCGGTGGCCATAACGGCGCTGCTTTTTGTCATAGTGATCGGCAGGAGAAAACGGGCGGCCCGCTGAAAGGGATGCGCAGGATAGAAGATAAACCCCCGAAGCCCAAGGCTTCGGGGGTTTTGTGATAGCCATTGCTGTTGGAGGGCGCCCGCCTTTTTTGGGGTCAGATTTGATCAATCAGTTCCCGAAGGAGGACTTCCGCCCTGGCGATGTCCGCCTTGCCGCGGGTCTTTCTCATAATGTAGCCGAACAGTACGTTGATGGCCTTGTCCTTGCCGGACTTGATGTCGGAGACGGCTTTTGCGTTAGAGTCGATGGCCTCCCGGCACAGGTTTACAAGGTCCTCGTCGGAGACGCCGGCCATATCCTCGGCCTTGATGAAGGCGTCCGCGGACTGGCCGCTCTCCAGCATCTTCTGCAGCGTGGCCTGCGCCATCTGGTGGCTGATTTTCTTTTCATCCAGGAGCTTTACCAGCGCGGCGAACTGCGCTGCGGAAATACGGACGGCGAAGAGCTCCTTGTCGTCCTCGGTGTTCATGCTTGCGTAAATGGCGCCCACTATCAGGTTGGCGGCGCTCCTGATCCCGGCGTCATGGGAGAGGGCCTCCTCGAAAAACGCCGCCACGCGCCGGTACCGGAAGATCTGCCGGGCGGTGGCCTCGGGCAGCTCAAGCTCATGGATGTAGCGGCGCAGCTTGTCAAAGGGCAATTCCGGCAGAGACGCTCTTATGGTATCGATGACGTCCGGATCGATCCCAAAGCGCAGGATGTCCGGGTCCGGGAAATAGCGGTAGTCTTCGGAATCCTCCTTTTCCCGCATGGGGGATACCGAATCGGTAGCCTCGTCGTAGCGCAGCGTCTGCTGCACCACGGCGCCGCCCGCGTCCAGGATGTCCGCCTGGCGCTCCGCCTCCACGTACACCGCCCGCTGGATGAAATTCAGCGAGTTGATGTTCTTCGTCTCGGTCCGGGTGCCCAATTCTTTACTGCCGGTTTCCCGCAGCGATACGTTGACGTCGCAGCGCATGGAACCCTCCTGCATCTTGCAGTCGGAAATGCCTGCGTAGCGCATGGTCAACTGCAGCTTTTCCGCATATTCCCGGGCCTCCTCCGGCGTGGAGATGTCCGGCTCGGACACGATCTCGATCAGCGGCACGCCGCCGCGGTTGTAATCCACATAAGTGTAGCCGCCCTCGTGCACCAGCTTGCCCGCGTCCTCCTCGATGTGGATGCGGGTGATGCCGATGCGCTTCCCGCTGTCAAGCCGGACGTAGCCGCCCTGGCACAGCGGCTCGTCGTACTGGGAAATCTGGTACGCTTTGGGCAGGTCCGGATAGACGTAGTTTTTTCTGTCCATGTGCGAGGCGGTGTTGATTTTGCAGTGCACCGCAAGGCCCGCCCGGATGGCGTATTCCACTACCTTTTTGTTCAAAACCGGCAGGGAGCCCGGCTGGCCGGTGCATACCGGGCAGCAGTGGCTGTTGGGATCGCCGCCGAACGCCGTGGTGCAGCCGCAGAAAATCTTCGTCTTTGTGGCCAGCTCGATATGCGTTTCAATGCCGCAGACGATTTCGTACTTCATAGCGTGACACCGCCTTCCCAGACCCCGATTTCATCCGGGGTATTCTGCTCGTGGAAATAGGCCAGATTCAAAATATCGGCCTCGCCGAACCTGCGCCCGATGAGCTGCATGCCCACGGGCAGGCCGTCCGCGTCCTTCCCGCAGGGCACGGAAATCGACGGCAGGCCCGCAATGTTCACCGGCACGGTGCAGATATCGGCCATGTACATCTCGATCAGGTCCGTGCTGTGGAAGCCCAGCGGCGGCGCCGTGCGGGGCGCGGTGGGGGCGATCAGCGCGTCGCACCTATCAAAGGCCGCTTCAAAGCCCCTTACGATCTGCTCGCGGATGACGCAGGCTTTCTTGTAATACGCGTCGTAATAACCGCTGGAAAGCACGTAGGTGCCCAGCATGATGCGGCGCTTCACCTCATCGCCGAAGCCCTCGCTTCTGGTCTTGCAGATCATGTCGTCGATGCTGTCGTAGGCGCCCGCCCGGTAGCCGTAGCGGATGCCGTCGTACCGCCCCAGGTTGGAGGAGGCCTCCGCGCAGGCGATGATGTAGTAGACAGGCAGCGCCAGCTCCAGCGCCGGCAGATGAAGCTCCACGATTTCCGCGCCGTTTTTTTCAAACAGGTCGATGGCCCGGAGTATCCGGGATTTGATGCCCGGATCGATGCCGTCGAAGAACGCCTTGGCCACGCCGATCTTCTTGCCTTTGACGTCACCATCCAGGCACTGCAGAAGATCGCCGTAATCGTGCGCGCGGCTGGTCTGGTCCCGATGGTCCTCGCCCCGTATGGCGTCAAAGACAATGGCCGCGTCCCTCACGCTGTAGGTCAGCGGGCCGATCTGGTCCAGCGAGCTTCCGTAGGCGATGAGCCCGTAGCGGGACACCGCCCCGTAGGTGGGCTTGAGCCCCACGATGCCGCAGAAGCTGGCCGGCAGGCGGATGGAGCCGCCGGTATCCGAACCCAGCGCGTAGGCCGCCAGATTGGCGCACACCGCCGCCGCGCCGCCGCCGGAGGAGCCCCCGGCCACCCGCGCCGTGTTCCTGGGATTGAGCGCCGGCCCGTAACAGCCGGTTTCGCAGGTGCTGCCCATGGCGAACTCGTCCATATTTGCCTTGCCCAGAAGCACCGCGCCCTGCGCCTTCAGCTTCTGCCACACCGCCGCGTCATAGTACGGCCTGAAACCCTCCAGAACGCGGGAACAGCAGGTGGTGGGGAGGCCGTCCGTGCAGATGTTGTCCTTCAGCGTCATGGGAATGCCGCAAAGGGGAGAGGCTTCGCCTTCCCGCAGCATTTTGTCCGCCGCCCCGGCATTTTCCAGCGCCGTCTCAAAGTTGGTGTGCACGTAGGCGTTGACGGCCGGGTTGGCCTCTTCGATGGAGCGGATATAGGCTTTTGTCAACTCCACGGAGGAGATATCGCCGCCGTGAAGTTTTTTGGATAATGCGCCGATCACCTCTCTCATCGCCTGCTCCTTTTCACGCTGAAAAAGCCGTTCTTGTCCTCCGCGCCGGAAACGATCTTCTCCACCGGTAGAGACGGCATCACTTCATCCTCGCGCAGCTGGTCAAAGCCTACCAGGGCGGAGCCCACGCTGCGGATATCCTCCGTGGCGCCCTCCACGGACCGGTTGATGGTGTCGGCAAAGGCGATGATCTCGTCGAATTCATGGGCAAATCTGTCCAGCTCCTCATCGCAAAAGCGGAGCCTGACCAGATGGGCCAGCTTTTCGATTTCCGTCTTGGTTACGGCCATGGGATGTCTCTCCTTTCGCGTGTGCCGGCTCAGAGAACCGGGCCCTGCTTTCTGATGCGGATATGCGTCTC
>JBMNQS010000048.1:0-17289 GCA_050944255.1 Christensenellales bacterium | reverse complement strand
CGCTTTAGCGGCGGCCTGTAATAGTAATGCGGTTGGCGGACTTTTTCGATGCCCCTTAAGGGGCTGCGCCTGCATTATGCCCTTCTAGGGCTTGTGCATACCACGCGTTCAACGCGTGGTTTTGATTTTTGCCTGTATTTCTTGCAATTTACAGCCCTTACAGCAGTTCCCCGTATTTTTTCACGTACCGCCTCTTGACCAGCGTAATGAGCGCCATGTAGGAGATCACGATGGCCGCCAGGTACGAGAAGTACACCCCCGGCAACGGCGCCAAATCGATCATGGCGCCAAATGCGGTAAAGGGAATCAGCGTCAGAAGGATGATGCCGGCAAAGGTAATGGTGGTCACGGTAAAGGACGCCCGGCTCTGCAGGAAGGGTATTTTCGCCGTACGGATCATGTGGATCACCAGCGTCTGGCTCCACATGGACTCTACGAACCATCCCGCCTGGAATACGGCGACGTACAGCGCCCGCATCCCCGGGTCCGTCAGGTGCGTGAACGTCAGGCCGCCGAAGAAGAGCGGGCAGACCAGGAAGTACATGACAAGGAACGTGGCGATATCGAATATGGAGCTGATGGGCCCCATCCACAGCATGAAGCTGGCCACTCCCGACGCGTTCCATTGCCGGGGCTTTTTAATCATTTCCTCGTCCACGTTGTCCCACGGGATCGCCGTGCAGGACACGTCGTAGATCAAATTCAGCAAAAGCAGGTGCAGCGCCGCCATGGGCAGAAACGGCAGGAGGATGCTGGCCAGCACCACCGACAGCACGTTGCCGAAATTGGAGCTTGCCGTCAGCTTGATGTACTTCATCATGTTGGCGTAGGTCTTCCGGCCCTCGATGACGCCTTCCTCCAGCACCATCAGGTCCTTCTCCAGAAGGATCACGTCCGCCGACTCCTTGGCGATGTCCACCGCCGTGTCCACGGAAATGCCCACGTCCGAGACCCGCATGGCCGCCGCATCGTTGATGCCGTCGCCCATGTAGCCCACCGTGTGCCCGTTTTCCCGCAGCATCGTCACCAGGCGCGCCTTCTGCTCCGGCGACAGCTTGGCGAAGATATGATATTTTTCCAGGACGTCCTTCAGCTTTTCGTCCGCCATGGACTCGATGTCGCTTCCAAGGATGATCCTTTCGGATTCGAGGCCCACGTGGCGGCAGACGGCGCGGGTGACCCGGTCGTTGTCCCCGGTCAAGACCTTTACCGTCACGCCGTACTTTGAAAGCGCCTCCAGCGCCTGCTGGGTGGACTCCTTCGGCGGGTCCAGGAAAGCCAGGTAGCCCATGAGCACCATATCGCTCTCATCGGCGACGGAGAACGTCCCCACCGGCGACGGATTGGTTTTCTGGGCCACGGCGATGACCCGAAGGCCGTCGTCGTTCAGGTCGTCCGCCGTGACGAGGATCTTTTGTTTCAGCTCCTGCGTCAGCGGCAGCACCCGGCCCTTGTACTCGCAGTAGGCGCAGCATTCCAGCATTTCCTCCACGGCGCCCTTGGTGATCATCTGCCGCTTGCCGCTCTTATCTTCCACCACCACGCTCATGCGCCGGCGGTTAAAGTCAAAGGGCACCTCGTCCACCTTCTCGTACCGGGTGGACAGATCGCCCCATCCCTGGCCCTCGGCCTCCTCGTTCGTGCGGCGGATAATGGCGATATCCATCAGGTTTTTCAGACCCGTCTGGTAGTAGCTGTTGAGAAAGGCGTGGCGGATCACCCGCAAGTCCTCGTTGCCCAGCACGTCCAGCCCGTATTCTAAAACGACCTTATCCTGGGTCAGCGTGCCGGTCTTGTCCGTACACAGTACGTCCATGGCCCCGAAGCTCTGTATGGAGTTCAGGTTCTTGACGACGGTCTTTTTCCTGCTCATGGCCACCGCGCCCTTGGACAGGCACGTGGAGACGATCATCGGCAGCATCTCCGGGGTCAGGCCCACCGCCACCGAAATGGCGAACAATAGCGCCGCCATCCAGTCGCCCTTGGTGAAGCCGTTGATAAACAGCACCACCGGCACCATCACCAGCATGAAGCGGATCAGGAGCCAGGACACCTGCGAGACGCCCTTTTCAAACGTGGTCTTGACCCTGGGTTCCGCCAGTGACGCGGCTACGGAGCCAAACTGCGTGTCTGCGCCCACCGCCAGCACCATGCACGCGGCCGTGCCGGAGATTACGTCGGTGCCCATAAACGCCAGGTTCGGGCACTCGATCACCTGATCGTAATCGTCGCCCACTTTTTCGGCGTGCTTTTCCACCGGCTCGCTCTCGCCGGTCAGGGCGCTCTGGCGCACGAACAGGTCCTTGCACGAGAGGATCCGCACGTCCGCCGGCACCATGTCTCCCGCCGCCAGATGCACGATGTCGCCCACCACCACCTCGTCCAGAGGTATCTCCCGCTTGCCGCTCTCGCGGCGCTGTACGTTGGTGGTGGTCTCGATCATATCGGTGAGCTTCTCCGCCGCCCTGCCGCTTCGCTGCTCCTGCACAAAGCGCAGCGCGCCGGATATGGCCACCATGCTCAGGATGATGACCACCGTCAGATAATCGCGCTGGCCCGGCGCGGCCAGCCATACGTCGGTGACGAACGATACCGCCGCCAGCGCCACCAGCACCAAAATAAACGGATCGGCCAGCACCTGCAGGATTCGCCGGAGCATCGACGTCTTTTTGCCGTGCTCCACCACGTTTTCGCCGTACATGTCACGGCTTTTTTCCACTTGTTCTTCGGTTAAGCCCGAAAAATTGCTCCGGTAAGCGGAGAGCACCCGCCCGGCATCCCGCCTGGATGCGCGCATCAGCCTCTCCAGGTTGTCGCGCCGGAGCAGTTCCTGCATCAGTTGCCTTTTATTGGCCCTTGTGATTCTCTTTCCCCTGTTGCCGAACATTTTTCCTACCTCCATTTCTTGAAAATTTGTCTTTCAGACGGAAGCAGGCATTTGAACATTATGCGGCAAACCATGTGGACTCCGGCGGCATCGTCTGCCGCTTAGGCCCCGAAGGTTTGTCGTCCGCTCTCATGCCGCATCTACTACCGCCAGCGTCCACTTGGTTTCACCTCCAATTTGAATGGTTTTTCGCACAATCGGTTGATAACGGTCATAAACCTGCACTTGGCTCCCGCGGCGCGCAAGGCCGCCGGCCCGGGCGGGGAAGGGCGTGGGTTTTCCCGAAAACTTCACGAAAAAGGCTTTCCGCCAAAGCCTGACGCCATGGCAGAAAGCCGTTGTTGCTTTCTTAGAGCCCGCTGAAAAGAGGGCTTTCCCGTTCAAGCTTTAGCTTCACAGGGCCTGATGCGCGTGCACCTTGTAATTGCGTTGGATGGCGCCTTGTATTCGACGCCCTCTGTTGACCAGCTTAAAGTGTCTCCACTTCTTCGCGGCAGCAATCCATATCCCTGTGGTAGCCTCACCTACCGTCATTATTTGATTGTGCGCTAGTATTATACCACCGCTTGCAGCGGTAAAGCAACTTTTTTATTCGCCGCTTACAGTGTATGCGGCGCGCCCTTTATGCGCTACCGCCCAAAGCGCTCCCGCGTCCCCGGACTTGCGGCAGCCTGCGCGCTAATCATAACAAACGGCACGCCCGCCGTGAAGCGATTCACTCCTCCAGCGCCCTTTCAAAAACATTCGTCACGATCTTTTTGCTGGCGATGCCCTCGTGCACCTTGTCGTCCTGCACGTAATAGGTGGGCACCAGATAATAATCAAACTGGTCCGCATACTGCGGCTCCTCCAGCTCGTCCACGATTTTGACGGAAATCTCCCTGTACCTGGGATTTTCCGCGCACGCCTCCTGCATCCAGTTCAGCGCGGCGCGGCAAAACGGGCAGCCGCCCTTTACAAACATCAGTACCTGTTTCACGATATGTTCTCCTTTCGTAAGGCCTACTTAGTATAATACCAGAAAAGCCGGATAAGAAACAAAAAATCTTAAAATTTGCATTCCGTTTAAAATCGGCCCGCCGCGTGCCTGCAGATAGGCAGGCTGCAAAGTGCCTGCGCCTTGTGCTCCCGCGCGGCGTGTGCCATAATTTCAATGGGCGCAGGGGGCGGATTTTTTAAAAATTTTTTGTCCGGAGGTGTTTTCATGCCGCTTGAGATCGTGCCGGCCTACCGGGACATAGATGCAATCAAAGTGCTGTTTGGGGAGTACACGGCCATGCTGGGCGTGGACCTGGCTTTTCAGAATTACGACGAGGAGCTGGCGAACCTTCCGGGGGAGTATGCGCCGCCCGGCGGCAGGCTCTACATGGCGCGCTGTGGCGGGCAACCGGCCGGATGCGTCGCGCTGCGCCGGTTTGATGAGACCTGCTGCGAGATGAAGCGATTGTTCGTGCGGCCCGAGTTTCGGGGCAGGAAGATAGGGGAGGCCCTGGCGCGGCAGGTGATGGCCGACGCCGAAAAAATGCGTTACAGAGCCATGCTGCTGGACACCATGGCATCTTTGCCGCATTCGATTTCCCTCTACAGGAAACTGGGCTTTAAGGAGACGGCGCCCTATCGGTACAATCCTATGCCGGACGTGCTGTTCTTCCGCCTGGACTTCGAATAATGGTTTTTATTTTAATTTTGAGCCCGGTTTTGTGCGGCGAAGCGGTCTAAGCCCATCATTCAGTTAAGTTCTTTAATTAATATTGCAATTAGAGGTTGTTTCTGCCCGGATAAGCCTTTATAATAAGGGTTGGAAGAAAACCGCCTTTTTTGGCGGTCATGCGTATGTTCCACAGGATCATTGAAAGGAGACTTAAAAACCAATGGCGGACATTAAAAAACTGCGTCCTTTTATCAACGGACAATTTGTAGAGTCAAAGACCGATAAGTACACCGACGCCTATAACCCCAGCACCGGCGAGGTAATCGCCAAGGTGCCCTGCTGCACCATAGAGGAAGTGGAGGCTGCCGTGGCCGCCGCCAAGGCCGCCTATCCGGCATGGAGCGCCACGCCCGTGCTGAAGCGGGTACAGGTGCTCTACAAACTGCGTGAGCTTTTGGTCCAGCACATGGATGAACTGACCCATCTGGTGGCCCTTGAAAACGGCAAAAACTGGTCCGAGGCCCAGGGCGACGTCCTGAAGGCCAAGGAAGGCACCGAACAGGCCATTGCCGCCCCGTCTTTGATGATGGGCGAATGCCTCATGGACGCTTCTTCGGGTTTTGATACGATGCTGTACCGCGAGCCGCTGGGCGTTTTCGCGGGGATCGTGCCCTTCAATTTCCCCGCCATGATTCCCTTTGGCTGGATGGCGCCCATCTGCATCGCCACGGGCAACACCATGGTGATCAAGGCCGCCACGTTCACGCCCCAGTCGGCCCTTCGCATTGCCGAACTTTATAAAGAGGCCGGTCTTCCCGACGGCGTGATCAATATTGTCACCTGCTCCAGGAACGAATCGGAGCTGCTCTTGTCCCATCCGGACATCGAAGGCATTTCCTTCGTGGGCTCCACCTCGGTGGGCCGCCATATCTATAAGACCGCCGCTGCTGCCGGCAAGCGCGTGCAGGCGCTCTGCGAAGCCAAGAACCACGCGCTGGTTTTAAACGACGCGCCCATAGAGCGCACCGCCGCCGGCATCATCAACTCCGCCTTCGGCTGCGCAGGCGAGCGCTGCATGGCGCTGCCCGTGATCGTCGTACAGGAACGCATTGCCGACGCGCTGATCGCCGAGGTGGTCAAGCAGGCCAAGGCCCTCAAAATCGGCCCCGCCTATGAAAAGGATACCCAGCTTGGTCCCCTGGTCAACGCGGGCCATAAGAAGTTCGTCACCGATTGGATCGACAAGGGCGTGGAGGAAGGCGCCGACCTGATCCTCGACGGCAGAGGCGCCGTGGTGCCCGGCTATGAGGGCGGCTTCTACGTGGGCCCCACCATTTTTGATAACGTTACTTCCGATATGGCCATCGGCGCCAACGAAATTTTCGGGCCGGTGCTGTGCTTCAAGCGCGTGAAAACCTTCCAGGAAGGCCTGGAGCTGATGAACGGCAGCCCCTTTGCCAACGGATCGGTCATCTTCACCCAGAACGGCCACTACGCCCGCGAGTTCACGCGCCATACCCACGGCGGCATGGTCGGCGTCAATGTGGGTATCCCCGTACCGGTGGGCATGTTCCCCTTTGCCGGCCATAAGGACAGCTTCATCGGCGATCTGCACTGCCTGGGCAAGGACGGCTACCGTTTCTACACCGAGAGCAAAGTCATTACCACCCGCTGGTTTACCGAGGAAGAAGGTAAATCCACCGTTGTCTCCACGTGGGACGGCACCATTTAACCAAGGGGGGAGTGCGACATGGCTAATCTGCCCAGAGAGAAAATGTTCGGTCACGCCGCCTACGATGAAAACGGCGTGGCGAAGATCGTGGACCGGGAAAACCTCTTTCCCAACATGCTCATGGACGTGACCATGTATAAGATGAAGCGCGGCGAAGCGCGCACGTTCTTCAGCGACGAGGATGAAACCGCTGTTGACTTGATCATGGGCGACGTGGAATTTGCCTGGGAGGGCAAGCGCGAGACTGCCCGGCGCGAGCACTGGCTCAACAAGAGAGCCTACGTGCTGCATGTGCCCAGGGGCGTGGAGGTAACGGTCACCTCCCAAAAGGACGACACGGTGATTCTCGTGCAGAAGACCGAAAACTCCCGCGTCTTTGACAGCGTCTTTTATAAGCCCGACGACTATACCCTGACCCATTTCGGTGTGGACTTGTGCGGCAATACCGCTCTTCGAGACACCACCACCTTCTTTGATTACAATACCGCCCCTTATTCCAATATGGTGATGGGCGAGGTGTTCCCCAAGCAGGGCAACTGGTCGGGCTATCCGCCCCACAACCACGAACAGCCCGAGCTTTACATCTATCTGATGGATAAGCCCCAGGGATTCGGCGCGGCGTTCATCGACGACGACGTGTTTAAGATCAAGCACATGACCTTCTCGGCCATCCCCGGCGGGGCCATGCATCCCCAGGTGACGGCACCCGGCTATCATATGTGCACCATCTGGATGATCCGTCATCTCGATGACAATCCGTGGAACAGCCGCAACGACGATCCGGATCACGCCTGGCTTTACGACGCCAAGTTTGACGATTGACCTAGCATAATGCAAATAAAAGACTTCCCAAAAGGGAAGTCTTTTATTTGCGGTTGCCCGGGCATAAAAACAGCCCTGCGCATAAAACGCGCGTGGCCGATCCGTTGTTTACGGGCTTATGACCTTGCCAAAGGAAAACCTCCCATACAAATTTTCCTTTGGCAAGGGGCGGGCGGCCCGTCGGAACGTCAAGAACCGTGCCGCCCATGGCCGGAGAGCTGTCTACTCCCCCAATCTCCGGCTGAAAGCCAAAGTCTGTTCGCTGACATGTGCACAAGCCCAAACAGAGAAGTCCGTTTGCCTTAGAAGGATGCCGCCTTGAAGATGGAGCGCGGGCATCCTACACCAGTTCCTGCTCCAGTTCCTTAAACAATTCGTCGTCGAAAAAATCCCGGATGGAGATATCAAGACCGTCGCACAGTTTCTTGAGCGTCACAACAGATAAATCCTTTCGCCTGCGATCCATCATGCTGTATACTGTCGAGGGTGTCACCCCGGCCCGCATGGCCATTGCATTATAGGTTATATCCTGCTTTTCACAAAGCTGTTGCAATCTAAGTACGATGGCCTCTTTAATTTGCATCCGTATTTTCTCCTTACATAAAAATTGTAAAAAACATTGCGCCATTTAGTATACGCGCAAGCGTATTTCAGACATTTGTTCTATAATTTGCCTGCTATTTTTGAAAAATGTAGGGTTTTGCCTTCATTGAAAAGGTCTTTTATTGCCTGCGCGAACACAAAAAACGGCACCTTCGTGCCGTTTTTTATGTCCGAGTATGTATCTTGCCGTCAGCCTTCGTAGCGCAGCGCCTCGATGGGATGCTTTGAGGAAGCCTTGTTGGCCGGGTACAGCCCGAAGATGACGCCGATGGCCACGGAGAAGCTCACCGCCATGCCCACCACGCCGGCGGTCATCTGAAAGCTCATCAGCTCGCCTGCGATCAGCCCGATCACCTCCAGTATCGCCCAGGACAGCGCAAGCCCGATAGCGCAGCCGATGAGGCTGACCATCAGCGCCTCTATGAGAAACTGCAGCATGATGCTGCCGCGGCCGGCGCCGATGGCCTTCCGGATGCCGATCTCCTTGGTGCGTTCGGTGACCGACACCAGCATGATGTTCATGATGCCGATGCCTCCCACCAGAAGGGAGATGGCCGCTATGCCGCCCAGAAGCAGCGTCATCATGTCGGTGACGCTGCTGACCGCGTCCAGGAGCGTGGACTGGTTCATCAATAAATAAGCGTCCTCATCCTGGCGCAGCCTTTTATTCATGTACTGGCGGATGGCCTTTTCGGTGCCGCTTAAGTCCTGCGCGTCGCTGCCGGAGACGTAGAAGGCCGTCACCTCGTTTTTGCCGCTGATGCGGCTCTCCACGCTGTAGGGCACGTATACGTTCAGGCTGCTCATAAAGGCGGACATCATGGAGGTATCCTCGGCGAGTACGCCCACCACCATGAACTGCCGGCCGTCGATGGTGAACAATTCCCCCAGTATGTCCGTGGCGCCGAAGAGCTCCCTGGCCGTATCCTGTGCCAGCACCGCCACGTAGGACCCGTTTTCCACGTCTGTGGTGCGGATGAAGCGCCCGCCCTCCAGCTCGAGGGCCTGGATGTCCTTGTAGACTGCCGTGGTGCCGTTTACGCTGACGCTCTTTTCCGTATAGGCGTATTTGGCCGTGCCGCTGCTGGTGCCCACCGGCGCTGCCAGCGCTATTTCATCCAGTTGCGTCAGCACCGCCACGTCGGGAAGGTACATGGGGTTGCCCTTGTTGTCCAGCACCTGCACGCTGATCAGGTTGGAGCCCAGGCTTTCGATCTCGCCCGTCACGGAGCTCGTGGCGCCGCCCACCAGCGAGATCATCACCACCAGCGCCACAATCCCGATGATGATGCCCAGCATCGTCAGAAACGACCGCATCTTGTTGGAGGCAATGGCCTTGCCGGCCATCTTTATCGCCTGCACGATCATGAGACCACCTCCTGCGTCCTTCCGTCCATGATCTGTATCCTGCGCTGGGCCTGCGACGCCACGTCGCCGTCGTGGGTGATCAGAACGATGGTGTTGCCCGCCGCATGGATCTGGCGGAACAGTGAAAGGATATCCCGGCTCGTCTTTGAATCCAGGTTGCCCGTTGGCTCGTCCGCCAATAGCAGCGACGGGGAGGTCACCAGCGCCCTAGCCACGGCGACGCGCTGCTGCTGCCCGCCGGAGAGCTCCGTGGGCTTATGCCGCTTCCTGTCGGAAAGACCCACCCGTTCCAGCGCCTCGTCCACCAGCTTTTTGCGCCTGGAGAAAGCCAGCCCCTGGTAGATCAGCGGAAGCTCCACGTTTTCCGCCGCCGTCATTCTGGACAGTAAATTGAAGCTCTGAAACACGAAGCCGATCTTGCGGTTGCGTATTTTGGCCAGCTGGCCCTGCGAATACTGACCGATGGGCTGCCCGTCGAGTATGTACTGGCCCTCGTCGGCCACGTCCAGGCAGCCGATAATGTTCATCAGCGTGGATTTTCCGCTGCCGGAGGGACCGATGATGCTGACGAACTCCCCCTGGGCAACCGACAGGTTCGCCCTGTCCAGCGCCCGTACCTCCTCGCCGCCTATGGTGTAGATTTTCGAGACGTCCCGCATTTCGATCAATTTTTCATCACTGCCCATCGGTCGCCTCACCTCCGGTCGCGGGCGGCTGCACATCACCCATCTGCATGCGGCGCATCTGCATCAGCATCTGCCCGGCGGACTGCTCCTGGTAGAGCACCGTATCACCTGTCTCAAGGCCCGAAAGGACCTGCGTGTTGATGCCGTCGGAACGCCCGGTTTTGATGTCCGCCCGCACCCTATCCGACCCGTCCAGCAGCCTGCCCGGCGAGACGAATACGTAGATGCCGCTCTCATCCTCATGGATCAGCTCGATGGGAATCACCGGAACGTCCTGCACCCGCTCGATCAGTATGACGGCGTTGGCGTTCATTCCCGCGAAGAACCGGGCATCCTCTTCAAGCTGCAGCTCCACCGTGTAGGAGGTGCCGCTGCCCTTTTTGATACCGCTTCTGGAAATGCGGACCACCGAGGCTTCAAAGGCTTCCGACGAAATGGCGTCCAGTCGCACCCGGGCGGTCTGGCCCAGCTTGATTTCCGAGATGTCCAATTCGTCGATCTCCACCTCAAGTTTCGTGACGCCGCCGGTTTCAAGCATCGCCGCCTGCGCCGCGGGCCCCAGGGCTGTGCCCAGAACTTGTTTATCCGATGTGAAAAGCTCCCTGACCACGCCGTCCTTCGGGGCGCGGATATAAGGATTCAGCTGGTAGGTCATCACCGTCTTCAAATCCTCCGCCAGCTTTTCACGCCCGATGAACTGCTGCTGGTAATCGTCGGTCATGGGTCCGTTGTCCAACGTCAACAGCTTCGTGCCCGCATAAATATACGCTCCGGTGGAATAGTGGATGGTCTTTACCGTGCCGCCCGGGGCCAGCACCTTCATCGGCGCGTTGATCTCAAGGATGCCCTCGCCAAGGCGCTTGTCGCCGCTTAAAACTTCCGCCGTCCCGCCGTAAGGCGCCGTTTTGTCCTCCAGCGTGACAATGTAGCCGTCGTCTGTCCGCATGGCGATATCGCCGGTCCTGTAGCCGCCGTCCCACTGGACCCTCACGCGGCCGGAAAGCGACAGGTCCTCATCGGTTTTGATCTGCACCCGCATCAGGCCGTCGGTGGACAAAAGCATCACCGCCCCCTGCTGCGTCATGGCCTCGGATACGTCGTCGCCCGCCTCCACGTACACCTTTTTGATGCGTCCCTCCACCGGCGCGGAAACGCTCTTCACCGTCTTATTGGCGCTCATGCTCCGCAGGTTCCTGTCCGCCTGGGCAATCTGCGCGGAAAGCTGCGAGGAAAGCTCCCTGACGCTGTCTGGGTCCAGCGACGCGATGACGCCGCCCTCTTCAATGAGATCCCCGGCCCTTGCAAGCGCCCGGTCGATTTTCAGGCCGCCGGGTACCTCCACTGACAACGTATCCGCGCCCAAGAGGGTGCCGCTGCCGGTGACTGTGGTCTCGATGTCGCCGTTTGCCACCTCGTACGCCTTATATCCCAAAGCGTTGCCGGTCTGCCGCATCATAGGCAGTATGACCATCACCGCCACGATAAGCACCGCCGCAACCGCCAGTACAACCGGCCATCTTCTCTTTTTCTGCTGCATCTTATACCTCCAAAACATGATCTGGGCTTATTGTACGTATTATATGTGAACGGGCCGTGAATAAACAACCGGCAAATCAAAACGAATTGTTAAACAATTAGTATTCGCCGCCTGCGCTGCGCCGTAAGGGTTGAACATTTTCGGCCTGGCATAAATCGGCCGGGAGGCGTGCATATTCAAACCGGCGTTCCGATCAAAAAGCTCAAACTAAATGATCAGAGCCTTTCTCCGCGCGAAAAAAGCTCTGATCATGATGCGCAAGCGATTGAGACACACTTTGTTTTACCGGCCCCTGCCGGCGCCGCCGCGTCCGCCGCCACCGCCGCGCGAGGCGCCGCCGCCCCCGCTTCGCCCGCCTCCGCCGAAGGACGAGCGCCCGCCGCCGAAGGATGAGCGCCCGCCGCCGGAGCTGCTGCGACCGGCACCCGAGCCGAAAATACCCGAGGAGCCGCGGGACGATACCGAAGAGCGGCCCGTACCGGCGCCCCTTGTGGAGCCGCCGCCTCCGGCCCTGGGGCCGGGCGTATGACTGGGCGGAGGTGAGCCCACGCCGCCGGTTGGGGGCGGCTGTGTGCCCCCATGATACCCGTGGGGCGGATGGGGCCTGTGGTGGTGATGGAAAATCATGGGCCTTGGCCGCCAGAAGGGCCTGTAAAACGGCCTGTACGGCGGCGGTCCGTAAACGGGTCCTCCGCCGTAATAGTAGGGCCTGCGGGGCCTTGCCAGAAGCGCGATGACAAGAATGATCCCGCCGATGACCAACAGGGCCATAAACAGTCCGCCGATGACGCTGCCCGCCGACGAAGAGCCCGGGCGGTCGGGCTGCGCGGGGCGGGCGGTGCCCGTACCGCCGGTCGGAACAGGCGCTGCGCTCTGTGCAGGCGGCGCCGCGCCCTGGTAATGGTCCGCCACCTCATTGAACAGGGCGTTGAACGTGCTGAGCACGCCGCGGCTGTAATTTTCGCTTGCGAAGTCCTCCTCCAGGTGATCCCAGAGAATGTCGCCGATAACGTCCGCCGTCAGCACATTTTCAAGGCCCGTGCCCACGGTGCACCAGTAATCCTCCTGCCCGATGACAAGCAGCAGCAGCACGCCGTTGTTCTCATCGCTGGAGCCGATGCCCCACTCGTTGAACAGATCGTAGCTGTAATCCTCGATGTCCTGCCCGTCGGTGTAGTCCACCGTCGCCACCACGATCTGCGCCCCGAAGGCGTTGTCCAGCTCGTCGTTGGCTTCCACGATCTCCCGCTTGGTATCCGCATCCAGGACCCGGGCGAAGTCGTTCACATAGAAATCCTGCGTCGGCTCAGGCAGTGCCAGCGCCGTGCCGGCAAAGAGCGTCAGCATGGCCATCAGCGCCCACGCCGCCAACGCACGGGAAACCCACCGTTTTTTGCTTGATTTTTTATTCATGATTTACTCTCCATAATATTCCAGGCGGCCGATGCCAAAAAGTCCTGCAAACACACTGGCCGGAAATCGGGATATTTCGTCGTTGTAGGCCTGCGCCGCGTCATTGTAGGCGTCGTGGCGGATGATATTCAGCGATGAATTCATCTGCAGGATGAACCCTTCGCGGTACTGCTGGTCCCGGTCTGAAAGCGCCTCCTGCCCCAACCGGTGGTAGAGCGCTTGCATGGCCTGCTCCAAATCGGCGCACGCCCGGTAGCTTTCCTTTGGCGTGTCCGATTCCGCCAGCGTCTGGCGGGCGGCCCGTAAGTTCTCCAGCGCCGCATCGCCGTCCGGCAGGTACTTTTCGGCCATGGTCAGCATATTGGCCGCCAGCGTGGCGATAGTCTGCAATTCCCCGGCGATGCCAAGCCCATCTTTATTTTCACCCAGTGTAAAGACGTCGGTCACCCTTTTGCGCAGGGCGGATACCGACCGGCCCCCGCCGATGAATATCGCGCATACAATGGCCAGCGCCATGACCGCCGCCGCTGTTTTTCTGCCCCAATCGTTTTTCATTTATTTGGAAAGCTCCAGCAGCTTCTGCTTGATCTGGCCCTCGATTTTCACCAGCTCCACCTCCGCCGCAAGGCGCTTCTGACGGCCCTCCTTCTGGATGTTCACCATTTCGTCCAGCGTCTGGATCAGAAGGTTGTTGGTTTGGGTGAGCGTCTCGATCTCCACGATGCCGCGCTCGGATTCCTTCGCCGCCGCGATGGTGCCCTGTTTGAGCGTCTCAGCGTTTTTGAGCAGCAGCTCGTTGGTCATATCCGACACCTTGCGCTGCGCGGCAATGGCCTCGTTGGAATGATGGATGCCCAGCGCCAGCACCATCTGGCTCTTCCAAAGGGGAATCGTATTGACCAGTGTCGACTGGATCTTATCGGCCATCAGCATATCGTTGTTCTGCACAAGGCGTATCTGCGGGCCCATCTGGATGCTGATCATCCGCGTCAGCTCCAGATCGTACAGCTTCTTCTCAAAGCGCTCGCACAGCGCCGCGTAATCGTTGACTGCCTGCGCGTCCTCGGCGAGGCCGCTTTCCTGCGCCTTCTGACGAAGCTCCTGCAGCGTGACCTCCCTGGCCTCGGCCAGCTTCTTCTTCCCGGCAATGATGTACAGGCTCAGCGCCTTGAAATTGGCCAGATTGTTGTCGTACATCCGGTCAAACACCGCGATGTCCTTGAAGAGCTGCACCTGATGCCCCTCCAAAATGGCGGCGATCTTATCCACGTTGTTCTCCACCTTGGAATACCGGGCCTTCAGGGTTTCGATGCCCCGGCGCACGCGGCGAAACAGGCCGCCGCCCTTAGGCTCGTCGGCGGAAAAGCTGCGCAGCTCCAGCACAAGGCTTGAGATCATATCGCCCACCTCGCCCATGTCCTTGGTGCGCACCGACGACAGCGCGGTCTCGGAAAAATTGCTCATGCGCCGCTGCGCATCGGAGCCGTACTGCAGCACCATGGACGAATCGGAGATATCGATTTGGCGCGCCACGTCCTCGACGATCTTTTTTTCCTCGTCGGTCAGCGCGCTCTCGTCCAGCGGAGGGGGCACGTCGGCCGTTACCGGCGATACGGACTTTTTGGCCGGCTCCAGATCGATTACTGGTATAGTGGGTACGTGGGTATTGTCCTGATTCATAGGGATTGCACCTTCTTTATCGTTTATTGGCCTTTCGGATCGTTTCCAGGGGGATAATGGGCCCGCGGCCGTTTTCTTCTTCTTCCTCCGTCGCAGCCGGTTCGCTGCCGGGTTGTTCGCTCGCCGCGACGATAAAACCCTCCCGGGCAAACATGTTTTCCAGCACCTGGATGTCCGCGGAGATATCGATCACCCGGTCCTCAAACAGGGCGTCCAATTGCCGGCTGAAGGCCGTTATAATGTTCTCCAGCGAGCTTTCCACCCGCCGCTTGATGGCCGAAATGTTGGCGCTGTCCACCTCCTGCTGCTCCGCCTGGGCATACGCGTCCAGAAGCCCCATCAGCATCGGCAGATAGTACGTCATGAACCGCCGCACCCGCGGTGCCTTATCCGGATGCTCCCGGATGTGATCGGTGATCTTCTTCGTATAAAGGCTCAGCTGTACAATTTGCCCGGAGACGATCTCGTCGTCGATGTCCGTATCCGCCTGGTGCAGCCGCTTGACGAACGTTTCGCCCGCCCGGATAATTTGTTCGGCGGCGTCGGGCCCGGTAAAAGGAATTTCCCTGGGCCGCGGCACGTACTCGATCTTAGGCGGCAGAGCCTTTTCCAATATAAAAAACAGCGCCGCCGACAGCGCCCCCGCGATCAGATAATCCATCCAGCGGTACAGCGGAAAAACAAGCGCGTAGAGCAGCCAGAAGCCGGCCACGGCGTAAAACGGCGCCGGTCTTTTTTTGGGGACGGGCATCAGGTCGTCCTGCCCTGCTTGCCCGTGGGCATTGTAAGCGTTGTTCTGCATTTTTCTTTTATCTTCTTTCTTGCGCCCGCGGCTATACGGGCAGAACGCGTCCCGAAAGAGCGCAGGATATGTTAAAACTTACTATAGTTATTATAACTTTTCGTTCCTTTATGCGCAACAAAGAACTTGATTGGCAAATGATTTTATGTTATGATGCATGGTGTCTATCAGGGAAACCCTGGTTATAATATGTTTTGAATCGGGCATGGAGAAGTACTCAAGTTGGCCGAAGAGGCGCCCCTGCTAAGGGTGTAGGTCGGGAAACCGGCGCGAGGGTTCAAATCCCTCCTTCTCCGCCAGATAATAACGTCAGTATTGATACAATGCTGGCGTTTTTATTTTGCACACGGTAGCCGTCAGAAGGTCTTGGTAGCAAGGCTTTCTGGCGGCTTTTTTTCTTTTCTGCCGTTTGTAGCGTGAAAAGAAAAAGCCCTATCTATGGAGCATATAGCATGATTACGCCTTACACTCGGCAAACGGTAACTTGGGGGTGTGCATAGGGTGTGCACTCGGCAAACGGGGAATTTTTAGATTGTGGGTGGTAACTTCCCTATGTCGCAGTACAACACCATGAAGATACCGTCTTTGCTACAAACAACAAGTTATTTCTACAGCAACAATGTGCCGAAAAAGAGTATTAAACAAGGGCTTCCGAGGTCCAGCACCTTTTTGATGCGAGCTTCGGGAGCCCTTTTTCTTTTTATAATGTTTGTAGTCCTGGCTGACTACTTCGGATTTGCTTACACTACAAAATCGTTAGCCGAGGAAATAAATATAAGCGTGATAAGAATAAAGGTTAATCTGAGCTTACCTCGCTTCCGTTTTATTTACCGTCGTGCAATTCTCTGTACAGTCTATCTGCCAGAGCTCGCATAACGGCCTGATATTTATCTGCATCAAGGAAAAGTTGTTCATAGGCTTCCGTGTTTTCCATGTAGGCTTTGCCAGGATAGATTCGGTTAACGCGGCTAAGAGTTTGAACGGCTTTTACATCTCGGAGCTCCTTATCCACGATCATGGTATGCAAGAGAGGTTCATCAAAACCGGTCTGATATTTCTCTGCAACAATCAGGATATTACCCTCCTCGTGGAACACCGCCTTGCTCAGCAGCGAGTTCGTTACTGCTCTGCGGCTGAATGCATAGGTGACATCGTCCGGTTGAATTCTCTTTTTCTCATTCTCCAGAATGCCGTCGGCAAAGCCTAATTCAATTGCTTTGTTGGCATTTAGCCAGGTTTCAGCATCCATAAGGTGAGAGAGCTTCGCACGGGACTGTCCGGTTTTGATTTCATAGGCATTGATGATGCTTTCTTTGACTTCGTCCAGCATAGCGATGGCTTTCTGCATTTCTTCGCTGTCGCCGATTGCGATGGTCAGCGGGTTATGCACCATCATGAGGGCTGTTGGGGCCATCAGCACCTCAGTTCCCGCCATTGCGATAACGCTTGCTGCCGACGCCGCAATTCCATCGATTTTTACGGTGACTTTGCCTTTGTAATCCATGAGCATGGTATAGATCTGACTCGCAGCGATACAGTCGCCGCCGGGAGAGTTGATCCAAATAACAATGTCACCCTCTCCAGCATTAAGATCTGCTTTAAATGCTTTAGGGGTGACATCGTCGTCGAACCATGACTCTTCGGCAATTGTGCCGTCCAGATAGAGTGTTCTGACACCGGAATCTTCATCCCGCGCCCAGTTCCAGAATTTCTTCATTTGATTGTTTCCTCCATTCCTTTTGAATTTGCGAACGCGCCTGTGTCCTGTAATTTGGTCATTGCACCGTTGATAAGGTAAAGATCGCCACCAAGTTCCGCAGGGATGCGGTCGAGGTTTTCAAGCTCACGGATATCATTCGCGCTCATCCATCCGTTTTGTCTTGCGGTCGCATAACCGCTCATACGGCTTTCGTAATCGCCTCGCAGAAGTCCGTCAACGTTGAACTTGATAAACACTGTTGGTTTTTCGCTGTCGGAAAGTAGGGCGCGGCACATGGACTGCTCCCAGCGCACCACCCACGGGTCGAGCGTGTATTTCACAAACTCAAGGCTCTGCTGCTCGATGTTGCTGAAGGATGATTTTTCAAGGTCAGCGAGCATATGCGGAG
>JBMNQS010000047.1:0-17311 GCA_050944255.1 Christensenellales bacterium | reverse complement strand
ACCGTCCGCAGTTCTATTTCAGGACGACGGACGTGACGGGAACCATCACGCTGCCCGAGGGGGTGGAGATGGTGATGCCCGGAGACAACATCCAGATGGAGATCAAGCTGATCACGCCGATTGCCATCGAGGAAGGCCTGCGCTTTGCTATCCGCGAGGGCGGCCGCACGGTGGGCGCCGGCGTCGTGGCCAGCGTCATTGCCGACTGATCGAATGAATTTCAGGCAGAGGCGGCGGGCTTAAAAGCCCTTCGCCTTTTGGCCTGACGATGCGCGGCCTCCGTATTTTTCTTCTCCGATTGGGAGAATAAGGAAAAAACGGGCTCCGAAAGGCCCCAAAGGCTTATTTATGAGGCAAAATCAAGATTTCGCTTGCTTTTTGCGGCGGGATCATCTATAATAACTGATTGTGACTGTAAAAACGGGTTGAAGCGGAAGGTTGCCGGTACGCCCGGGTAATTTCCGTGGACCATGTCCGACAATCGGACGGCAGTCTCAAAGGCGTTCTGCGCCGTAAAAATATGGAGCGGCACACACGGCGCAGTGTATTTGAGATTGATGAAGGAGGATATCAATGGAAAATCAGAAAATCCGCATCAAATTAAAGGCTTACGAGCATGTTTTGATCGATATGGCTTCCGAGCGTATCGTCGGTGCGGCCACAAGGACGGGCGCCAGTGTCTCAGGCCCCATCCCGCTGCCCACGGAAAAGGAGATCATCACGATCCTTCGCGCGCCGCACAAGTATAAGGACTCGCGCGAACAGTTCGAGATGCGGACACACAAAAGGCTTATCGACATTCTCAATCCCACCAGCAAGACGGTGGACGCGCTGATGCGTCTTGACCTGCCTGCCGGCGTGGATATCGAGATAAAGCTGTAAGGCGAGGAGGGACATCCATGAAAAAGGCAATATTAGGCAAAAAACTGGGCATGACCCAGATCTTTGCGGCCGATGGCACCGTCATCCCCGTCACCGTGGTGGAGGCAGGCCCCTGCGTCGTGGTCCAGAAAAAGAGCGGCGAGCATGACGGCTACGAGGCCGTCCAGGTGGGATTCGGCGATATCCGCAAAAGTTTGGTGAACAAACCCAAAATGGGCCGGTTCGATAAAGCGGGCATAGAGCCCCGCCGCTACCTCAAAGAGTTCCGCTTTGAAAACAGCGCCGAATACGAGGTCGGCCAGGAAATTAAAGCCGACATCTTCGAGGAAGGCGATAAAGTGGACGTGTCGGGCAGAAGTCGCGGCAAAGGCACCGCCGGCGTCATGAAGCGCTGGGGCTCCAGCGGCGGCAGAGCGTCCCACGGCGCGTCGAGATTCCACAGAAGACCCGGCTCCATGGGACCCGGCGCAAGCCCGTCCCGCGTCATTAAAAACCGCAAATTACCCGGCCGCTACGGCGCGGAGAAGGTCACCATCCAGAACCTTGAAGTGGTTCGCGTGGATACCGATCGCAATCTGCTGCTGGTGCGTGGCGCGGTGCCCGGTATCCGCGGCAGCCTCGTCATCGTACGCGAAACGGTCAAGGTTTAAGCGCGCAAGCTCAAGTGAAGGAGGATCACAATGCCTACAGTAGCAGTACTCGATACAAAGGGCGGCAAGGCCGGTGAGATGGAACTTTCCGACGCCATCTTCGGCATCGCGCCCAATATCCCCGTGATGCACGAAGTGATGCGCGCACAGCTGGCGGCCCGCCGGCAGGGAACACAGTCCACACTGACCCGCTCGGAGGTCCGCGGAGGCGGCCGCAAACCCTGGCGCCAGAAGGGCACGGGCCGTGCCCGTCAGAGCTCCATCCGCGCCCCGCACTGGATCAAGGGCGGCGTGGTGTTCGCCCCCAAACCCCGCGCCTACACGCTGAAAGTCAACAAGAAAGTCCGCCGCCTGGCCCTCAAAAGCGCGCTGTCCGCGCAGGTGGCCGACGGCAAGATCATCATCCTGGACGAACTGTCGCTCCCGGCCCCCAAGACCAGCGACATGCAGGCGATCCTGTCCGCCGTGGGCGCCGGCAAAAAAGTGCTTCTGGTGCTGCCCGAAGCGGATATGAACATCATCAACTCGCTGCGCAACATAAAGGGCACCAGGACCCTTCTGGTAAACACCCTCAACGTGGTGGACCTGCTCAAGTGCGATACCGTCATCGCCACGCGCGCGGCGGTGGAGAAGATTCAGGAGGTGTACGCCTGATGAAACATCTGCATGACATCATCATCCGTCCGGTGCTGACGGAGAACACCTACGATATGATCGCGGACAAAAGATACGCTTTTGAAGTGGATATCCGCAGCAACAAGACCGAGATCCGCCAGGCCGTGGAAGCCGTCTTCGGCGTGAAGGTGGCCAAGGTCAACACCATGCGCACGCCCGGCAAGATGAAGCGCCAGGGCAAGACGCAGGGCAGGACGCCCGAGGTGAAAAAGGCCATCGTGCAGCTGACGCCGGATTCCAAGCCCATCGAATTCTTCGAAGGCATGGCTTAAGAAGTTAAGGAGGAGCCCCATGGCGATTAAAAATTATAAACCAACTTCTCCGGCCCGGCGTTTCATGTCGGTATCCACGTTCGAAGAGATCACCGAAACCAAACCGGAAAAGTCTCTTGTGCGCACGCTCAAGAGTCAGGCCGGCCGAAACGCTGACGGCCGTATCACCGTCCGTCACAGAGGCGGTGGCGCCAAGCGCAAATACCGCATCATCGACTTTAAGCGCAACAAGGACGGCGTGCCCGCCAAAGTGGCCACCGTCGAGTACGATCCCAACCGCAGCGCCAACATCGCTCTTCTTCACTACGTGGACGGAGAGAAGCGCTACATACTGGCTCCCGACGGTTTGAAAATAGGCGAGATGCTTTCCTCGGGCGAGCAGGCGGAGATCAAGGTGGGCAACTGCCTGCCCATCGCGAACATTCCCCTGGGCACGCTGCTGCACAACATCGAGCTGATTCCCGGCAAGGGCGGGCAGATGTGCCGCGCGGCGGGCACCTGCGCCCAATTGATGGCCAAGGAGGGCGATTACGCCCAGATACGCCTGCCCTCGGGCGAGGTTCGAAGGGTCCCCATGCTGGCCAGGGCCACCATCGGTCAGGTAAGCAACCTGGACCATGAGAACATCTCCATCGGCAAGGCCGGCAGGAAGCGCCACATGGGCTGGAGGCCCACGGTGCGCGGCGTGGTGATGAACCCTGTGGATCACCCCCACGGCGGCGGCGAGGGCAAGAGCCCCATCGGCATGCCCGGGCCCGTTACCCCCTGGGGCAAGCCGACGCTGGGTCACCGCACCCGCAAGAAGAACAAACCCAGCGACAAGTTCATTGTTCGTCGCCGCTACAAGAAGTAACGCGGCACGCTAAACGTATAGGAGGCTAACTGATGTCAAGATCAATTAAAAAAGGGCCTTTCGTCAATGAGCGGCTTCTGAAGAAAATCGTGGAGATGAACCAGAAGAACGAGAAGCGGGTGCTGCGCACCTGGTCGCGTGCGTCCACCATCTTCCCCGATTTCGTGGGGCATACCATCGCCGTTCACGACGGCCGCAAACATGTGCCGGTCTACGTCACCGAAGAGATGGTCGGCCATAAGCTCGGTGAGTTTGCGCCCACCCGTACATTCCGCGGTCACGCCGGCGAGAAGTCGTCCGGCGGACGCTGATGGCGAAGGAGGAGCATAAATGGCTACAAGAGTGAAGGAAAAAGCGGCCGCGCGCCGCGAGAATAAAGACACGCGCCCGCACGCGGTGGCAAAGTACATCCGCATCTCGCCCTCGAAGGTGAAGCTGGTGATCGACCAGATCCGGGGCAAGAGCGTGCAGGACGCCGAAGCCTTCTTGGAGTTCAGTCCCAAGAGCGCTTCCCCGGTGGTGAAGAAGCTGCTGCTTTCCGCGGCGGCCAACGCGGAGAACAACCAGATGCTCGATCGCGAAAACCTCTATGTCGCAGAGGTGTTTGCCGGCCCCGGGCCGACGCTCAAACGCTTTCGCGCCCGTGCTCGCGGCAGCGCGGCGAGAATCCGCAAGCGCACCAGCCACATCACCATCATCCTTGATGAGAAAAACTAAGGCAGGAGGGTTATCATGGGCCAAAAAGTCAATCCTCACGGAGCGCGAGTAGGCGTGATTAAGGGCTGGAGTACCCGTTGGTACGCCGACAAGAAACAGTTCGCCGACTTCCTCATCGAGGACTATCAGATCAGAACAACCTTAAAAGAGAAACTCAATGCCGCCGGCATCTCCAGGATCGATATTGAGCGCGCCGCCGGCAAGATCACTATCAATATCTTTACCGCCCGTCCCGGCATCGTCATCGGAAGAGGCGGCGCAGGCGTGGAAGCCATCCGCAAGGATATGGAGAAGATGACCGGCAAGCCGATTTCCCTCAACGTGGTGGAAATCCGCAACGCCGATATGGACGCCCAGCTGGTGGCCGAAAACGTGGCCGCGCAGCTCGGCCGCCGCATCAGCTTCCGCCGCGCCCTCAAGCAGGCCATCGGCCGCACCATGAAGGCCGGCGCAAAGGGCATTAAAGCGCAGGTATCGGGCCGTCTGGGCGGCGCCGAGATCGCCAGGAGCGAAGGCTATCACGAAGGGTCGATTCCGCTGCAGACGCTTAGGGCCGACATCGACTACGGCTTCGCGGAAGCCCATACCACATACGGCCGCATCGGCGTAAAGATCTGGATCTACAAGGGCGAGGTACTGCCCGCCAAGAAGGACCAGCGCGCCGCCGGTCAGGAAAGAGGGGTGCGTTAAACGATGTTGATGCCCAAGAGAGTCAAGCGTCGCAGAGTTTTCCGCGGCCGCATGAAGGGCAAGGCCCAAAGGGGCAACTTCCTTGCCTACGGCGATTACGGCATCCAGGCGCTGGAGCCGTCATGGGTCACCTCCAATCAGATCGAGGCCGCCCGTATCGCCATGACCCGCTTTATCCGCCGCGGCGGCAAAGTGTGGATCAAGATTTTCCCGGATAAGCCGGTGACCCAGAAGCCCGCGGAAACCCGCATGGGCAGCGGTAAAGGATCTCCCGAGTACTGGGTGGCCGTGGTCAAGCCCGGCCGCGTGCTCTTTGAGATCGCCGGCGTTCCCGAGGCAACCGCCCGCGAGGCCCTGCGCCTTGCGTCGCACAAATTGCCTCTGAAAGTCCGCTTCATAAAGAAGGACGACTCGGAGATTTCCGATGTGGAGTATCCTCCCATCGATTTTGAAGAGCCGCCGATAGGCGGGGCGTCCGCGGCGGACAATGAAGAAGTCGCAGAGGGTGGTGAAGGCGATGAAAGCTAAAGAGTTTCAGGAAATGACCACACCGGAACTGAACCAGAAACTGGGCGATTTGAAGACGGAGCTTTTCAATCTGCGCTTCCAGTTGGCAACGGGCCAGTTAAACAACCCCATGCTGATCCGCCAGTGCAAAAAGAACATTGCGCGCGTCAACACGATCCTTCGCCTCCGGCAGCTTGAAAACAAAGCTGCGCAGGCGTAAGCGGGTTTTGAAAGGAGCATAGAGGATGAGTGATATTCGAAATAACCGCCGCAAAACCCGTGTGGGGACAGTCGTCAGCGACAAGATGGATAAGACCATCGTGGTGGCCATCACCAGCAAGGTGAAGCACCCGCTGTACGGCAAGACCGTCAACAGGACGAAGAAATTCAAAGCCCATGATGAAGAGAATGCCGCCGGCACCGGCGATACGGTCCGCATCATGGAGACCAGGCCTATAAGCCGTGACAAGCACTGGCGCCTGGTGGAAATTATCGAACGGGCCCAGTAAGCCTGGCAGAAGGAGGATACACCTATGGTTCAACCGCAAACGCGTTTGAAAGTCGCCGACAATACCGGCGCTAAAGAAATCATGTGCATCCGTGTGCTGGGCGGCTCTTTCAGGCGCTCGGCCAATATCGGAGACACCATCGTGGCCTCGGTGAAGACCGCTTCCCCGGGCGGCACGGTGAAAAAGGGCGACGTCGTCCGCGCGGTGATTGTCCGCTCCAAAAAGGGCACCCGCCGGGTCGACGGCAGCTATATCCGCTTTGACGACAACGCCGCCGTGATCATCGGCGACGGAAAACAACCCCGCGGCACCCGTATCTTCGGGCCCGTGGCCAGGGAACTGCGCGAACGCGATTATCTTCGTATCGTGTCGCTCGCCCCTGAAGTACTGTAAGGGAGGGGACGAAAAGGTATGTCAATTCCCAAGACAAGAAGCAAGATGCACGTCAAGACCGGCGATACGGTGGTGGTGATTTCCGGCACCGAAAAGGGCAAGCAGGGCAAGGTTATGGCCGTGAACCCCAGGAGCCGCCGGGTCATCGTGGAGCGGGTCAACATGATCACCCGCCACACCAAAGCCCGCAGCCAGAGCGATGTGGGCGGCCGCATTGAAAAAGAAGGTTCCATCCACGCCTCCAATGTGATGCTCTACTGCGGCAAATGCAAAAAGGGCGTCCGCACAGGCAAGCGGATGGACGGCGATAAAAAGGTCCGCGTCTGCAAATCCTGCGGCGGAAACCTTGACGACTAAGTGGGGAGGATACGGACAATGGCACAGAAAAAAGCACAGGCCAAAGAGCTGCCGCGCCTTCGGCAGCGGTATCAGGATGAAATCGTCCCCGCGATGATGCAGCAGTTTTCCTACGACAACGTCAACCAGGTGCCCAAACTTGAAAAAGTGGTGCTGAACATGGGCCTTGGTGACTGCAAGGACAACGCCAAAGCGCTGGAATCGGCCGTGGCGGACATGACCACCATCGCCGGACAGAAGGCGCAGGTGACGCTGGCCAGGAAATCCGTGGCCAACTTCAAAGTGCGCACCGGCATGAGCATCGGCGCCAAAGTGACGCTTCGCTCCACGCGCATGTACGAGTTTGTGGATAAGCTGTTTTCCATCGCGCTGCCGCGCGTGCGCGACTTCCGCGGCCTGAGCCCCAAGAGCTTCGACGGGCGCGGCAACTACGCCATGGGCATACGCGAGCAGCTGATGTTCCCGGAGATCAATTACGACAGCATCGATAAGATCCGCGGCATGGACATCATTTTTGTCACCACAGCCAAAACGGACGAAGAGGCTCGTGAGCTCTTAAGGCTGATGGGCATGCCCTTTGCCCAGCAGAACTGACAAGGAGGAAAATATACGTGGCGAAAACCAGTATGAAAGTCCGCCAGGCCCGTCCGGCGAAGTATTCCACCCGTGCGTACACCCGCTGCCGCATCTGCGGCCGTCCGCACGCGGTGCTTCGCAAGTATGGCGTATGCCGTATTTGTTTCCGTGAGTTGGCCTATAAGGGCGAGATCCCCGGCGTAAGAAAAGCCAGCTGGTAAGACTGGATTTCTAATTACCGGGATAATTTAAAGGAGGCTCAAGCGATGGTCACAACCGATCCCATTGCCGATATGCTGACCCGCATCCGCAATGCCATGGTCGCAAAGCATGACAAGACCACTGTGCCCGCTTCTAAGATGAAGAAGGCCATAGCACAAATATTACTGGAGGAAGGCTATATCCGCAACGTCGAAGTCAAGAGAGACGGCGCCAAGGAAAGCCTTGTCATCACGCTGAAATACGGTCCCGACCGCGCGGGCGTGATCACCGGACTCAAACGTATTTCCCGGCCCGGCCTGCGCATCTACGCCGGCAAGGACGAGATGCCCAAAGTGCTGGGCGGACTGGGAATTGCCGTCATCTCCACGTCCAAGGGCGTCATGACGGACAAGAACGCACGCAAAAACGGTGTCGGCGGCGAAGTGCTGGCCTACATCTGGTAAGAGGGAAAGGGAGGTATTAGAAATGTCTAGAATCGGCAGGCTTCCCATTGAGATTCCCTCGGGCGTAACGGTGGATGTCGCAAAGGACAATACCGTCAGCGTCAAAGGCCCCAAGGGCGAACTCAGTGAGAAGATCAATTCGGATATCAAAGTCAATATCGACGGCGGCGTCATGACGATCACCCGTCCGTCGGATCAGAAGGAGCATAGGGCGCTTCACGGACTTTCCCGCGCGCTGATCTACAACATGGTGGTGGGCGTCACCGACGGCTACTCTAAGGCGCTGGACGTGGTGGGCGTGGGCTACCGCGCGCAGAAAAACGGCGATAAGCTGGTTTTGAGCGTGGGCTATTCCCACCCGGTAGAATTCGTGGAAACCGGCGGCATCACCTTCGATGTGCCGGCCCCCAACAAGATCATTGTGCGCGGCATCTCCAAGCAGATGGTGGGCGAAATCGCCGCCAAGATCCGCGCGGTGCGCAAACCCGAGCCGTATCTGGGCAAGGGTATCCGATATGAGAATGAACGCGTACGCCGCAAGGAAGGCAAAGCCGGCGCGTAAAGGAGTGTAGAGCGATGATTAAAAAACCCGACAGAAATGCTGAGCGTAAAGTCCGGCATTATCGCGTGCGCAAAAAGATTTCCGGCACCGCCGGGCGCCCGCGGCTGAACGTTTACCGCAGCTTATCGCACATCTATGCGCAGGTGATCGACGACGTGGCCGGCCATACGCTGGCGGCCGCCTCCTCGGTGGAAGCCGAAGTGCGCGAAAAGTGCAAGGATCTCAATAAAGTGGAACAGGCCAAACTCATCGGCAAACTTGCCGCCGAGCGTGCGCTTGAAAAGGGTGTCAAGGAAGTGGTCTTCGACCGCGGCGGATACCTGTACACGGGCCGTGTTGCCAGCCTTGCAGAAGGCGCGCGCGAGGCCGGACTGAAGTTTTAATCAAGGAGGAACACCGATGCAACAGCGTTTTGACCCCGCAACGGTAGATATTCAGGAAAGATTGGTTGCAGTCAATCGCGTGGCCAAGGTCGTCAAGGGCGGCCGTAACTTCCGCTTCTCGGCACTGGTAGTGGTGGGAGACGGCGCGGGCCATGTGGGTGTCGGCATGGGGAAGGCAACGGAAATTCCCGAGGCCATCCGCAAAGCTGTGGAAGACGCCAAGAAACATATGATTACGGTAGCCATGAGCGCCACCACGATTCCGCACCAGACGATCGGCCGTTTCGGCCGCGCCAAGGTGCTGCTCCTGCCGGCGCCCGAAGGTACCGGCGTCATCGCCGGCGGTCCGGCCCGCGCCGTGCTGGAAATGGCGGGCATCCGCGATATCCGTACCAAGAGCTACGGCTCCAATAACCCCATCAACTGCGCCAAGGCTACGCTTGAAGGCCTCAGATCGCTGATGAGCCCCGAGCAGGTGGCGAAAAAGCGCGGCAAGACGGTTGAAGAGCTGCTCGGTTAAGGAGGCATCCATGAGTAAGGATAAAGTGAAAATTACGCTTGTAAAAAGCACCATCGGTTCAAAACCCCAGCACCGCGCCACGGTGGAAGCCATGGGCCTGAGGAAACTCAACCATAGCGTGGTTTTGCCCGACAATGAGGCCACGGCAGGCATGATTTTTCGGGTCCGCCATCTGGTCAAAGTAGAACCTATCTCGAAATAAGGAGGAGCACCCCCGATGAAATTGCATGATTTGCAGCCGGCCGAAGGTGCGCGCCAGAGCAAGAAACGCGTTGGCCGCGGCATCGGCTCGGGTTTGGGAAAAACCTCGGGACGCGGTCATAAAGGCCAGAAAGCCCGCGCAGGCGGCGGCGTACGCCCCGGCTTCGAGGGCGGCCAGATGCCCCTTGCCCGCCGGGTTCCCAAGCGCGGCTTCTATAATGTGTTTGCCAAAGAGTATGCCGTCATCAAGGTGTCGGATCTGGACCGGTTTGAAGACGGCGCGGTGATCGACTTTGCCGCGGCGAAAGAGGCGGGCCTGGTCAAGAAAGAGCTCGACGGCCTGAAAGTGCTGGGCAACGGCGAAACCACCAGGAAAGTGACGGTGAAGGCGGCGAAATTCACCGAATCCGCCCGCGAGAAAATCGAAAAAGCCGGCGGGAAAGCAGAGGTGATCTGAGCATGCTCACCACCCTCCGCAATGCGTGGAGAGTCCCGGAGATCCGCAAAAAGATTCTCTATACGCTGATGATACTGTTTCTGTACCGGCTGGGCGGTTATGTGCCCGTGCCGGGCCTGAATATCGCCTACCTGCAGAGCCAGGTGGGCAACTATGACCTATTGGGCCTATTGAACCTGATGAGCGGCGGACAGCTGGGCGATTTCACCATCTTCGCGCTGGGCGTCGGTCCCTACATCACGTCCTCCATCATCATGCAGCTGCTCTCGGTGGCCATTCCGGCGCTGGAGCGGCTGAGCAAAGAGGGCGGCGAGGAAGGCAGGAAAAAAATCCAGAAGATTACCCGCTATGTCACCATCGGCCTGGCGATGCTGGAGTCCATGGGCATCATTTTGAGCCTGGGTTCGGTCTCCAATGTGCTCATCAGCGTGGGCCTTCCCCACTGGCTGCAGTTTTTCATCATCGGCGTCACGCTTACGGCCGGCTCGTGCCTGGTCATGTGGATGGGCGAGCGCATCACCGAAAAGGGCATCGGAAACGGCATATCGCTGATCATCTTCACCGGTATCGCCTCCAGTTTGCCCATGGCCATCGGCCGCTACGGCCAGCTTCTGGCCGCCGACGCCATCTCCTTCTGGATCGTGCCGATGATCGTAGTGGGCATCCTGTTGATGATCGTGGGCATCACGTTTGTGGATATGGGACAGCGCCGCGTTCCGGTACAGTACGCCAAGCGCGTGGTGGGCCGCAAAATGTACGGCGGGCAGTCGACGCACATACCGCTTCGGATCAATAACGCCGGCGTGCTGCCGCTGATCTTTGCCATGAGCCTTTCGTCCTTCCCGCACCTGATCATGCAGGCGTTCTTCCCCAGTTCCAGCTTCTTCGCATGGTACCAGCGGTACCTGGGAACGGGCACATGGGCCTATATGATCATCTACGCGATGCTGATCGTATTTTTCGCGTACTTTTCCAACAGCATGAGCTTTGATCCGGTGGAGATGTCCAAGAATATGCAGCAGTACGGCGGCTTCGTGCCGGGCATCCGTCCGGGACGCCCCACCGCCGATTACATACGCAAAATCTCCAACCGGCTGACGCTCTTTGGCGCCATCTTCCTGATGGCCGTGGCCATCGTGCCCACAGCCTTTACCGCCACCACCGGCATGCAGTCGATGTTCGGTCCCACCAGTATCCTGATCCTGGTATCCGTGGCGCTTGAAACCAGCAAACAGCTTGAAGCGCAGCTTCTGGCGCGTCACTACCGCGGCTTCCTGAAATAAGGAGGAAATGGCTATGAAAATCATTCTTCTCGGCCCTCCGGGGGCCGGCAAAGGCACCCAGGCCGCCAATATCGTAAGGGACTACCAGGTGGCCCATATCTCCACCGGGGACATCCTGCGGGCGAATCTGCGCGAGCAGACGGAGCTTGGCAAAAAGGCCAAGGCCTTTATGGACGCGGGGGAGCTGGTGCCCGACGATCTGATCATCTCCATGGTGGAGGATCGCCTTGCCCAGCCCGACTGCGAAAACGGCTACCTTCTGGACGGCTTCCCCAGGACGCTGGCTCAGGCGGCGGCATTTGACAAAAACAACCGGGTGGACGCGGTGATCAATATCGCCGTACCGGCGGAGCAGCTGGTCTCGCGTATCGCGGGCCGGCGGATGTGCGGCTGCGGCGCCACCTACCACGTGAAAACTTACGATAAAGATACCTGCGGGCGCTGCGGCGAAAAGCTGTACCAGCGCGACGATGATAAAGAGGAGACGGTGAAAAACCGCCTCAGCGTCTACGAGGCCCAGACGGCGCCGCTGATCGACCACTACGGCGACAAAGTCAAAACCGTGGACGGCATGAAGAGCATCGAGGAAGTCTACGACGACATCCGGGCCATTTTGGGGGCGATCTGAAGTGATCATCCTCAAGAGCCGGGAGCAGATCGAGCTGATGCGCGCCGCCGGCCGGATTGTGGCCGGCGCCCTGGAGCAGGTGGGCAGGGCCGTAAAGAGCGGCGTCACCACCCAGACGCTGGACGCCATCGCCAGGGACTACATCCTCCAAAAGGGAGGCATCCCCTCGTTCCTGGGCTACAACGGATTTCCGGCCAATATCTGTACGTCGGTGAACGAGCAGGTGGTCCACGGCATCCCGGGCAAGTACCGGCTGCGCGAGGGCGACATCGTGGGCGTGGATATCGGGGTGGTCCTCTCGGGCTGGCAGGGCGACGCGGCAAGGACCTTCGCCGTGGGGGAGATTTCCCCGCAGGCCCGAAAGCTGATGGACGTGACGAAGCAGAGCTTTTTCAAGGCCCTCGAGGTCTGCATCCCCGGCAAACGGCTGGGCGACATCGGCTGGGCGGTGCAGTCCTGCGCGGAGGCAAACGGATTTTCCGTGGTCAGGGACCTGTGCGGCCACGGCATCGGCCAGAATATGCACGAGGACCCGCAGGTGCTCAACTACGGCAGTCCCGGACGCGGCGAACGGCTGCAGGCGGGGATGGTATTGGCCATCGAGCCCATGATCAACGCCGGAGGGTATAAAGTATACGTGCCGGATAACGACTGGCCGGTATTGACCGCGGACGGCGCCTATTCGGCCCACTACGAGAACACCGTGGCCATTACCGACAACGGACCCGAAATCCTGACGGTGCTGGAGGAATAAGCCATGGAGAAACCGGCATTTCAGATCGGCCGCGTGGTGGAGTCCAGGGCGGGCAGGGATAAGGGCCGCCTCTTGGTGGTCATAGCGGTGCTGGACGACGATTACGTCCATATCGCCGACGGCGATCTTCGCAAAGTGGCCTCGCCCAAACGGAAGAAACGCAAGCATCTGCGCCCCAAACCCCAGCTTTTTGAGGACCTGGAGGTTAAACTCTCGGGAAACAGGGCCATACTGGATGCAGAGATCCGAGCCCGTCTTGCGGGCATCCAAAAAGGCATTTAAGGAGTGAGATTTTGTCCAAAACTGATGTCATCGAAGTAGAAGGTGTAGTAACGGATTCTTATCCTAATGCCATGTTTCAAGTACAGCTTGCCAACGGGCATAAGATTCTGACGCACATCTCGGGCAAACTGCGGATGAATTTCATCCGGATACTGCCCGGCGACAGGGTGACCGTCGAACTGTCGCCGTACGACTTGACCCGCGGCCGCATCACGTGGCGCGGCAAATCGTGATTTTGCTAAGGAAGGACGTAAGGGAAAATGAAAGTAAGGCCATCGGTAAAACCCATCTGTGAAAAATGCAAGATCATCCGCCGTAAAGGCCGGGTGATGGTGATCTGCGAAAATCCCCGCCATAAGCAAAAGCAGGGTTGACGAAACGCGCAGCGCACCCTACAATGGTATGGTTGACCAATCGGCGGCACGCGGCTGCACGCCGGAGGATGATAGCATGTCCGTCCTCTGCCTGCGTGGTGCACCGGTTATAAGGACGTGCGGATTCACTCAATAGAAGATTCACCGAAATTTATTAGGAGGTGCTCGAAAAGCATGGCACGTATTTCCGGTGTGGACCTGCCCCGCGACAAGCGGGTAGAAATCGGTCTGACCTATATCCATGGCATCGGCCGCCCGACCTCCGTTAAAATCCTGGAAGAGCTGGGGATTTCCCCCGATACGCGCATACGGGACCTGACGGAAGCCGAAGTGGGCCAGATCCGTGAGTATATCGATCATCATTTGCACGTGGAGGGCGATCTGCGCCGCGAAGTGGCGCTGAACATCAAGCGCCTTGTAGAAATCGGCTGTTACCGCGGGGTTCGCCACCGCCGCGGCCTGCCTGTGCGTGGCCAGAACACAAAACAGAACGCTCGCACGCGCAAAGGACCCAAACGCAGCGCCAGCGGTCGTAAAAAGGCCAGGTAATAGGAGGGAGATTATATGGCACCGAAAGCAAAGACGAGGCGAACCTCTGTACGCCGCCGCGACCGCAAAAACATCGAGCGTGGCGCCGCGCATATTCGCTCCACATTCAATAACACCATCGTCACCATCACCGACGTGCAGGGCAATGCCCTGGCGTGGGCTTCGGCGGGCGGCCTGGGTTTCCGCGGAAACAAGAAGAGTACGCCTTTCGCCGCCCAGATGGCCGCCGAAAAGGCCGCCAAGATGGCGATGGAACACGGTATGCGTACCGTGGAAGTATACGTAAAGGGCCCCGGTTCCGGACGTGAAGCGGCGATCCGCAGCCTGCAGGCAGCCGGTTTGGAAGTCAGCCTGATCAAGGACGTGACGCCCATCCCGCACAACGGCTGCCGCCCGCCCAAACGCAGAAGAGTGTAAGGGGGTAGGACACTATGGCAAGATATACAGATTCTGTTTGCCGTCAGTGCCGCCGCGAGGGCGCCAAGCTGTTCCTCAAAGGCGACCGCTGCTACAGCCAGAAATGCGCCGTCACCCGCCGCAGCGCCCCTCCGGGCCAGCACGGCCAGGGCCGCAGAGGCAAACCCAGCGAATACGGCATCCAGCTTCGTGAAAAACAGAAACTCCGCCGCGCCTACGGCGTGCTGGAGAAACAGTTCGTTAAATACTTCGAGATGGCCGAGCGTTCCAAAGGCGTTACCGGCGAAAACCTGCTGGCCATCCTTGAGACCCGCCTTGACAATGTGGCGTACCGCCTTGGTTTCGGCGATTCCAGAGCCCAGGCCCGCCAGTTCGTGACCCACGGCCACGTGACGGTCAACGGCAGAAAAGTCAATATCGCCTCCTATCTGGTGAAAGTGGGGGACGTGATCCAGGTGAAAGAGGCCTCCAGGGACCATGACCGCATGAAGACGCTCAAAGAGGGCGTTGACCGCCAGATTCCCAAATGGCTGGAGATGGATCCCGAAAACCTTACCGGGAAAGTGATTGCGCTGCCGCAGCGCGACGATATCGATATGACCATCCAGGAGCATCTCATTGTTGAGCTGTACTCCCGTTAAACCCCGAAAGGACAGTGCGCCCTCAAACGTACAAACGAAAGAAGGAGGGTTCCGATGATCGAAATTGAAAAGCCGAAAGTAGAATACATCGAACTGAGCGAGGATAACCGTTACGGTAAAATCGTCATTGAACCGCTTGAAAGAGGCTTCGGCACCACGCTGGGCAACGCCCTTCGCCGCGTGCTCTTGTCCTCGCTGCCTGGAGTGGCCGTCACAAGCGTCAAAATCGATGGCGTGCAGCATGAGTTCTCCACCATCGAAGGCGTCACAGAGGACGTCACGGAAATTATCCTGAATCTCAAGGGCCTGACCGCCAAACTCTATATCGACCAGCCCAAAATGCTGGTGATCGACGCTGCGGGACCCTGCGAGGTCACGGCGGGCGATATTCAGCCCAACGCCGACGTGGAGATTCTGGACCCCGATATGCACATCGCCACGCTGTCCGACGGCGCGCGCCTGCATATGGAGATCATGCTGGAGAAAAACCGCGGATACGTCTCCGCCGACAGGAACAAGCAGCAGAATCAGGCCATTGGCGTGATCGCCATGGATTCCATCTTTACGCCGGTACGCCGCGTCAACTACACGGTGGAGAATACCCGCGTGGGCCAGATCACCGACTTTGACAAGCTGACGCTTGAAATCTGGACCAACGGCGTGGTGCGCCCGGATGAGGCCGCAAGCCTTTCGGCGCGCATTTTAAACGAGCACCTGATGCTGTTTGTGAACCTGGCGGACAACGTCAACGACGTGGAGATCATGGTGGAGAAGGAAGAGAACAAGAAGGAAAAGCTGCTTGAGATGACCATCGAGGAGCTGGACCTTTCCGTGCGTTCCTATAACTGCCTGAAACGCGCCGGTATCAATACCGTGGATGAGCTGACCCAGTGTACCGAAAGCGATATGATGAAGGTGCGCAACCTGGGCCGTAAATCCCTTGAAGAAGTACAGCAGAAACTCGCTGGACTGGGCCTTGGCCTGGCCAGCAACGACGATTGATTCGCTTTAAAGAAGGAGGGAAACATGGCAATGCGTAAATTGGGCAGACCGTCCGACCAGAGAGAGGCCATGTTGCGCGGCCTGACGACGGACCTTTTATGGTACGGCAGGATCGAGACCACGCAGGCGCGCGCCAAGGAAGTACGCAGCATCGCAGAGGGGTTCATTACCATGGCGATGGATCAACACGATAAGACCGTGGAAGTGGAAAAGGCCGCAACCGACGAGAAGGGCAACAAGGTTACCGTCAAGGTATCGAACGACGCCCCGTCCAAGCTGGCGGCCCGCCGCAAAATGATGGCTTATCTGTACGATATCCAGGAAGAAAAGAAGCCCGGTGAGAGCCGTACCGAGTATCGCGAGCGCACCGGCGACATCCGTCATCCCCTGATCGAGAAGATTTTCAGGGAGTACGGCCCCAAATACGCGGCGCGCCGCGAGGAAGTGGGCCAGGGCGGCGGCTATACCCGCATCATCAAAAAGGGACCGCGCCGCGGCGACGCAGCGCCCGAGGTGATCCTTGAGCTGATCGACTGAGGGTAAAAAAACCAGCACCACAGTGGGACGGATTGCGTGAGGGCAGCTTGCCTCGCTGTCCGTTCCCTTTTCTTTTTACCGGCGGAAAGGGCAGATTCATGCAGGAAAAGGACATCGTCATTCGCCTCAGCGGCGTGACATACGACTATACGCGCCAGGAGGGCGAGGATACGGCCGCGCTTCGGGGCATCGACCTTGAAATTAAGCGGGGCAGTTTTGTGGCGGTCATCGGCCACAACGGCAGCGGCAAATCCACGCTGGCCAAGCTCTTGAACGGGCTTTTCCTGCCCAAGGAGGGCGCGGTGGAGATCATGTCGATGGATACCGCCCTGCCGGAGCACATCTGGGACATCCGCCAGATGGCCGGTCTGGTATTCCAGAACCCGGACAACCAGATGGTCACCACCGTGGTGGAGGAGGACGTGGCTTTCGGCCCGGAGAACATGGGCGTGGAGCCCTCAGAGATACGCAGGCGTGTGGACGAGGCGCTGGAATTGGTGGGCATGACCGATTACGCCCAGCGCGCCCCGCACATGCTCTCCGGCGGCCAGAAGCAGCGCATCGCCATCGCCGGCATACTGGCCATGCGCCCGAAAATCATCATCCTGGACGAGCCCACCGCCATGCTGGACCCGCTGGGCCGGCAGGAGGTGCTCGAAACGGTGCACCGCCTGAACCGGCAGGAGGGCATGACGGTGGTCTACATCACCCATTTCATGAACGAGGCGGCCCAGGCCGACCGCATCGTGGTCATGGAGGAAGGGGAGATCGTCATGGACGGCGCGCCCCGCGAGGTGTTCAGTAACCTGGATAAGCTCCATGAGGTGCAATTGGACGTCCCGCTGGCCACGCAATTGGCCTGCGACCTGAGAAGCCACGGCATCGACGTGGCCGGCACGCCCATCGACATCGACGAACTGGTGGAGGAACTATGCCGATTGTTATAGAGAACATGTACCATCTGTATATGCCCGG
>JBMNQS010000046.1:0-17389 GCA_050944255.1 Christensenellales bacterium | reverse complement strand
GCGCTTCAAGCCGCTCAAACCAGCGGTGGGAGATGGACGGGGGCGTGTTCCAGTCGTGCCGCCCCTGGGTGATGTAAACCGGGACGTCCATACGCGTTACACTCTGGTCGAAGCAGGTGTCGCACACTTGGTCCCAGAGCTGCTTTAAGCTGTAAAACGAACCCTTTGCGTAGCCGAGCATATCGCCCAGGGAATACTCGGGCGATCGCAAGAGCGGCAGGACCATGGATGTCCAGATGGATTCGCTGCGGTTGTAGCTGGCGCCGCCGTACTTTGACATGTAGTTGCGCTGGGTGATCAGATCGTCTATGGAGCCGTAGCGCCCGCCTTGGGGCTCGCCTATGCGCTCCAGGGCCCCAAGCGCCCTTTTGTCGCCGCGGCGGCGGGCTTCGTCAAGGACGAGCCCATAGGAAATGCGCTCGTTTTCGTCCAGATTCACCACCTGGCCCATGCCGATGTACGCAGCGACGCGTTCCGGCCGGCGCGTGGTCAAGAGAACCCCCAGCACGCTCCCCCAGGAGTGGCCCACGATATAGATTTTATCCTTGGAAAAGCGGTCGCAGAGGTAGTCCAGAAGTTCGGAGGCGTCGCTCACCATATCCTCTACGGTGACGCTTTGCCGCCCCTGCTGTTTCGTGTAGCTTTTGCCGCTGCCGCGCTGGTCCCAGCATACCAGGGTGCAGATATCCGAAAGGTCCGACTGGTATTTTAATACCCAGTGCCGGTCCGATATCCCCGGACCGCCGTGAAGAAACAGCAGTACGGGATTTTCTTCACTGGTTCCGCGAATCCGTATGTGCGCCGGTCTGCCTCCCAGAGAGATGGTACGCCTTTCATCGAGATGGTACTTGCCGTCTTTCATATTGCATCCTCCATTGCCCCGCCCCCGGGGACCGGTCGATACGTGACGCCTGTTATGAAAAAGTTTACCATTAAATTCCAGGATGCGGCAATATAAATTTACTTGACGGTCAGTAGCTGATGCCCAGCGATTTGAGCGCGTCGCCCAATGCGACCAGCAGGCTGGGCACCTCCACCCCGGCCGCCTGCAGCACGGCCAGCACCAGCGCCGGAATAAAAAGCAGAAAGAACGTGACCGCGGTGCGGCCCCGGTAATGGCGCATAATGGGCCATAAGTCTATCAACGCAATCAGCGCAAAGCCGGTCAGTATCAGTGCCATGCGTTATACCTCCTTTGCCTCGGGCAGTTTGGGCTGCTTTCTGATTAGGGCGATCAAAAGCGTCAGAAGCGGTATCAAAATCTGAAAGAGCGTCCACATGATCGGTTCAACGGTCTGGGCGTAGGCGGCGTGTTTCACGGCGGAGGGATACAGCGTCAGGCCGTAGGTGATCACAAGGGCCCCCGCCGCAAGCACAATGTGCCGATACGCCTTGAGGTTCGTCAATTGCGCGATGGCCAGCACCGATATGTAGTACAGGATGGAAATTTTGAAGAACAGCAGCATGACCAGCACGATGATGAACAGGATTTCCACGCGGCTGAGCGCATCCCCAAGGTGTACCAGGCGCAGCACCACCAAGGAGGGCACCGAGAACAGGTGAAGCATGTTGCCCAGCACCGCGATATCCCGCAGCTTGATCAGCAGCAGGGAAATGCCTCCCATGACAAAGCCGCCGAACAGGTACTTGTTGATGCGCGCCCCCCGCAGCTTGACGTTGGGCGTCAGCATCAGCAGTGCCACCAGTTCCCCAAAGGGTATGGTGGTGATGATGTGGGTGCCCTGCACGTATTTGATGGCCGGAAGGTCAAACATGGGCAGGAAGTTCTCAAAGTTGAATTCGCCCAGCAGCAACAGGCATGAAACGGTTAGTATGGAAAAGGCTACTATAACAAACAGCAGGCTGAAGCGGGCCGTTACCTTGATGCCGCGGCGCACGGCCAGGGCCGCCACCAGCATGCACAGGACCAAGGGCGCCGCGTCGGGCGTCTCGTTCATTAAGGTCAGCTTTGTCAGGCTTGCCAGGTCCGTGGCGTTCAGCGAGGTCAGCGTGATGAAAAACCAGATGTAGAGTGCCGATATAATTTTGCCCGCCACCGGGCCGTACACTTCCTGCAGGATCTGCACCAGATTCTTGTTTGGAAACCGGTTCATCAGCGCCGCGAACAGGCCGATCATAGGCAGGCTCATGATGAACCCGAAAATAACCACCAGCCATGAATCGTGCTTCGTAACGGCCGCGAGGAACGCGGTCAGAAGGGACGAAGACTGAAGAAAGCAGGCCGCCATAAACATGAACTGGATGCCGGAAATCTGCGATCGGTCAATTCTCATGGTATACCCCCCTATTTTCAAGTGCCGGCGCCGCGCGGTTCTTCATCCCGGGCCGCTTGCCCAGCTTCCTGCACATGGCGATGAGAAGCGTCGCAAGCGGTATCACAAATTCAAACAGAGACCATACGATGGGCGCTGTTGTCTGGGCAAAGGAGGCATGCTGCACGGCGGTGATGTACAGAGACAAGCCGTAGGTGATCACAAGGGCCCCCGCCGCAAGCACGATGTGCCGGTACGCCTTGATATTCATCAACTGCGAGATGGTCAGCACCGATATGTAGTAGAGGATGGAAATTTTGAAGAACAGCAGCATGATCAGCGCAATGGTAAACAGGATCTCCACGCGGCTGAGCGCCTCGCCCAGGTTCACCAGGCGCAGCACCACCAGGGAGGGCACCGAAAACAGGTGGAGCATGTTGCCCAGCACCGCAATATCACGCAGCTTGATAATCAAAAGCGAGAAACCGCCCATGATAAAGCCGCCCATCAGGTATTTGGTGACGCGCTTTCCCCGCAGGTCTACGTTGGGCGTCAGCATCATCATCGCCACCAGTTCCCCAAAGGGTATGGTGGCGATGATGTGGGTACCCTGCACGTATTTGATGGCCGGCTGGTCGAACATGGGCAGAAAGTTTTCCAGCTTGAATTCGCCCAGCAGCAGTACGTAGGAAACGGCCAGTATGGCAAAGGCCACCACTACGAACAGGGGCGCGAACCGGGCCGTTACCTTGATGCCGTGGCGCACGGCCAGCGTGGCCACCAGCATGCACGTGACCAAAAGCACCGCGTTGGGCGTCTCGTCCATGATGGTCAGCTTGGCCAGGTTGGAAAGGTCCATAGCATTCAGCGAGGTCAGCGTGATGAAAAACCAGACGTAGAACACCGATAAAATTTTGCCTGTCACCGGACCGTACACTTCCTGCAGGATCTGCACCAGGTTCTTATCCGGAAACCGGTTCATCAGCGCCGCCAATACCCATACCAGCGGCAGGCAGGCGACGAATCCGAAAATGACCACCAGCCACGAATCATGTTTCGTAACGGCGGCCAGGAACGCGGTCAAAAGGGACGAGGACTGAAGGAAGCAGGCCGCTATGAACATAAACTGGGTGCTGGAAATCCGCGACTTGTCGATTCTCATTACGTACTGCCCTCCATCTCCAGCGATTGTATGATCTGCCCCGTGGCCGGAATGTTCACCTTGATCTGCACGTCCAGGTCGATGTCCGGGAAAATCTGGTCCCACCGGGCCTTCATGAATTTCCACTCTTTGGGATACTTGCGGTAAACCGACGTGCCGAATCCGTAAATGTCGGCGTTCATCTCCTGGGCCAGCACAAAGGTATCCGTTATTTTCCGCCGGATTTCTTCGGTGGCCACCTGCGTCAGGTGCGGCGTCAGTTCCTCGGGCTTCATCCCTTCAAATCCGCGCAGCTCGCCGATGTTCAGCGTCGCCTCCACGTTTAGCGCTACCTGTACGCCGCCGTCGGGACGAAGCGTCACCGTTCTTTTGGTATCCAGCTTCCGGGTCTGAAACGCCGCTTTGCCCAGAGAGCTGCCGGCGGTAAAGCCGCACTGCTCCACGTCGCCCATGCCCCATATGTAGCCCAGCGTCTCGTCGTTGTTCATCCGGCCGATCATTTTGTCCTGCTTGAATACCGCCATGCCGTCAATCACAATTTGCTGTTTGTCGTCCTTTGGCAGCACCCGGATAAGCGGTGCCACCGGCGAGGTGGTCTCATCGAGTATGCGGGAGGCGAAATCCAGCATCCGCACCTCATAATGCGGCGATACCTCCGCCATATCCGCTATCATGTTGGACAGGAACATCCCTGAAATCCTGTCCTGCTCCATCTGGGCGGAAAGGACCTCTTTCGCACGCCCGTCCACCACGAGGATCAGCACCTCCATGCGGGCCTGCTGTTCGCGCATAAACATGTCTATGCGGTCTTTGACGCCCTGTTCGGCCATGGACGAACCCAGCAGCAGCACCTGGTTATGCTGCAATAAAAGCGTGCGGCTGCTGTCCCGGTTAAACTCCGCCAGTCCCTGCATCGCAGTTTCGCCGGTGGCCTCCAGGACGATGACGCCCGAATCCTCCGTTTCCTTGCTATCGCCCGAGCCGGAGGATTCCTGCTTGCCCTTGGCGATCTGCACGGCAATGGCGATCTCTTCGGGGTTGTCCGCCGCATCCAGCGCGATGCCCGTGACGATGAACAGCTTGTGCAGTTCCCGGTTATCCCAGCAGCCGGACAAAAGCAGTGTCAGCACCAGCAAAATGAAAGTTGTGATGCGTTTAACCCGAATGCTCATGAGTTTTCTCCTTCCGCATTGTCCTCATCCTGCGTTTCGTACGGCCGCAGCGGCGGCACAAAGAAATGGCGGCGCGTCGTATCGCCGCGGGCAATATGCCTGGGACGCTTGATCATGGTCCAAAGAGGCATGCGCACCACCGAGTCCTTCATATCGTCCGCGTGGGAGAAGCTGTCCAGATAAGGCACGCCAAAGGACGTCAGCGACGCCAGATGGGACAGCATGGCCAAAAAACCCATGGCCACACCGAAAAAGCCCATGGAGGTGGCCAGTATCATCATCACGATCCGCAAAATGGAACTGGAGTCGTTCTGGGTGGGCACGAGAAAACCGGCCACGGCGGTGATCGCCACGGTAATGACCACCGGCGCGCCCACCAGACCCGCCGATACCGCCGCATCGCCCATGATCAGCGCGCCCACGATGCTGATGGCCTGACCGATGGGGCGCGGCAGGCGGATGCCGGCCTCGCGCAGTATCTCAAAGGCGAATATCATGATCAGTGCTTCCACAAAAACCGGAAACGGCGTGCCCTCCCGCGCGTTGGCGATGGTGAACAGCAGCGTGGTGGGAATCAGTTCCTGATGAAAAGCGGTCAGCGTAATGTATATCGCGGGGGCGAAGATGGTAATGACGTACGCCACAAAACGCAGCATCCGCGTCAGGCTGGCGTACAGCGGCCGCGAGTAATAGTCCTCGGAGGTTTGAAAACTTTCGATGAAAAGCATCGGCACCGTCAGGACAAAAGGCGTTCCGTCCACCAAAATGGCCACGCGCCCCTCCAGGATGCCTGCGGCCACCACGTCGGGCTTTTCGCTGTAGGCGATGGTGGCAAAGGGCGAAAAGGGGGCGTCCTCAATGTACTCCTCAATGTAGCCCGATTCCAGGATCGAATCCACCTCCAGGCGGCTTATCCGGTATTTGACCGTCTCCACCACCTTGGGGTTGGCCACATTCTCCAGGTACATCAGGCATACGCTGGTCTTGGTTTTGCGGCCCACCACCATGTGGTCCAGCCGCAACAGCTCGCTTTTGATCTTGCGCCGGATCAGCGCCGTGTTGGTCCGCAGGTTCTCGGTAAAACCTTCCCGCGGCCCGCGCACCACCGTCTCGGACTGAGGCTCGGCAACCCCGCGCTTTTCCCAGCCTTTGGAGCTGATGACAAGCCCCGTGACGCAGCCGTCCACAAGAAGCGCCGTGTCCCCCGAAAGACAGCCCGATACCACGTCGGAAATTGATTTGGCAATATTGATGTCGCCGGCGCACAGCACCTCGTGCTCAAGCGTGTCCAGTATGTCCGCGGGAGAGTGTTTCTGCTGGGGCCGCCAACTCATCACCGGCCGCAAAATGGCGTCGGTCAAAGTGGAATTATCCACCAGACCGTCGATGAATACCAACGCGCCCGCATGGGCATTGTCCGGTCCGAAACGAAAAGAATGTATTTTTAAATCGTTGCTGTCACCCAATACGTCCTTCAGGTTGTCCAGATTTTTCTGGAGCTTTTTATTCAGCGTTTCCTCGCCAGCTTCCGGCGCGTCGCCGTCGCGGCCGCTGTGCATTCGTTCGTAGCGGGTTAAAAAACTCAGTTTTCGCAGAAGATATCCGAATAACAAGAAGGATCATTTCCTTTCCTGGAGATTATTGGCTGTTCATTCTATTATGGTCAGGCGCCCTAGCGATTATGTGCATGCGGCAAAGCGGCCGCAGGCGCGCATACGATTAAAACGATCAAACGCTTATCTGGGTCAATGCGGCGCGCCGCCGCACTTTTTTGGCTGATCTGCGGCCATCGGCCGTCCGTTAGCCGTTTGTGGCTGGATGGCCGGCATCCCGCCGCCCAAAACGCCTGCCGGGCTCAATCTGCCGTTGACTTTCCCCGGCCAATCTGTTATACTTATATAAATATAACGGGTGGATCGCATGAACGCGAAAGATGCTGTCTTAATCCGTACCTTAAAGCCTTTTGTGACGGCGCAATCACTTTTTGAAAATAACGGATAAAACAAGAAAGGAGGTGACGTTTGCTATGCGGGAAGCAAAAAGAATGCCGGCAGCGCTTTTTATGAGCTTTCTGTTGGCAGCCGCCATGGCGCTGGGCGGGTGTTCCGCTTCGCCCGAAGGGATCACGCCGGAACCTGAGCAGACGCCGCCGCAGATCTTGCAGGATAACGCGGCGGATAAAACGACGGAGCAGCATACCGAAAAACCCGGCGAGGCGCAGACGCAGCCCCCTGAAGAAGCCGAAAGCCCTTTAAAACTGACCTACCTGGGACATGCCGCTTTTCTGCTGGAGGGCGCCGTCAGCGTACTGATGGATTCCTACCAGCCGGACCTGGGAACATATGGAAAAATTGAACTTTCCGCAGACATCGTTACGGTTACCCATGAACACAGCGACCACAATTATGCCGGGGGCGGCGGAGAGGATGCCGTCGTGCTTAAGGGCCTCACTCCGGCGGGGGATTGGAATGAAGTGGATTATCAACTTGAGGGACTGCGCATCTATACCGTGGGCGGCACACTGCACGGGAGGAACCTGGGCAAAAACGGCATCTTTGTCATTGAAACGCCGCATTTGCGGCTGGCCCACCTGGGCGACCTGGGCCATACGCTTGACGGGCAGGCGCTGGCCGAAATCGGGGAAGTGGATATCCTGATAGTGCCCGTGGGCGGGTACTACACCATGCCTGCGGAGGAGGCGCTGGAAGTCATCGGTCAGATTGCGCCGGGGGCGGCCATACCGGTGCACTACAGAACGCCCCATAACACTGGCAGCCCCATCGGCACGCTGGAGACATTTCTTGATCTTGAAATGCCTTATAAGGTGGAGCAAAAGGGCGCCGCCCTGACGCTTACCGGCGGGGACATGCCCCCTCAAACGGAAATCTGGACCATGGATTATGAGCGGCCGTAAAACATTGTGCGCAAGGAGCGGATATGGCGAACAAAGCGATCGTATTTCTTCACGGACATATGGGCTCTTCCGCGCAGTTTGAGCAGTGGCTGCCCATGATTGGGGCCGGCGGTGCGGATGTGCACAACGCTTCTTTGCCGGGCCATGGAAGCACGCTGGACGAATTTGTAAAAAACGGCCGCGGAGAGTGGGAAAAGTGCGTGGCGGATCTTCTTAATGATCTGCGCAGCCGTTATGAAGGCATTTTTATGGTGGGCCACTCCATGGGAGGGCTATTGTCCGTCTGCGCGGCGGTACAGGCGCCGCAAAAAATTGAAGCGGTGGTGGCCATCGCCCTGCCGCTTCAGATTAAACTTTCGTATGAAGGCTTGAAGATCAGGTTTTTATCCGTGTGCCCACAAAAGCCGGACGAGGACCCGCGCATCTGCGCCGCGCGGCAGTTCTGCGGGGTCGGTGGGCTCACCGCATGGAATGCTTTCAGGCTCCTGCCCAACACAGTGGGCTTACTCAAAATGATCCGGCATACCCGCCGTGCGCTGGATAGGCTGACGGTGCCGTTGACGGTGATCAACTCCGCCGGCGACGAGGTCGTGTCGGAGAAATCCCTCCGGATTGTGCGGGACAAGCTGCCCCGCGCCGATATTGTTGAACTCAAGGCGTCCAGCCACTTTTTGTACACGCCGGAGGAAAGCCGGAAAATCGTATCGGTTATCCGAGATGTGATCCACGGAAACGCCGGCGTAAAATAAGGATTGTTTTAACATAGACTATCGACAACCGCAGTAAGATCATATATAATTAAGGAAAATGTATCCGGCGTTACAAAAAGCTTGGGAATGAAAAGGTGATCACTTTGCGTTTCATGGTGCTTTTCCCCCGCCGGGTACATTTTCTTTTTAAAACAGAAGCCGCCCATTGAGCGGCTTTCGTATATGAATGGCATCGGGCCGGATGGCATCAGCCGTTTTTACTAAAATGCAACGATTCTAGAAATACATTCTAGCTGACTGATAAGGCACTCCATTTACGCTGCCATAACCTATGGCATAGTAGCTGGCCGCAGAGGTGCGGACAACGGACGAGGTCAGGCTCGTGCGGTTGGGCCCGGAGGTGGTGCCTCCGATGGCCGTAGCTACCTGATTCACATTGTAAATAATGGCCTGAGCCGTCAAAGTCGCGCTGTAGTCGCTGTACGTGATGGCTTGGGCGTTGAACACGTCGGTTCTCCAGGCGGTACAGACGGTGCGGTTCGCCGCCTGAGACAGAGTCGCCATGGCGACGACCAGTAACAGGGCGAGAATCAGCAGGGTGATCACTTTGCGTTTCATGGTGCTTTTCCTCCTTTCTGTGTAGTCAGCCGGTGAACAGGCAACCGGCTGCGGCGGTCAAACCCGATGCCATTCGAGCATGATTTTAGCGTTGCTGCGAGCCCGCTTACCGCACCTGCTCCATCAGCGCCTCGCCGCGGACGGTCCTTCTGTAGCCGAAGGCGGTGATGATCTGCGTAGCCAACTCGATGAAGAAAAGAACGGCGGCGATCTCTGCCAGGGACATGGCGTAGGTATAGGGCTCCTGCATGGGAATGGCCCACAGTACGGCATAGTAGAGCAGCAGCCCCACAATAAATCCGAGCCCGGTCAGAAGCGCTACCTCCATGACGATGGTCCGGCGCAGCCGCTTTTCCGAGCAGCCGCACAGAAGATATAGCGCGTAGGGGCGAAGGTTCCGCTTCATCCAGAAGACAAAGACGCTCACGGCATTGACGCATGCAAGAATACCCAAACTGGAGTAGCGGACCATCCGCCCCACGAACTCGTTTTCGTGCCGGACGATGCTGTCGTCAAAATTGCTGGCAGTACTAAACGTATGGTTCGGCATCATATCCTGCATCAGCGCCACCAGCTCGCTTCTCTGGGCGTTGGAGAGCCTCTCCTGCGTCATGATGGTAATGTTTAATAGAGGATATGCCTGTTTTACAAATGTTTCTATAGGGATAATGGCCGTCATATAGCGAACGTAATCGATGCTAAACTCTGCCATGCCCACCACCTCGTATTTTGTTTGCTCGTCGGCTACCCCGATGGTCTGAGGCATGGGGGGCAGCTTGGCGACGTTCACCATCCCGCTTTTGGGATCGCCGTCAACGAAGGGAATGTAATAACTCTCTGCGGAAACCATTAGGTCCTCTACGTTATCCAATGCCAGCGTCCAGTGGATCACCGCCCTGTAGGTATTTCTATCTTCTTCGTCCAGCCAGCGGCCCTTAATCTGCCGGGGCGCAGACGGCCCGAAGGACAAATCGTCGTTCACGTCGATACCGATAATAAACTGTGCGGTTCCCGGTACATTTATTTCATCCTCAACCATGATTTTATCCTCAACCATGTTATACAAAGGTACACCGGTATACCAAATTCGAAGAAGCTTCGGCATCCCGTCCTTTGCCAGAAATTCCCGCAGGAGGGCGTCCCGTTCCGCTGTCATTTCCGCGTAGCCTTGATGATTGGTTTCTATGCAGGTGAGATTGATGGTGTAGTAAGCGTTCTCATGGTCGGTGAAATACTTTTTGGTGGCCGTAAAATAAGTGTAGAAGTAGCAGACGGCGAACATGGCGATGCCGAAACACAGTAGCAGCAGCAGGAAAGACTTGATCTGCGTCTTGACCAATCGGCGTATGTCGTAGAGCGCCAGCGTGAAATAACTGCCCATGGCGGCCTCCCTCCTTGTACGGTTGTCATAAAAGGATAGCGCTGCTCGGTACGCGCCGTTTCCGGTCAGTGGGCCAAAAGGCCGTCCCTGATGGTAATGACCCGGTCGCAGGCGGCGGCCACATCCCGGTCGTGAGTGACGATGATCACCGTTTTTCCCGTATCCGCCAGAGCGCGCAGCACGCCGATGATCTCCTGCCCGGTCTGCGTATCCAGCGCGCCGGTGGGTTCGTCGGCCAAAATCAAATCCGGGTTGTTTACCAGGGCCCGGGCGATGGCCACCCGCTGCTTTTCCCCGCCGGAAAGCTGCTCGCAGGGCTTGTCGGTCAGGTTCAAAATGTGCAGCCGCCGCATGACGTCCCGCGCCATCTGCCGCCGCTTCCGGGCCCTGACATTGGCAAACAAAAGGGGAATCTCCACGTTTTCGGCGGCGGTTCTGTCCAGCAGCAGTCCGAACTGTTGCAGCACAAAGCCGCTCTTTTTATTTCTGATCAGCGCGGTTTCGTCCTTGTTGTTCATGGATACTTTTTTGCCGCTGAGGTAATAATCTCCCGCGGTGGGCGTATCCAGGCATCCGATGATGTGCAGCAGCGTGGACTTTCCGCTCCCCGATACGCCGCATACGGCCGCCATTTCCCCTTGGCGGACCGTCAGGTCGATGCCGCGCAGCGCGTGCACCCGATTGGGTTTCCCCAGGTTGTACGTTTTTTTGATGCCTTCCAGACGAATGATTTCCATTATTCCCACCTCCGCACGATGTCGATCGGGTCGGTTTTGCGCAAATGAAGGATGAAGCTCAGCGATGAAATGACGTAGATCAGAAGCAGCATCACAAACACCGCCAGGACCGTCCGGCCGTCCAGCAGGTACGGCTGCAGCGGATCGTTCGCGTACCGGATAAACATGATGATGATCGCAATGATCCCCGGCGGTACCACCAGCAACAGATTGCGAAGCACATCCATCCACACGCACTGTTTCCATTTGGCGCCGTGGATGAAGTAGACGCCGTAATCCTTTTCGTTGTATTCCCGCACCAGGCCGTTGTTGCCGCCAATGCCCGTGAGGGAAACCACGAACATGATGATGAATGTGGCCAGATCGATCCGGAGCGCTTCAAACACCGCGCTTTTGTCCTGCCGGCGCAGGGCCGTCAGCTCCCGCGCCGTCTGGCCCTTTTCGTTGGCGGCTTCCTGGAACTGCCGGATGTCCTCGCCGGAGGCATCCTGCTTGAATTTGACAAAGGCGCCGTTGGCGTCGTAATAAGCGATATCCTTGCCCCGCTCCAGTTCCAGCTCGGGCATCAAAAGGACGTTGAGCTGGGGCAGCAGGTTGTCTTTCAGCGAAAAGGCAATGGTGGAAAACGAAAAGCTCAAGTCCCTTTTATTGAGGATGCCCACCACCTTCAGCTCCAGCCGCAGGCTTTGATCGTGCAGGGGAGACAACTGGTCGCGGCTGATGGCCACGTGATGGACGCTGCCCAGGGGCATATCCGCCTTCAGGTCCGAGCCCACCACTACGGGGATAGGTTCGTCCACCGTATAGGTGCGGGCCGTATCCCAGAACGCGCCGGCGGACAGAGGAATGTCCATGGCCCGAAGAAGCGCATTGTTGTACATGATGGTCTGCACGTTGTACAGCGAGCCTCCGTCCTGCAGGTCGAAGCGGTACAGAGGCGTTCTTTTGGATAGGGGAATTACCTGCTCCACCGCCTCGTTTTCCGCGCCCTGGGCGATGCAGGCGTCCACATATTCGTTGTATTCCGCGTAATATTCAAATTCCATCATGTTTCTGTCGTTGTATTGCCACGCCACGTAGGGAGCGTCGGAAAAGCTTCTCTGCGCGATGCCCAGCGCCCAGACATGGTTCTGCAGGAAGCCAAATGCGTTGATGAATACCAGGGCGCAGATGAATACCTGCACCAAAAGCACTGCCGATATGATTTTCGTACGCCAGAATTGATGAAATACGCTGTGGAAAACCGCTCTCATGGCATACCTCCTGCCGAACCGGCCCGATAGGGCCCGTCGTTTTTTGATACAACGGTTGAAAGTCGCCGGATGCTGCAGCGGGCCGCAAACCTGCGCAGCTTTCATTCAAGAGGAGGACATCAACAGACGGCAAAAAAGCCTTCATTTGTGCAGTACGCAAAATGGATTCAGATCATTTCATGGAAAAAGAGTTTTAGGAAGATGGTTCTGTCGTTCTTGACTCGGCTGTTTTTAAATAGATAAACCGATACCTGTTCCAGTTTTCTAAATTATAACAGCTTTTCCAATCATTGTCAAGCATGATTGGGCTGGATAGTAAAATTTATACACCACCGCCCAAGGCAGTTTGGCTGAAATTTTATACTCTTTAAATATGCAGGCGCGGCCGCTTTGCTTATTGCGGCGCAGGGGTGAAAGCGCCGTCCGGCAGCGGCGGCCGGCCCGGTTATGGCCGCTCGCGTGAAGCACGGCGTCCGGCGGGTTTGTCTCGTTTTTTCATTTAGGGGAGAGGCCTATGCCATATTGTGGTATAATGGATCAAAAAAACCAATAAACATTCAAACTTCTGTCCAAACTGTGTTTAAAGCTGTCAACTGGAGGCATTCAAATGAAATTAGGAAAATACGGATACGTGCGCGCGGCGGCGGCGGTGCCGAAAGTCAGCGTTGCCGACCCCGTCTTCAATGTCCGTGAAATAGCGCGGCTGGTTAAAAAAGGCGCAAAGGATCACGGCATCAAGGTGATGGTATTCCCAGAACTATCGCTGACGGGCTACACCTGCGGAGATTTGTTCAATCAAAAAAACCTGCTGTCCGCCGCCGAGGAAGTGCTTAAAATACTGCTGGACGAAACCAAAGCATGCGATACGCTCATCGCTGTGGGCATCCCCGTGGAAGCGGACAACCAGCTGTTCAACTGCGCCGCCGTACTGCACGCGGGCAGCCTGCTGGGCGTGGTCCCCAAGGCGTTTCTGCCCAACTACAACGAATTCTACGAAAAGAGATGGTTTGCCCCGGCGTCATCGAGCATCGGCGACAGCATCCGCCTGCTGGGCAGGGAGGTCCCTTTTAGCGAACGGTTGCTCTTTCGCGACAGAAACTCTTCGCTGTGCGTGGGCGTGGAAATCTGCGAGGATCTGTGGGTGCCGATTCCCCCAAGCGCGCATCACGCGCTTCACGGAGCGAACCTGATATTGAACCTGTCGGCCAGCAATGAAACCGTGACCAAAGCCGACTACAGGCGGCAGCTGGTCAGGCATCAGTCCGCCAAGTGCTGCGCCGCATACCTGTTCTGCTCCGCAGGGCAGGGGGAATCCACCACCGACGTGGTCATGAGCGGCCACTCCATCATCGCCGAAAATGGCGCTGTCGTCGTCGAAGTGACGTTTCCGGAGCAGTCCATCTACATTCATGCGGATATCGACATCGAGAAACTGATGAACGACCGCAGGAAATACAACAGCTTTATGGGCAGGGTTGAGCCTGCCGGCTACCGGACGGTGGAATTTGAAATGCGGGAGGACCGGGACGTCAAGCCCTGCTTTTGGATCGACCCGCATCCGTTTATTCCCAGCGACCCGCGGGAAAAAGACGACCGCTGCCGGGAGATTTTCAAACTGCAGTCCGTGGGCCTTGCCGAGAGGATGCGAAAAAGCGGCATCCAAAAGGCGCTCATCGGCCTCTCCGGCGGACTGGACTCCACGCTGGCCCTGGCGGTGACGGTGGAGGCGATCAGGGAGCTGAAACTGCCTATGGAAAACATCATCGGCATCACCATGCCCGGATTCGGGACCACCTCGCGCACCCACGACAATGCGCTGACGCTGATGCGGGAGCTTCATATCACCGCCAGGGAAATATCCATCGAGGCGGCCTGCCTGCAGCATTTTAAAGACATCGGCCACGATCCCTCAGTGCACGACGTCACCTTTGAAAATGCCCAGGCCAGGGAGCGGACGCAGATTCTGCTGGATGTGGCCAACCAGGAAAGCGGGCTTGTGGTGGGCACGGGGGACCTGTCGGAGCTGGCGCTGGGCTGGTGCACGTACAACGGGGACCATATGAGCCATTACGCCGTCAACGCCGGGGTGCCCAAGTCGCTGGTGCGCCATCTGATATCCTGGTATTCGGACACTACCGAAAACAAACGCGTGGCCGCGGCGCTGAAGGATATCCTCGATACACCCATCAGCCCGGAGCTGCTGCCGGCGGACAGGGCCGGAAAGATCGCCCAGAAGACCGAAGAGGTGATCGGCCCCTACGAGCTGCACGACTTTTTCCTGTTCCATATGATCCGAAACGGCTTTTCGCCGAAAAAAATCCTGAAGCTGGCCACCCTCGCGTTCGATGAAAGATATGATCCCGAAGAGATTCTCAAATGGCTGAAAGTATTCTATAAGCGGTTCTTTACGCAGCAGTTCAAGCGCTCCTGCCTGCCCGACGGCGTGAAGGTGGGCTCGGTCTGCCTGTCGCCCCGGGGGGACTGGCGGATGCCCAGCGACGCATCGGCGGAGCTCTATATGCGGCAGCTTGACGCGGCGGCCGCCGAGCTTGAAGCCGGCACGCTGTAGGCGGCAGCCATTGCGCCTGCTACTGACACCAGAAAACAGGCGGCGCAGTTCCCGCGCCGCCTCAGTCTGTCAAAAAAGTCTTCTGGGGGTTATTAGGGGGCTAAAGCCCACTCCTTTCAGGGTTTCCGGCCGCCGCAAAAACCCGTCCATCGGTTTTTGCAGCAGGAAAATCCTGGCAGATCCGTCAAAAAATAAAGTTTTTTGACGGCCTCAGCGGCGCAACTCCTGCGCCGCCTGTCTGCGTTTTTCAATCAATGAATTTTACGTGGCCCTCGTCCCACTCGTGGGGCGCCTTTTCCATAGCCCCGTGGCCAATGGCGATGCTCACGGCAAACACGTAGCCCTCCTCAAAGCCGAGCCGGTCGCGCAACTCTTTTCCGAAGTCACCCGAGAAGGCCGGTTTGGGCAGTCCCAGGATCACCGAATCCAGGCCCATGCCCTTGGCGGCGATGGCCAGATTCTGCACGGCGATGCCCGCGTCGGTGCCGCTGTGGCCCTGTTTCGCCGCGATCACCACGTACAGCGGCGCGTCGTAGATCACCTTGTTGTTCCGAGAGGCGATCCGCTCCAGCACCTGCGTGTCGCCGGCGTCTTTAAACGCCTGAATGGTGGCGGCCTCCACCTTTAGAATCAACTGCCTGTCGGTGATGAAGAAGAAGCGGTTCTCCTGCCGGTTGGACCCGGTAGGCGCGGCCAAAGCCGCCTTTTTCAGTGTGTCCAGCTCGTGTGCCGTCAGCTTTTGATCGGTGTACGCCCGGATACTGCTGCGCGCAAAGATGGCGTCCAGTACTGCGTTTTCCATGGGTTGTACCTCCTTAAAAAATCCTGTTGTTTTCATTATACATCCGCGCAAAACGCAGGTAAAGCGCTTCGACAAAACCCTTTCAACGCGCCGCCGGATATGCTATAATCACCCATATAGGAAGAGTGAGTACGCGGCTTCATCACACATTTTATTTTTTAATGATCGATTATCTTGAAGGAGGTCTCCTTATGTCCAACGAGCCTGGCTTTAAACCTGTACAGATTCTGGCCGACTCAAGCTGCGACCTGCCGCAGGAAGTGCTGGATCGCTATAATATCCGCATTATCCCCATGTACATTGCACTGGGCGAGAAGGATTACCGCGACGGCGATATCACCGCGACGGACATCTACGCGCATTTTGAAAAGACCCAGCAGACGCCCAAGACGGCGGCGCCCAACGTATCGGATTACCAGGACCTTTTCAAGCCCTTTATAGACGAGGGCAAGGAGATTGTGAGCTTCAGCATTTCCTCGCAGATGTCCGGCAGCTTTCAAAACGCCCGGGCGGCCGCCGAAAGTTTCCCGGATGTGGGCATTTACTGCATCGATTCCAAGAGCCTTTCCTCCGGCGTGGGTCTTCAGATCATGCACGCCTGCGAATTGGCCGAGGCCGGCAAATCCGCCGGGGAGATCGCCCGTGAGGCCCTTCTTATGGCCGAGCGCACCCAGGCGAGCTTCGTGCTGGCGCAACTGGAATACCTGCATCGCGGCGGCCGATGTTCCGCCGTTTCCGCCTACGCGGCCACGCTACTGTCCATCCGGCCGGAAATCCTGGTGAAGGACGGCGCCATGATCCCCGGCAGCAAGTACCGCGGCGGCATGGTGAAAGTGGCCAAGGGCTACGTAAAGCGCGTGCTGAAAGACTCCGAAAACATCGATCCGAGGCGCGCGTTCGTCACCTACACGCAAAACACCGACCAGGAACTGATCGACACCGTCTACGGGGCCGCGAAGGACTCGGGCTTCTTCGAGGAAATTCTCACCGCCACAGCGGGCTGTACCATCACCAGCCACTGCGGGCCCAACACCATCGGGCTTCTATACTTTTATAAGGACGCTCCGGGCAAAGACTAAAAGAAAAAGCCGGCCCCGCCGGCTTTTTCCATTTGCGGCCAGCGGGACTTTGTTGCGGCCCGTGCCAAAAAATGGTACCATAAGCGTAACCGCAAAACACTTGCCAGTGTGAAATGAGGGAGAGCCATGTCGCTGAAGAAATCCTCCGAAGACTATCTGGAGACCATACTTCTGCTGGAAAAACGCACCGGCTACGTACGGTCCATTGATATCGCCAATGAAATGGGGTTTTCAAAGCCCAGCATCAGCCGCGCCATGAACAAGCTGAAGGTCAGCGGCTACATCACCGTGGACGAGCACGGCCAGATACTGCTGAGCGAAGAGGGCCGCCGGATCGCGGGCAATGTCTATGAGCGGCACCGCATCCTCAAGTGCTTCCTGATGTCGCTGGGTATCTCCAAGGAGGCCGCCGCTGCCGACGCCTGCCTGGTGGAGCACGATCTGAGCCAGGAGTCCTTCGACCGCATCAAGGAGCATTACGAAAAGCTCATCAAAGAATCCCGCGACGAGTAGCCTCTGCGTGCCCTTGCTTTGCAGCGAGCGCAAACGCGCAACACAAAAATAAGCGCCACATATGCGGGCGCTTATTTTTGTAGTTTTCGTAGCTTTAGCGAAGATAACCACCGGCTCTGCCGGTGAGGATCAAAAATCTTTAGATACAAGAAAACCTCCTTTTGCTAAAATAAGTGCAGGTTCGCCAACCGCACAAAGAGCAAAAG
>JBMNQS010000045.1:0-18064 GCA_050944255.1 Christensenellales bacterium | reverse complement strand
GAGATGAAACAGTACATCGATCTGGCCAAAAAGCTGGGCACGCCCTATATCCGGGTGCTGGGCGACGGCGTGACGGCGCCCCACGCGGATATCGACGCGGCTTTGGTGCGGGAATTGTGCATCGAAGCGGGCGCGTACGCCGCGGACAGCGGCGTGACGCTGCTTTTGGAAACCAACGGCTACTTCGCCGACACCATCAGGCTCCGGCAGCTGTTGCGCGAGATCGGCATGCCCAGCGTACAGGCGCTGTGGGACGTGCATCATCCCTACCGCTTCCTGGACGAGCCGCCGGAGCAGACGCTGGAAAACCTGGGCGATCATATCAGACACGTCCATCTCAAAGACAGCCTCTTTCAGGACGGCAAAGTCCGCTACCGCATGCTGGGCCAGGGCGATATCCCGGCCCGCCGCTGTGTGGAATTGCTGGATGCCGCCGGCTACGACGGCTTCTACAGCCTGGAGTGGGTGCGCCGCTGGGACCTGTCGCTGGAAGAGCCCGGCATTGCCTTCGCCCATTTTGCGGCGGCCTTCGGAAGATAGCCGGCAAACCTTATTATATAACGTAAAAAACCCCTGCGGCGTTCAGTCCCGCAGGGGTTGTGTTTTAACCAAGTATATACCGCAGCGGACAGCTCATCCGAACAGGCAGTCGAACATCTCTTTTCCGGCCCTGGTCCTGAAAATCTTCTGGCGGATGCCGGCGGCGGCACTTTCGCTCATCTCGCCCTCGTGGATATTGACGAGAAAATCGGCCTCCACGAGAATCTGGTAGTCCATGCCCCGGATATCGGCGTATTCGTGGTGATGGGCAATCAGCCAGCAGACCCTCCGGACGATTTGCTCCGGGTATCCCAGGCTTTCCAGCATCTTTTGGGCTTCGGGCGGCCCTTCGGTCTGCTGGTACCCGCCGGCGGAACTGCCGTACTTGCGCTCGCTGGGGAGGATGCCGATATCGTGGGTCAGCGCAGCCACCTCGAGGATTTCCTGCGCGGCTTCGTCCAGGCCTTCCAGGCGGCCGATGGCCGCTGCAAAGCCGTGGACTTTGATAAAATGGTTGATGCGTTTAGGCTGGCCCTTATAGTAGTTCACCATCGCCAGCGCCACACGGGCTTTATCGGGCATATCGTTTCTCCCTTGTTTTTTCATTATTTTATCACGCGCTTTATATATACAAAAGATTTACAGCATAATCCGATTGTTTTTTACGCAAATTTTATATAAAACGTATCATTTTATTACTTTGGCACTGTATGATGGGCTTGTGAAAAGAATAATGGAGGTAGAAAAGAAGATGATGAAAAAGAACAAAGGAGTTTTGGTTATCGCCATCATAACCGTGCTTGCACTGTTGATGGTTGGCTGCGCCAACTCGAATGACGGCGGCACCCCGAGCGAAGGCACTCCCACCGCCAGCGCTCCCGCCGGCACCACCCCTCCGGCAAACACCGGCGGTTTTGATCCGACAAACGATATCGCAGTGGTTTCCCGCGAAGACGGATCCGGCACCAGAGGCGCTTTCATTGAACTGGTCGGCATCGTAGAAGACGGTGTGGACAGGACCACGGAAGAAGCCAGCATTACCAACAGCACCGCCGTTATGCTGACCTCTGTGGCCGGCGAGCCTTACGCCATCGGCTACGTTTCCCTGGGCTCCCTGAACGATACGGTCAAGGCGCTTAAAATCGAAGGCGTCGCCCCCAGCGTAGAGACCATCAAGGACGGCAGCTATAAGATCGCCCGCCCGTTCAATATCGCCTACAAGGGCGAATTATCCGATGTGGCGCAGGACTTCGTGGACTTCATTCTTTCGGCCGAGGGCCAGAAGGTCGTCGAGGACAACGGCTATATCACCGCAGTGGACGACGCTCCGGCCTTTGAGAGCAAAAATCCGTCCGGCAAGATTGTTGTTGCCGGGTCATCCTCGGTAACGCCGGTGATGGAAAAGCTGAAGGAAGCCTACATCGCCGTCAACTCCGGCGCCGATATCGAAATCCAGCAGAGCGACTCGTCCACCGGCATGTCCTCCGCCATCGACGGCATCTGCGACATCGGCATGGCCTCGCGCGAACTGAAGGATTCTGAAAAGGCGGAGCTTACTCCGGTGGTCATCGCCATTGACGGTATCGCCGTCATCGTCAACCAAGATAACCCTCTTGAAGACATCACCCCCGATACGGTCCGTGACATCTTCATCGGCGAGCTGGTCTCCTGGGATGAGGTAGAATAATTTCTCCTTTCCCTTACTTTACTACACACTACACAGCGCAACATTCAAGGGAAAATTCCCTTGAATGTTGTCGTGTCTGGATATTCACGCTTTAAAGGACGGAGCTGCATATGAAAAAACTGAAGGAACCACTGGCCAGAATACTGTTCTTTGCCGCCGCCACCGTATCGATCATTGCCGTTATCCTCATCTGCGTGTTTCTGTTCGCAAACGGTATACCCGGCATGGCCAAAATCGGTTTTCTGGACTTCCTGACCGGCAAAACATGGCGGCCGGGCAACGATATCTACGGTATACTGCCCATGATTCTGGGCAGCATTTACGTCACGGCGGGGGCCATCGTCATCGGCGTGCCCATCGGCATTTTCACCGCGGTGTACATCTCCAGGTTTATATCCGGAAAGCCTAAGAGAATCATCCAGTCGGCGGTATCGCTTCTGGCCGGCATTCCCTCGGTGATCTACGGCTTTTTCGGCCTTACGGTGATCCTGCCGCTGACGCGGGACCTGTTTCGGGCAACCGGCACGGGCAGTATGCTGGCCGCGTCCATTATTCTGGGCGTCATGATACTGCCCACCGTCATTTCCGTCAGCGAAGCGGCCATATCCGCCGTGCCAGAGGCGTATTATGAGGGTTCTCTGGCCCTTGGAGCCACCCATGAGCGCAGCGTGTTCTTTACGCTGCTTCCGGCGGCGAAAAGCGGCGTCACGGCCTCTGTGGTGCTGGGCGTCGGGCGGGCCATCGGCGAGACCATGGCCGTGATCATGGTGGCCGGCAACCAGCCGCGTATGCCGGTAAGCCTTCTAAAGGGCGTGCGGACCCTGACGGCGAATATCGTCATTGAAATGGGCTATGCCGCGGACCTTCACCGCGAGGCGCTGATCGCTACGGCGGTGGTGCTGTTCGTATTTATATTGATCATCAACCTTCTTTTCTCGCTGCTTGAAAGGAGGTCCAGAGTATGAAAAAGCGCACCCCCGGACGCACGCAATCCATCGTGTTGCGGGCATGCACTTATTTGGGCACCTTTTTGACCGTATCCGTACTGGTGTTCATTGTGGGCTATATTCTGGCAAGAGGTCTCCCCCACATCTCGGCCGACCTGTTTGCCTGGCAGTACAATTCCGTCAACGTGTCGCTGATGCCGGCGCTGATCAATACGGTGTTCATGACCGGATTGTCGCTGCTTGTGGCGCTGCCCCTTGGCATCTGTTCCGCCATCTACCTGGTGGAGTACGCTAGCCGCAGCAGCCGGGTGGTGCCGGTGATCCGCCTGGCCACCGAGACGCTCTCGGGTATCCCCTCCATCGTCTACGGGCTTTTCGGCATGCTGTTTTTCGTCATCGCTCTGAAAATGAGGCTGTCTTTGATCTCCGGAGCTCTGACGCTGTGCATCATGATCCTGCCGCTGATTATACGCACCACGGAGGAGGCGCTCAAGTCCGTTCCGGATACTTTCCGCGAAGGCAGTTTCGGCCTTGGGGCCGGCAGGCTGCGCACGGTGATGAAAATTGTGCTGCCCAGCGCCGTGCCCGGCATACTCGCCGGCGTCATCCTGGCCATCGGACGCATCGTCGGGGAGACGGCGGCGCTGATCTACACCGCCGGCACCGTGGCGGAAATCGCCGACAGCCTGTTTTCCTCCTCCAGGACGCTGTCGGTGCACATGTATGTGCTGGCCAGTGAGGGCTTTCATATCAATAAAACTTACGCCACGGCCGTGATCCTGTTGCTGGTGGTCCTGGCGCTTAATGGATTGTCTCTGTATGTCGCCAGGAAATTCTCGAAAGGAAAAGTCTGATTTATGGAGAAATATAAGATTGAGATCAAAGACGTCGATTTGTTCTACGGCGATTTCCAGGCGCTGAAAGACGTATCCATCAATTTAACGCAGAAGGAAGTCAGCGCGTTTATCGGCCCGTCGGGCTGCGGCAAGTCGACGCTGCTCAAGTGCCTGAACCGCATGAACGATCTGATCGAGAACTGCCGTATTGTCGGCCAGGTGCTTCTTGACGACGAAGACATCTATGGGGATTACGACGTCAATATGCTCCGCAAGAAGGTGGGCATGGTCTTTCAAAAGCCCAATCCCTTCCCCATGAGCATATACGATAATATAGCCTACGGCCCGCGCACCCACGGCATCAACAATAAAAGCGCACTGGATGACATCGTGGAGCGTTCCCTTAAAGCCGCGGCGCTTTGGGAGGAGGTACACGACCGCCTGAGGAAAAATGCCTTGTCGCTCTCGGGCGGCCAGCAGCAGCGGCTCTGCATCGCCCGTGCCCTGGCGGTGGAGCCGGAAGTGATCCTGATGGACGAGCCCACCTCTGCGCTCGATCCCATATCCACCGCAAAAATAGAGGATCTGATCGAGGAATTGAAACAGCAGTACACCATCGTCATCGTCACCCACAATATGCAGCAGGCCACGCGCATATCGGATAAAACCGCGTTTTTCCTGCTGGGCGAGGTCATTGAGTTTGGGCCGACGGATCAGTTGTTTTCCATGCCGAAAGACCGGCGGACAGAAGACTACATCACAGGGAGGTTCGGATGATGCGAAGCCGTTTTGACCAGCAGCTTGAAGAACTTAACAGAAACCTTATTGAAATGGGCGAACAACTGGTGACCTCCATCCAAAGCGCGTGCAGCGCCATGATCAATCAAAGCGCGGAGGAGGCGCGCGCCGCTATCGCCTTTGACGCGGAGGTGGATCAGAAGGAAAACGAGATTGAGGCCATGTGCCTGAAACTGCTTTTACGCCAGCAGCCGGTGGCCAGGGATCTGCGGCACATATCGGCAATACTCAAGATGATCACCGACATGGAGCGCATCGGGGACCAGGCGGCGGACATTTCGGAAATCGTGCTGCAATTGGTGGGTACGCCCTACATTAAAAAGCTGGAACACCTGCCCATGATGGCCGATAAGACCATTGAAATGGTCACCAAGGGCATCGACGCCTTCGTCAGAAAGGATCTTGACCTGGCCCTTTCCGTCATTGAGATGGACGACGAAGTGGACGCCCTGTTTGTGATCATCAAAAACGAGCTGATCGAGCTGATCGGCGTGAATCCCGATAACGGCTGGCAGGCGCTGGACCTTCTGATGATCGCCAAATACTACGAGCGCATCGGCGATCATGCGCAGAACATCGCCGAATGGGCCGAATACGCCATCACCGGCGTGCACCGGTACGTGTACGACTGACACCGGGCAATGTTTGGTTTGGAATTAAGCAAAAGGGGGTATTCTTTGAAAAGAATACCCCCTTTTGAATCCCCCAAGAAACTTTATTTCGCTTCGCGGGAACAAATCCGGCCGCTTTGGACTAGACATTTATAAACTTGTCCGCCACTTTTTGCGTGACTAAACCCCGTCCGTTTTTACGCACGGTAATAGGCTTTTTCCAGGACCATGCCTTTAATGCCTTGTAAACTTTATCCATAAAGCCTTCGGAACCATGGCGCACGAGGTGGCCTCATCCGTCGGCCCTTTGTTTTTCATCTGCTTGGTTGAGTGAAACGACCAAAGGAAAATCATCACTTTCAATGTAGGTACCCTCCCCCTCTCGCTGGGCGTTTTGCAATTGGTCGATTGCGGTTGTGACAGCATCATAAAGTGCAAAATACATTTTTTTATAATTCGGCACAACTCGCTCTCCCTTTGCTCTGATTTCAGAGCAATTATAGCATGCCCGTTCTCTATAATCAAGATAAATATGCTCTGAAATCAGAACAAACGGAAGCAGTTGATAGAATGGGTCAGCATATCAAAGCGGATAAAAATGTGGGTAAGAATATTCGCAAATGGAGAAATGCCAAAGGCATGACGCAAGAACAGCTTTCAGCTCATTTGCAGGTGCGCGGCTGCGATATTTCTCGTGGGACGCTGGCAAAAATCGAGGCGGGAATCCGGCACATTTCAGTAGAGGAATTAAATGCCGTCAAGGCCATTCTAAATATTGCGTACGACGATTTTTTTACGCGTTAAGCACAATAAGGCCGCTAAAGGTGACGGATCTCACATAGATCTCCAAATACTACCGGCGTATCGGGGATTATGCGTGAGGTGATCATTATGAAAAACCGCCTGCGCGATTTACGCATTGAAAGAGGTTTTACACAGATAAAAATGTAGCAGCTCACCGACATTGACCAGATCGACTATTCTAAGCTGGAGACAGGCAAAAGATATTACACCGTCGAACAGTGTAAGAGGATCGCGCTTGCCCTTGGCACCAGCACGGATTATCTGCTTGGCCTTACAAACGAAAAAGTGCCTTATCCAAGGATAAAAAGGCCGCCATTTTTATTTATCGGGCTATTTTATTTGATCGATCAACCATAACGGCAAATTCTCACTTCAACACATGCGCCTTCTTCATCGCGCCTGGCATTTTGCGGCTGTCTCATATGAAAAGCACGACGGCCCTTCGCAAGCCGGTACTCATTTTTACTTCTTGTTCCGATAAGCGATTATATCAACTCGCAACCATCAAAGCAATGTTTTATTTGTGTCGCTTTGCGCAGCCGGTTCCACGCAGCGCCATGCTGCTGTATCCCAAAAGGCGTTCAAAACATATAATTCATATATCTTTTATAAAAAAGTGTTGACAACGGATGCGGCCGCACATATAATGTCAATTAAAACATATATGTTAAATATGGAAGGAGAGGTCATCTTGAGGAAAGCAGTATCTACCCTATTGATTTTAGTTATGTCAACCGTTCTTATCCTGACAGGATGCGCCCCCGGCGCCGATACCGGCGGAGAGGTCTCCGCCTCCCCATCACAGGCTCCCTCGCCCACCGTATCCCAGACGCCCGAGGAAACGCCGGCTCCGCCGGTCGATCTGATTCAGATCGTCGTGGCCGATACCCCCACGACGCACCATCTCAACCTGTACGTGGCAAAGGAAAAGGGCATCTTTGAAAAATACGGGCTGGACGTCATTATCCGGGAGGTGCAGGACGCCGCGGCCGCCAGGGATGCCGTGAGCACCAAGGCCGCCGATCTCTACTGGGCCTGCCCCACAGCCGTCATCAGCGCCATCGCCGGCGGCGCCCCCATCAAAATTGTAGCTCAGGTTAAAAAGCCGTGCACATCCGTGCTGGCCGTTCCGGCCGATTCCACCATCAAGACCATCGCAGACCTTGGCGACAAGACCATCGCCGGGCTTTCCCCCTCCTGCTGCGCCGTCGTTTACTTCCAGCAGTTGACCCAGGAAGCAGGCGTTTCGTTCAATCTGGTCAATATGGCCGGCGGCCCCGCCATCGCGGCGCTTGAAGCCAACCAGGTGGACGGCATCATCGTGGAGGAACCGCATGCCAGCATCGCGGAACTGGCCGGATACACCATCTTGTTCAGGGATGAGATGAAGGACACCACCTGCCGCACCATCAATGCCAACGCCGACTATGTGGCCAACAACGCCGATGCGCTGAAACTGCTGGTGCAGGCGCTTGACGAGGCCAACGCGCTGATCCTGGACGATCCGGTGGCGGACGACATCGTGGAAATTGCCGTGAAGTACACCCGCGCCCCCGAGGAAGCCATCCGCCTGGGCAACCCGAGGCTTGGCTTCACCACGCAGCTGACCACCGATATCCACAACGAGCTTGCGGAGTTCCTGCTTGAAAAGGACATCATCGAAACCAATCCGCTGCCCGACGCTTTTGCACAGGAGCTCAAAGGGATCACTTGGTAGGTTTTCGGCTTATGCGAAAGACAATGGAGGAGCAGGAGCCGCTCTTGCTCTTCCTTTGCCTTTTTTGGAAAGTAGGCGCATCGTTTTGGTTAAGGGGGACCCATGAGAAGATTAACGGGCATACAGTTTAAGAACGAAATCGTTTTGTTTCTGCGCAATTCCTTTGGGAGTTTGTTTACCCTCGACTTTGCAAAGGTCATCGTCCCAATACTGATCCTGTGGGAAACGATACCGCTTATGGGAATCATTCCCCAGGGCCTTTTGCCGAGGCTGTCCACCGTGGCCGTCAGCTTCTACACGCTCTTGACGCAGCACGGCCTTTTGGGGCACATCGGCATCAGCCTGCTGCGGTTTTTTATCGGGTTTGTTATTGCGGTGGCGCTGGCCATCCCCATCGGCATCCTGATGGGATGGAGCCGCTTTATCCGCAGGCATCTGCTGCCGCTGTTCCAGCTTTTGGCGCCCATACCGCCCCCGGCCTGGGTGCCCATCACCATCATCGCCCTGGGCATAGGCCTTAAGATGCAGGGCTTTCTGGTTTTCATCGGCGTGTTCTACCCGGTACTGCTCAACACCTATACCGGCACCCGGGATACCAACCGCCGGTTTATCAACACTGCGCGGCTGTTCGGGGCCAGCGAACTGACCATACTGCGCGAGGTGGTGCTGCCATCGGCGCTGTCCAATATCCTGATGGGCATGAAGATCGGTACGTCCATGGGGCTGGTCTGCGTGGTCATCTCCGAAATGTTCGGGGCAAGCAGCGGCCTTGGCTGGCTTTTGGTGGAATCCAAGAATTTTTACCGCATCGACCGCATGATGGTCACGATGCTCCTCTTGGGCGGTATCGGCTGGTTCATTATCGAGGTGTTCAAATACATCGAGCTGAAGCTGTCTTTGTGGAAGATCGGCGAAGTGACGGGTTAAAAGGAGAAACTCAAATGGCATTTGTACAGCTCAACAACCTGACCAAATTTTTCTCGGTGGACGTCAATTACGGGGAGGCGGAAGGGCTCACGGCTATCCTGGACATCTGCATCGGAATCAGAAAGGGCGAGTTCGTCAGCTTTTTAGGGCCCAGCGGATGCGGAAAAAGCACGATTCTGGAGATGATAGCGGGTCTTCAGCTTCCCACGGACGGCACGGTGGTCATCGACGGAAAGGTGGTGCTGGAGCCGCCGCCGGTCAATAAGTACGAACTGCGCGATTACGAAAAAAAATACCGCTTTATCTCGCCGGTATACAACAGCCTGTTTAAGAACAGGCACCGATTTAATGTGAGCATGGTCTTTCAGGATCACTCCATCTACCCGTGGAAGACGGCCCTTGGCAACATCACTTTTGCGCTGAAGCTGCGAGGGATGTCCAGGGAGCAGCGGATGGCCGCAGCCAAAAAATCGCTGGCCCTGGTAGGGCTGGCCGGCTTTGAAAACAAATACCCGTACCAGCTTTCCGGCGGCATGCGGCAGCGCGTGGCTTTGGCCCGGGCGCTGGCGGTGGAGCCGAAAATACTGCTGATGGATGAGCCCTTCGGGCTATTGGATTCCTTCAACCGGGAGCGGCTGCAGGAAGACCTTGGAACCATTTGGCAGCAGACCGCCCTGACGGTGGTGTACATTACCCACGATATCGAGGAGGCCGTATACCTATCGGACCGGGTCGTCATCATGTCGCCTTCGCCTGGGATGATACGCAACATCATCCCCATTGACCTGGAGAGGCCCAGGCGGCGGACCGACGAGGAATTCAGGGACATATGCGCCAACATCCAGAGGATTTTCCGCAGCGAGATCACCGGCGAATACGAGTACGGCGTCATATAGATATGAAAATGGAGGTATAAAGCGTTTGAAAGGCGTTTATGAAGATATCACAAAGACCGTGGGCCATACCCCCCTGGTCAGACTGCGCCGCGTGACCGACGGCATACCTGCTTCGGTGCTGGTCAAACTGGAGTCGTTCAATCCCATGGCCAGCGTCAAGGATCGCATCGGCGTGGCCATGATTGAGGAAGCCGAAAAACTAGGGCAAATCAATAAGGACACGGTGATCATCGAGCCCACATCGGGCAATACGGGCATCGGCCTGGCGTTTGTGTGCGCGGCCAAGGGATACGAGCTGATACTGACCATGCCCGAAACCATGAGCCTGGAGAGGCGAAAGCTCATCAAGGCCTTCGGAGCCAGAATCGTTCTGACCCTTGGAAGCAAAGGCATGGACGGCGCGGTGGAAAAAGCGGTGGAGCTGGCGCGAAAGCTGCCCAACGCCTTTATCCCCCAGCAGTTCAAGAATCCGGCCAACCCGGACATCCACGTCAAAACCACGGCGGAGGAGCTCTGGGACGCCACGGAGGGAAAGATCGATATTTTCGTATCCGGCGTGGGCACCGGCGGCACGCTGACCGGTGTGGGAAAAGTCCTGAAGGAACGGAACCCGGACGTGCAGATCATCGCCGTGGAGCCTCACGACTCGCCGATACTTTCAGGCGGCAGGCCGGGACCCCACAGGATTCAGGGCATCGGCGCAGGATTTATCCCGAAGGTGTTGCAGCGCAGTTTGATCAGCGAGGTCTTTACCGTCAGGGACAGAGACGCGGGCCATATCGCCCGTCGCCTGGCCAGGGAAGAAGGCATTTTGGTGGGCATATCCTCCGGCGCGGCCGCTTATGCCGCCATACAGGTGGCCGCGCGCCCGGAAAATAAGGGCAGGGTGGCCGTCGCGGTATTGCCCGATACAGGCGAGCGGTATCTCTCCACGTGGCTGTACAACGACCAGTTTGCCGAGGAGGAACTCATCGCCGGCAGCGACGCGGCGCTGGCCGGGCTCCCGCTGCAAAAAAAGGAGCTGGAAATATGAGCGAAAAGACGCAGTGCGCCCGGAGCATCCCGATGATCATCGTGGCGCTGACGGCTGCCGCCGCTCTTCTTTTGACCGGTTGCCGTCCGGGGGGAAAGACTGCGGCAGGCACACCGGACGCACCGGACGTTTCCGCCACACTGAACGTTTCGGCCGCCACAGACATTTCGGCTGACCCAGATAAGAAAGAATTGCTGGATTATTTCAGCGAGCTTGGCGGCGCCTGCGAGTTGCCGCCCGTCTGCGAGACCCTCTCCCCTTCCCCGTCTCCATCGATAAGCAAGGAGGAACTGCTGGAATTCTTCGAGCAGTACGGCGACGCGTGCGATCCGTAAGTGCTCCGGGCTCCGAAGGCCGCAGCCTGCACGGATCACTTTATTCAAACACAAAAACCGCCCTTATCTGCAAAAAACCCTTGTGAAATGTATTTCACAAGGGTTTTGATTGCCCTGAAATCCGGGCGCGTCCTCGCTTACGAACCGCCGTATAAAGGCACCCGTATGCCGGATGTCTATTTGGTTAAGGGGCTTTGCGATTGCGGCTCGCTTACAGAAGAGATTTGGCCGCGGCGGCGATATCCTGCGGGCGCATACCCAGCTCCTCGGCGATGAAATCCAGCGTGCCGACGATGCCGAAACGATCCTGAATGCCGATGCGGCGCAGCTTCACGCCGGCGCCTGCGTCGGCCAGCACTTCGGCCACGGCGCTGCCAAGGCCGTTGACCACGCTGTGGTTCTCGGCGGTGACGATGGGGCCGCGGCCCGCCGCCTCAAGGATGACGCCCTTATCGATGGGCTTGATGGTGTGCATGTCGTACACCGTGGCCTCAATGCCCTCCTGGGCCAAAAGCTTGGCCGCTTCAATGGAGAAGGAAACCATCAGGTCGTTGGCAAAGATGGTGACGTCCTTGCCTTCGCGAAGCAGGTTGGCTTTGCCAAATTCAAACTTCTGTCCCTCTTCATAGACCATGTTGGGCAGCTTGTTGTAGAAGCGCACATAGATATTGCCCGGCGTCTCAAGGCACATTTCAAGGAAGGCTTTAAACGCCACGTTATCGGCCGCCGATACGGTGATCAGATCGGGCACGTTGCGCATGATGCCGGCGTCCTCGATGGACAGATGGGTGCCGCCGTTCATCTCCGAATAGATGCCGGGATTGGAGCCCAGAATCTTGACGGACTGCTTGGAGTAAGCGGCGGAGATGACGATCTGGTCGTACGCGCGGCGGGTGATGAACGGCGTCATGGAGTGCACGAAGGGGATGAAGCCCGCCTCGGAAAGGCTGGCCGATACGGTGATGGAGTTGCCCTCGGCAATGCCGCATTCCAAGCGCCTGTCGGGGCATTCCTGGCCAAACACCATGGTCGTGGCAGCTCCCAGATCATTTTCCACCGCCACAATCGGATGCTCGCCGCAGGTGGATCTCAGGAACTCGAGATACACTTCGTTGCCCGTTTTCGTATCTTTAACAAACATATCACATGTCTCCTTTTATTTATTCAGATAGGCTATTACAAGGTATCGATATACTCGAGGGATGCGGCCAGATCCTCCGCCGACACAGGCGTATGATGGACGGCGCGCTGATCCTCAAGGGGTTTGAAGCCCTTGCCCTTTATAGTATGGAAAATGATGCAGATGGGCTTGTCTTTCACGGCATTGGCCTTGTCGATGGCCTGGGAAATGGCCCCAATGTCATGTCCGTCGGCCTCGAAGACTTCAAAACCAAATGCGGTAAACTTATCGGGAAGGGGATCAAGGTTGATGACGTCGCAGGTACGGCCGTCGATCTGCCATTTATTGGCGTCAATCATGACCACCAGGTTGTCCAGCTTCTTGGTGGAGGCAAGCATAAAGGCCTCCCAGCAGGAACCCTCGTTCAGCTCGCCGTCGCCGACAATGCAGTACACCTTGTAGTCCTTGCCCTTCAGCTTGCCGGCGATGGCATGGCCCACCGCACAGGAGATGCCCTGCCCCAGCGAACCGGCCGTCTGGTCCACGCCAGGGGTGCGCGTCATATCCACGTGGCTGGGAAGAAGCGTATGGGGACCGTTCAGCGTATCGAGCCAGCTGCGGTCAAAATAGCCGCGGCGGGCGAGCGTTGCATATAGGCCAGGACCGGCATGTCCTTTGGACAGCACGAAGCGGTCGCGATCTTCCATCTTGGGATTCTGGGGATCGATATTCATTTTTTCGAAGTACAGCACCGTGAGAATATCGACGATAGATAGGCTGCCGCCGACGTGTCCGCCCCCCAGATTAGCGATCATTTCCAACGTCCACTTGCGGATTTCTTTGGAAATCTGTTTGAGATCTTGCATAGTTGAACCCTCCTTGATTATTTGGATAAGTTTTACTTAAACCTTTTAACGCTCAAAGCGCCTAGGTTATCCAACCATTTTTCAAACTGCAACTTCTTACAAAGCCGTTCTCATTGCAAATTATACTTATTATACCTTTCGCTTCGGCCATGCGTCAACGGATAATCCCGCCTGCGCATGCCGTCAAAAACACTATCGCTTCTATCTTACCACCAAATGCCTGATAAAGCCATATTTTTTCCTGTGCGGCAGATGAAAATTGTCGTGAAAAAACCTATGCAATCTTAATGAAAATTCCTGCAAATTATTGCTTTGTTCTTATAAATCGATTATAATGCAATAGAATATATGTAGGTTTTTGTCTTGACGTCATTCGATGGTATAAATTCTGTTGTATAGAGGTAGTTCATGAAGGTAACGATAAAGGCCATAGCTGAAAAAGCCGGCGTTTCCAGCGCCACCGTGTCACGGGCACTTACCGGCAGTCACATGGTAAACGAGCAGACCCGCGAACGCATCATGCAGATTGCCCGCGAGATGAACTATCAGGGCACGGGAAGCCTTTTGCGCAGCCGCCAGAGCCGCGGTCGCGCCGTAGGGGTCATGATCCCCAGCCTTTTGGGAACGTTCTTTACCGGGGTGATTGGAAACATCGACAATACGCTGCGCTCCCACGGCTATGATATTTTCATCAACTGCAGCAACCGCCAGGCAGATACGGAAGCCGACCGCGCCCGGGCATTGATTGAAAACGGCGTTCACGGCCTGATCGTGGCGCCTTCAAGCAAAGAATCCGCCTATGAAATCCACGAGTTGGCCGCGGGTATCCCACACGTATTCTTTGACGCCGCCCTGGAAGATCCGAACATCGATTTTGTCTCCACCGACGACGTGCGCGCCTCATACGTAGCCACCGAATACCTGCTGCAATTGGGCCACAAGAAAATCTACTTCGTCGGCGGCAGTGAGGAAACGCTGGCCATCTCCGCGAGGATGCAGGGGTTCCGACGCTGCATCAAGGAGCATGGGATGTCTCTTCAGGAAAACAAGATCATCGCCTCGAGCGTCAGCCAGTTCGGTGGCTATACCGCCGCCATGAGCCTGATACAAACCCAAACACTTCCCACGGCGATCATCGCCGCCAATGACAACGTGGCCATCGGCATCTTTGAAGCGCTTTCCAGCAAAGGCTATAAAGTGCCCGACGACGTGTCCCTTCTGGGTTATGACAACAGCGATATCTCCGGCTACAGCTTTATTAACCTGACGTCCATGAGCCAGGCACACCATGAGATAGGGCAGCGTCTCGCCAAAATCATCCTCAGAAAAATGAACGGGACCATCCCGCTGGGCGCCGCACAGCACGTCTATCTGGAATCGTCCTTGGTGATCCGCGGGTCCTGCCGCAATGTAAACCACAGAGAAAATTATTGACTATTCTTCTTTTAGGATTAGTGCCCAAACAAAAAGAACGCTCCCATGGTGGCGTTCTTTTTGTTTGCTATCTTGTTATGAGAAAAATGAGGACTTGCCAATGCCTATGCTTCATACTATGCAGGCAGCCATACGCAGGTTCTTGATGCATAAAAAGCGCTCGTTTCGGTCAAAATCTGGAAGTAGGCATCAAATTTTTTCGTGTGGTGATACCTTTGGAATCGATCTGGAAAAGTTTCGTCAAAATAGAGCCCCGTCCCCCCTTTCCGGGCGGACAGATCAAAACCGACGTGCTGATTATCGGCGGCGGCCTTGCCGGCGTTTTATGCGCGTATAAGCTGAAGAAACGAGGCGTGCGCAATATTCTTGTGGAGGCCCGTACGCTGGGGAGCGGCAATACCGGCAACACTACCGCGAAAATCACCGCCCAGCACGGCTTGATCTATCGGGAGCTGTGCCGCAAGATCGGCATTGAAATGGCACGCGCCTATTACATGGCCCATACCGACGCCATCGGCATGTACAAAAAGCTGGCGGAAAGCTACGATTTCGATTTTGAAAAGCAGATGGCCTATGTCTATTCCACCGATGATGTGGACAGCCTCTACGCTGAGGCCAGCACCTATGAGCGCATCGGCATTAAGCCGCATTTCGATCGCCATCCGCCGCTTCCCATGCAGACGATGGGCGCGCTTGGGATGGCTGGCCAGGCGCAGATGAATCCCATGAAACTGCTCGGCGCGCTGTCCAAAGAACTGGAAATCTATGAACAAACCCCCGTGCGTGATATTCAGGAGCATACAGCCCTTCTGGACAACGGCAAAATCACCGCCGATTACATCGTGCTATGCACCCACTACCCGCTGAAAAACATACCGGGCCTTTATTTTATGAAGATGTACCAGCACCGCAGTTACGTCGTCGCCTACAAGAATGCGCAGGATCTGGACGGCGGCATGTATATCGACGCCAGGGAAAACGGCTTGTCCCTGCGCAATTATAAAGATCTGCTGCTGCTGGGCGGCGGCGACCACCGCACGGGCAAACGCGGCGGCGGCTGGGAAGAGGTGCGCAGGTTCGCTGTCAGCCACTACCCGGATCCGCAGGAAGTGGCCGCATGGTCTGCCCAGGACTGCGTATCGCTAGACGGCATTCCCTACATCGGTCGGCATACAAAAAGAGACGGCCGTCTGTTGGTGGCCACCGGATTTAATAAATGGGGTATGACCGGCACCATGGCGGCGGCGCAGCTTCTGTCCGAACTGATCGCGGTAGGCACCAGTCCCTATCAGGCGCTCTTTTCGCCCCAACGCTCGCTTTGGCGGCCGCAGCTTTACCTCAATGCCCTCTCTTCGGTGGGCGGGCTCATTAAAATGGGCAGGCGCTGCCCGCATTTGGGCTGCGCTCTGACATGGAATCCGCAGGAAGCGTCCTGGGACTGCCCCTGCCACGGCTCCCGGTTTGCAGAGGACGGGCGCCTGCTGGACAATCCCGCGAAAAGGGACCTCCATGTGGAATAGATTCTGCGGCTGGTACCACAAACTGCAAAAGGGAGACGATACGCTGTCTCTGATTCCCGGTCGAAGCGGGCAGGAGGCGTTCATACAGGTCATCACCCAGGACGCATCCTACAATATCCCCTACAGCCTGGAGGCCTACAGGCAGCACGAAACGGTCATTATCGGCGACAGCCAGTTTTCTCCCAGCGGCATACGGCTCAATATCAACCAGCGGAACCTTGAACTCAGCGGCGACGTAGCGTACATCCGGCCCACACCGCTGGACTATGATATTATGGGTCCCTTCAAGTACCTGCCCATGCAGTGCCGTCACAGCGTAGTGAGCATGCACCACGCTCTGGCAGGCCGGGTCCGCTTCAACGACCGGACGATTGATTTCAGCGACGGCATCGGATATATCGAGAGCGACAGGGGACGCGCCTTCCCAAAAAGTTATACCTGGGTGCAATGCAATGATTTTGCCGAAAAGTGTTCCGTCATGGTTTCCATCGCGCACATTCCCTTTTGCGGCTCTTCTTTTGAAGGCTGCATCTGCGCCATCTTATACCGGGGCAGGCAGTACAGGCTGGCCACCTACAAAGGGGTGCGCATCCTTCAAAACGACCGTGGACGCATACTCATCGTGCAGGGGCGTATGGCGCTGGAGGTGGAGATTGAAAACAGCCGCTCTCTCCCCCTTCGCGCGCCCGGCGCCGGGGGCGTCATGCGCCGCACCATCCATGAAAGCGCCTCCACGCCCGCACGCTTTCGCTTCTATGATGACGGAAAGCTCATCTTCGATCTATGCAGCCCCCATGCCAGCTATGAATTCGTAGAGCCATAAAGACCGTTGTTATAAACGGAAGTTTCAGGAGTTATAATGGCCCTTATGTTCGGCAGGTACGTTCATGCCAATGCCTTCATGTTGCGGCCCTTGACGCGTAGCTTCATCCCATTGCTTTGCGTATGCTTGACCGTCACGTTCACGCCGCCGCACTTTATGCAAAGCATTGCCCCCATACAAGGGGTAGCAGCAACTGAACGAAGTCATGCCTTCTTAAAGAAAACGCCGCTTTGAAGACGGCCTTTACCTCTTTCCACAAGCACCCGGAACTGTCTGCTTCCAATGAAGCCGGTGCAAGATAAAACGATCGGCTGACCGGATGGATAAAGTATTTCTCGCTTTTCTCTTTAAAAATCCAAAAAGAAAAAACCTGCTTGCGCAGGTTTTTTCCCATTGTATCCGCGTCTTGGGAGGAGACGCCGGAATGCTTAATTATTTCTGAGTGATGTACTGCTCAACGTTGGAAGCATCGATCCACTCGCAGGGGATCTTAATGTGGGGATTATCCAGCGTTTCGCCTGCAAGCAGTTTGTAGGAAAGAATGACGGCTTCCTGACCCATGGTGATGGGGAACTGAGCGGAAGAACCATTCTGTTTGCCGGCTTTGATGAATTCTTTCGAAGCATCCGAACCGTCAACGCCATAAACAAAGATCTCACCGGTCTTGCCCGCAGCTTCAATAGCATTGGCGCAACCCTGAGCGGAAGGATCGTTCATGGAGAATACAGCATCAAGATCAGGCACGGCCTGCAGGAAGTTATCCATGGCATCCATACCGGTATCGATCTGGCCTTTGCCGTTCTCACGGATAGCGATCTCAATATTCGGATAGTTGGTCGTGTTGATTACGCTTTCGAATCCGGCTACACGGTCACGGACCGGGGGAGAAGTGGTATTCTCAAAGATAGCGATTTTGCCCTTGACTTCGCCATACTTCTCTTCAAGGTCTTTCGCGCAGGCTTCACCGGCCAGCACGCCAGCCTGGAAGTTGTCGGACACGGAGCTGGCATCGGCCAGGCTCATGTCTTTGGCAAGAGAGTCGACCAGAACGGTGATGACACCGGCATCGCGCAGCGTGCGCAGAGGACCGGCAACGCCTTCAAAGTCGATGGGGGTGATCAGGCAGACATCGTAGCCAGCTGTGGCGATATCTTCGCTCTTGGTGATCTG
>JBMNQS010000044.1:0-18095 GCA_050944255.1 Christensenellales bacterium | reverse complement strand
ATGGCGTCCACAAAGAGCCCCTCCTGGCGGATGATTTTTAAAAGCTCGATGTTGTTGTTGGCCTTCATGGAGTAATACGCCTTGAAACGGTAGCCCGGCAGCAGGCCGCGCATATCGCGGCAGCAGCGGCGAAGCACCGCTTCGTCGTATACGTAGAGCGGGCTGCCGTAGCGGCGGATCAATTCCGTGGCTTGTTCATTTGTAATGGTCAGAGCCTGCATCATTTTCTCCTATTCGGTGTTTATACACAACCTGTTTTCATATACGTATGCTTTATGTTATGGCAAAAGGCACGTTTTTGTCAAGAAAATACCCCTGCAAATCGGGCGTGCATCCGCTGATTTCTGCACGGAGGAACTTCCCGCTTTGTGGGGCATCGCTGTTGCCTGGTCCATGATCCGTTCAAAAAAGGGAGGGCGTTTTCACGCCCTCGCCATGCTTAAATGTATCTTAAATGTATTTTTGGGGGTTGACTGCGGCGCCGTTGATGCGGATCTCGAAGTGCAGGTGGTTGCCCGTGGATTTGCCGGTGGAGCCCACCTGCGCAATCACGGTGCCCTGCGATACCTTCTGGCCCACATTGGCAAACAGTTTGGAGCAGTGGGCGTAACGGGTGCGAACGCCGCCGCCGTGGTCGATCTCAATCATGTAGCCGTAACCGCCGGTCCAGCCCGCGGTCACCACCGTGCCGGCCTTGGAGGCTTTGATGGGCGTGCCGTAGGAGCAGGCCATATCCAGGCCCGAGTGCATCCCGCCCCAGCGCGGACCGTAGGTGGAGCTGATGCGGTATCCTGATACCGGGATCATAAAGCCGCTGGCGGCCACTTTGTTTGCGCCGCCACCACCGCCGCTGCCGCCGTTGCCGCCGCCACCGCTGGCGCCGCCCGAAGGCGTCACGGGCGAGGTGGGAAGTTCCTTGGTACCCCTGGCGATGATCTCTGTCACGGGCGCCTGGATCTCTTCCTCCTTCAGCGTGGTACGGTCCACTTCCTGGCCGTTGATGTAATCGACCCGGATGGTGGCGCGGCTGATGCCGGGCTTGCCCTTCTGGGTGGTCTTCATTTGGGAGACGTACAGGCTACTGTCGCTGACGGTTTTGGTCTCGTAGGGGATTTCGGTATCCTTATGCTCGGTTTTAGAGTAGGACACGTTCACAAGCCGCTGCGGCTTTGTCAGGTTCAGCTGCATACCGATGGAGATATCGTCGCTGGTGGCCACCTGGGGATTGGCGTCCCGGAGTTCTTTCACCGAGAGGTTGTTCTTATCGGCGATCTCCCAGAGCGTATCGCCGCTCTGCACCGTATAGGGCACCTGGGCTTCGGCGCCCATGGTCAGCAGCTCCACCGCCTCCTGCTTATCCTTGAGAAGGCCGTGGCTGATATCCTTCTCGCCGATTTCCACGTCCTCGACAAACTGCACACTTTCGGCGTCTTCGTTAAACGGCTCCAGCAATTGATCCAGCACCCACTGGGCGTCCTCGGGCGTGGGCAGCGCCACCGCCGAGATGCCGTCTACGGAAATCACCACCGCGTTGACCTGCATATCGATGCTCTGACGCACCGCCTCGCCCACCTCTTCGGGGGCGGCGATATACTTGGGGTCCACCATGGTATCTTCCATGACAAGGCGCTGGTTGGCCAGAATGGACATGCCGTATTCTTCGGAAAGATTGGCGTAGATATCCTCAATGATTTCTTCGAGTTCCTTGCCGTCGGTGACCACGCCCACGGGATAGCCGTCGAAATAGACCTCCTTGGCCGACACGTAATTGACAGAAGGATCGAAAAGGCCCATCCACATGGCCGACAGGCCTGCCGCCGCCAGCGATACCACGGCCGTTGCCGCCGCGATCACTCGCTTGGTCATGCTTTTTTTGGCCTTATAGCCCCTGCGCGCCTTGCTCACCGCGCAGGTACCCACCCTTGTCAGCGCCGTATCGATCTCGGGGATTTCACAGACATCCCTTTCGGCGATATCCTGGCGGGCCGCCACCACCATGGCGGTGGCCATGTCCATTTCGGGCATATCCACGCGGACCATGGCGCCGGTATTTTCATCAAACATATAGGCCGGCACGGAAACGGACTGCTGCTCCCGCACCACAAGCTGCGTGGACTCCCTCAGGCTCTGCTGCTCCTGATCGCGGCTCTGCATAAAAGAGCGCATGCGCTCCTGCCTCTTCTTTGCCGAACTGGGCGTAAACAGCGCTTTTTTTCCGCTCTTTGCCCGGATACTCTTACGGCTGGCAACGCGCCTGCCTGCCTGCGAACGCATGCTCGCGCCGTCACGGACCCTGCGGTTGGACTTTTGGTTATGCATCCAGCTCATACCTCCGAATATATCACCGGTATCTTCTTTCCGGAAAAGTTTTCCCCGAACCGTCTTGGGCGCACAAAATCTCATGCCCGCCCCTTGCGATATGCCTATTATAGACTTATTACAAAAGTATTACAAGAGGCTTGCGCCATTTTTCTTGAAATTTCTTAAGGTTTTTTTCCATTAATTGCTACACCTCCTGATACACAAGGCTTTCAGGGCTTGTTTCAAATTGTGAATTCTGAAGGCAACCTGCCGTCCGTCGTGTCATGTTTAGCAAAATGTCATATTTACATATTATTTTTATGCCTTCCGGGGCGTGATTTTTCATCGGGACGCCGACTTTTGAAGGATGCGTGCCGCCGTACCGGACGCGCCGGCCGGCGCGCCTTCCTGCGCAGCCGCACAGAAAATGCGGTTTTTACTGGATTTTGCAATGTTCAATTTTGTCGTTTTATGGTATTGTGTAATGTAGATGTTTTTCGGGCGCAGCCCGAAAGGAAAATGTCCTCAGGGACCAGCCCTGAATACCGGGAGTGACACGAACATGAGCAAATTGGTCAGCATCACCTGCCCCCGCTGCGGGGCCGGTATAGAAGTTTCACCCGCAAGCGCCACGGCCGACTGCCACGGGTGCGGCTGTACGCTTCTTTTAAAACCCCGCACAAAATCCGCCGCTTCGGGCAACAATCTGGACCCGGCCAACAGCACGCCGGGCCTGTCGGACGCGCTGTCCAAGCAGAAGGAATACGCCGGCACCCGCCCCGACGGCGCGCTTTTAAAGGGCGACGACGCACTGCTGCAAGGGGATACCCTGCTTTCGCGCAACCAATACAACCAGGCGCTGTACGTCTTTAAGGGCGCCGCGGCGGAAATGCCCACCGACTACCGGGCGTGGTGGGGCGTCACCACCGCCACGCTGCAGCACCTGCGCGCGTATCTTAAAAGCCAGACGGAACTGTACAACCTGATGCCGGTGGAGGCCGTATGCAAAAAGCAACTGCACGCGGCGGCCCGCGCCATGCAGCAGGTGGAGCGCCTGGCCCCCAAGGACATGCTTTCTATTTTAAGCGACCGCTATGAAATAGAAAAAGCCGAGGTGGACGCCGCCTGGGAGGGTGCGCGCCGGATTTTCAGGCGCACCATGCGCAAGAAAAACAAGACCTTCCGCAAGACGGCGTTTTTAGCCCTGGCCCTTCTTATCCTGGCCATCGGGGTGCTCATCGGGCTGTACCTGCCCATGGAGCCGGCGGGGCGCCTGATCATCGGCGGCGCTACCGCCCTTATCGGCATCGCCCTGGGCGCCTTCGTCATCGTAAAATTGTGACGCGCTCTATAAAATGATCTGCCCTTTTCAGGAATCTATCTGCAAAGCCTTTTACAACCGAGCCGGCCCCGTTATAACGGGGCCGGCTTTTACGTGGATTTTATGGCATTTTTCCCGCCTTCACCTGCTTTGGGCGGACATCCGTTTGTTCACGCGGTAGACGATCATCCCCACCAGCATCAAAAGCACCGCCTCAATGGGCCACATCACCAGGTTTTTGACGATACGCGCCGGCAGCAGCACCCAGATGGCCTTGCCGCTGATGATAGACAGCCACAGGCTGTTGAGCGCCATATTGCACAGGATGGCCACCAGCCCCCGATCCAGCACGCAGCGCCACAGATTCGGCTTTTTCTTATACAGCACCAGGCCGCTGATGAGCCCGCCCGCCATGGCGGTGACGGTAAAGCCGAAGAAGTAGCCTCCCTCCGGCTTCAGAAAGTAGCCCAATATGTCGCCGATGGCCGCGGTGAATACCGATACCGACGGGCCGAACAGCATGCCGATCATGGAACCGCCCAGAAAGCCCATGCTGATACGAAGCTCCGGGGTAATGGTGATGCGGAACAGGTTGAGCACCAACTGCACGGCGATAAAGCTGGCCGCCAGCACCAGTGTCCGCAGGTGCTTGTACTCACCAAACGATCGTTTGAAAATGGTCCTGAAGCTCAGATCTTCCTGGCCCGCACTGTCGGCGGGACGCCTTTTTTCAGACATAAAAAACACCTCCATCATCAGCATGCGCCACAATCAAGAGGTGTTCTATAGCCTGCCTCATGGCTGCGGCAGCGGGATGCGACATCTGCACCGCAAGCCTTCGGCTTTTCGTCCGGCTGGCAACTCCCCGTCCAGCCGACACTTTACGCGCAGACACCTACTCTGCCCTTATGGGTCCGACATCATTATACACCATCTGCGCCAAATGGCAATACGCTTAAAGCGGCCCAAAGAGAACTTCTTTAATAAAGCCCCTAAAGCCGCTTTGCGCCCCGATAAAATGTTGGGCGGCCCCGCGGCGCCTACGCCGCCCCGGAGAGTATGCCGCCCCGGCGCAGGTAACCGTCGATCCACGGCGCCATATCCTTTCCGGCGGCGTCCTTTACGGCCTCATAGAGGGAGACCCTGGTGGCGTTGTAATAGCGCAGCCGGTTATAGTAAAGGCGCAGCGCGTCGCGAAAAACCTCCTCCCCCAGCTCCCGCTCCAAATCGCGGAACATCATGGCGCCCCTGCTGTAGACCAGCGCGGAATACACCAGTGAATTGGGATAGTCCTCCGCCGGCAGGTCGATGGGGTCTCCCTGAAGCGCGCGCCCCAGGTGCCCCTGCCCGTACCAGACCTCGTAGACCGTCGCCTCGCTGACCCAGCGGCCGGTTTCCTGCTCGGGACCGTAGCGCAGGCGGTAGTATAAATTGGTGCTGTACTGGGTCAGCGCCTCGTCCAGCCACGGCTCGTTCACCTGGTCGTTGCCCACCAATTGGTACCACCACTGATGGGCCACCTCATGGGCCGTCACCATCTCCAGCGCCTCGGCGTTATCCTTGTCGTAGAGCCTTGCGTCCATCTGCACAATATTGGGATACTCCATCCCGCCGATATAAAAATCGTTCTGCGTGATAGTGAATTCCTTGTACGGATACGCCCCGAACTGATGGGAAAACAGCTCGATGCTGGCGGCGGCCGCATCCAGCGCCCGTTTGGCGCCATCCCTGTCCCAGCCCAGGGAGATCACCTTGACGCCGCCATCGGTAGTGGCCTCGTAGCGTTTGTACTGGTCCGAGGCAAAAAAGGCGTAATCACGCACCGCCGGCGCGTCGAAGATATACCGGGCAAACCCGCCCTCTTCCTTCCGGCTCAGAAGAACGCCGGTGGAGCCGATCTCATACGCTCTGGGCACAGTCAGCCGCACCCGGTAGTCGGCCGTCTCGCTGTAGAACGGATCTCCGATAGGCCCGTACTCGTCGTCCCGCCACGCGCCGTTCTCGTAGACGGCCAGCACCGGGTAGAACTGCGCCAGGTCGATGCTATGCTCCCCGTAGCCGAAGCGGCCGTAACAGTTGGGGATCGCCACGCTGAAGGCAATCTCCACAACGGCCCTCTGCTGCGGCTGCACGGGGCTTTTGAGCTTCACGTACATCATCTGGTCCCCGCGGGTGTCAAAGCGCACGCCCAGATTCTCCCCGGCCGCGCTTCGCACCGCGTGCACAGAGATATTTCCCGGGGAAAACCCGTTTGGATAGGCCCGTTCGTAATCCGTCGGCTCAAAGGGCGCCGTCTGCATGGCGGAGTAGGCGTTGGGATAAAGATGAAAGCCCAGTTGGTCCAGCGCCTCGGCGTACCCGTTGTAGAAGCTGACGGTCATGGTCCCCGTCAACGTCTTTGCCCCTGCGTCCAGCACAAGCTCCATATCGTAGCTGGACAGGTGCTGCGGCGCGCCTTCGGGCTCATAGGAGCGTCCGCTGAAGCCTGCCGGCGTCTCCTGCGCTCCGCCAGCATCGCCGTTTGTCTGCCCCGGCGAAACGGCGGCCTGCGGATCGGCCGGCAGGCTGTCCGTCCGGCAGCTTTGGGCATGCAGCACCGTCACCATGGCGCCGATGATCACAACCAGCATAATCGTCAAAGCAATGGCCTGCCGTCTCTTGGACTGCGTCTTTTTCAAATTCATGGCACTTCTCACTTTCACAATAAGGTCCAAGCGTTTATAATAAGGATGCGCGGTGTATTATCGCGGGCGAAAACGACTTTTCATTCAGCTTTGCCCTGATTTAGGAAAACCCACGCGCCCACGGGCGCTTTTTATCGGAGGAAATCATGCCCATCTGCCGTTTTTCCCACGGGAATACCCTTTTCGGCGTCACGCCGGTAGACAATCTCTTCATCGAAGAGTATATGAAGCATGCTCCCGCAGGCGCGGTGAAGGTCTACCTGTACGGCCTTATGAACTGTCACTACCCGGACACGGCGCCCGACTCGCTTTCGCAGATGGCACTGGCCCTTTCTATGGACGAAAGCGACATTATGGGCGCTTTTTTCTACTGGCAGCAGCAGGGGCTGGTGCGCATAGAGAATGCCGACCCGCTGTTCATATCCTATGCGGTGATGCGCGGCAATACGCCATCTTTTGCCGGCGGGGGCGGCGAAACCGCCGCCGGCCACACGGAATTCGACACCGAGGCGCAGCGCCTGTTCGGAGCGCGTATCCTCAAGCCCCGGGAGCTGGCCGTGATGCACGAATGGATGGACAATCTGGGCTTTCCGCCCCAGAGCGCCCTTTATATCGTGGCCCACGCGCTGGAGAAAAAGGATGGCCGGAAGGTCCACATCAATTACCTGGACGCCATCGCGCAAAGCTGGGCGCAGCAGGGGCTCCTGGACATAGCGGATATCGAAGAATATCTGCAGAAGCAGGAACTCAAGCGCTCCGGGGCGGCAGAGCTCCTCAAGGCGCTGGGGGTCTATAACCGCCTGCCCAGTGACGCGGAGCTGGATTTCTACGACAAGTGGGTCCACTACTGGCACTTCCCTAAAGAGAGCCTGCTGACGGTGATCCGGACCCGTTCGGGCTCCACGCTGAGCCCCACTTTCCCCTATCTGGACAGGATACTCCAGGAGCTGTATGAAAACGGCGCCGTGCTGCCCGAGGACATCCAGAGGTACCAGGCGCTCAAGGACGCGCAGCGGGAGGACGTCAAACAGCTCGTGCGCGCCCTGGGGGTTTCCGGCGGCGTGACGCCGGGACTGACCAAGCTCTACCAGGAGTGGACGGACGTCTACGGCTTTGATTTTGAGCTGATCCTTCTGGCGTGCCGGTACGCCGCCGAATCGGGGGCGCGGGAGAAGCTCTCCTACCTTGAAAAGGTGCTGGACAACTGGCATGACGAAGGCGTGCGGGACACAGAGGGCGCCCGGGCGGCCCACGAGAAGTTCCGGACTACCTACCGGGAGACCGGCGCCGCGCGCAAAAAGCTGGACGGCCTCGATTACCAGCAGCGCACAGATTCATTAGAGCATATATATTTTAATTTCGATGAAGAGGAATTATCCTGATGGCGCTGAGCATTTTCAGGCAGGTACAGGCAGCCTACGCCCAAAAACATGCCCAGGCGCAGGAGCGCGCGGGTGAGCGGCAGAGGGCCGTCTATGCCCAGCTTCCCGAATTAAATAACATCGACGCGCAGCTTGCCGGCCTTTACCGGCAGGTGCTTTCCCAGGCCCTTGCCGGGGAAATAAAAACGGGTGACGTTGCCGGTATTGTCAACGCCCGCGCCGAGGCGCTGCAGGCGGAAAAAAAACGGCTCTTATCCGAAGCGGGCTACGACGAGAGCGTCTTTGAGCCGCATTACGAGTGCGCTCTGTGCCGGGACACCGGCTCCATCGAGAAGGACGGCCGCAGCAGCCGCTGCACGTGCTTCAACCGGGCGCTGGTGCAGGCGGCCTGCGAGAGCCGGGATTTCCCGCCGCTGGACTCGGACGCCTGCTTCGAGGCGGCGGATTTCTCCGTATTCAGCGACAAGGCGCCCGGCTCCATGGCCGGCAGGAAGTCCCAGCGAGCGGTGATGCGGCAGCTCTATGCCTTCGCCAAAGACGACTTCGCGGGCCGTTTCCCCGACACCAGAAAGCGCAATCTGATCTTAAGCGGCGGCACCGGCCTTGGAAAGACGTACCTGTGCCAGTGCATCGCCCGGGAGGTGCTTTCAAAGGGCTATTCCGTACTGCCGCTGACGGCGTATCATCTCATTGAAATCCTGCGGGCCTACCACTGCGGCGCGGAGGATGCCGACACCATGGACGCGCTGAAAACCGCCGACCTTTTGATCATCGACGATCTGGGAGCCGAGCCCCTCTACAACAACGTGACGGTGGAGCACCTGTTCACGCTGATCAGCGAGAGGAGCCTCTACAAGCGCCACAATATCGTGGCCACCAACCTTTCGGTCACCGCCTTTCGCGACCGTTACGGCGAGCGCATCGCCTCCAGGCTCACGGACGCCAAGATTAGTTACGTATTCAACCTGCTGGGCGAGGATATCCGCCTTAGGCGCGGTTAGTTTGGGATTGCCTCCGGCGGTCCAAGGGGGGATTCTTTTCAAAGAATCCCCCCTTGGAAATCCCCCAAGAAACTTTATTACCGCCAGCTTCGCTTGCGGGGCGCAAACAATAACCGCCATTTTCTTTCCCGCGAAGCGTATAGAAGTCTTTTTGGAGTTCTTAGAACCTTTTTCTTCCAGAAAAAGGTTCTAAGCGGGTCCGGGCGGAGCCCTTGGCGGGTCCGGGCAGCGCCCGGCTAAAATCTTTCTACACCATTGACTTAAGCGCCCGTTCCAACTCCTGCGGGTTATTGCGGCCCGGTGCGGCGGCGGCATAAAGCAGCAGCCGCGCCAGAAGTTCGCCTATTTTTGACGACGGCGGCAGGCCCGTCAACTCCATGACGCGCCTGCCGTCGATCTGAAGTTCCGCTACCGAAAACGGCGCACCGTCGCTCTCCATTTCGCTCAAAACCCGCCGCCAGCGGGCGCATACTTCTGGCTCTTCCTCCCGGATACCGCTGCCGATGACGTCGGCGCGGCGGACCTTAATCAGGTCATACGCCGTTTCCCGGCCCATTTTCGCAAACGCGCGGCGCAGCGTCTTTTCCCTGGCCTGGCCGGACAGATCAAACATGTGCACTCCAATGAGCCTACATACGCGCCTGACCAGCTCGCCATTATAGTGCAGTCCCTCGGGCCCCAAGAGCTTTTCCGCCATTTGCGCGCCGAGCTTGTCGTGGCCGATCATCCTTCCCCGCTCGTCCAGGGTAAAGGGCTTGCCCACATCGTGCAGCAGCCCCGTCAGGCGCAGCGCCAAATCCGGCTCCGAGGCGGCGCACACATGAAAGGCATGCTCCAGCACGTCATAGGCGTGCCATTTTTTTGATTGAATGACCCCATCGCCTTGGGCAAGGGGCGGCAGCACCACGGCCAGCGCGCCGGTGCGGTGCAGCAGCCGCAACCCATAGAGCAGGTCCGGCGCGGGCGCCAGCGGCAGCGGGGGCCGCAGATCGCACAAAAGAAGGCCCGTCAATTCGTCCCGTATCCGCTCTGTGGCCACGTCCCGCAGCAGGCTGGCGGAAGCGGCGGCCGCCTCCAGGGCGTCATCGGCCACGGAAAAGCCCAGCGTGGCGGCAAAGCGGGCCAGCCGCATGATGCGAAGCCCGTCCTCGGAAAAGACTTCACCGGCGGGGCGGGTGGCTACAAGCCGCCTTTCCTCTATGGCGGAAAGGCCGTCCAGCGGATCGATCAGCTCACCTGCGGCCGGATGGTAATAGACAGCGTTGCAGGTGAAGTCCCTGCGCAGAGCGTCCTCCCAAGCCGTGGCCACAAATTCGGTGGAGACGGGCCTGTGCCCGCCGCCCCGGTAGCTGTCGCGGCGAAAGGCGGTGTATTCCATCATGTAGCTGCCGCCGGATTCTGCCGGCAGCTCCAGCGCCACGGTGCCCAGCGCGGCGCTGCGCGGATGGTGCTTCACGCCCGCCAGTTCAAGGGCCATGGGCACCAGCATATCCGGATGGAGCGGCCCGCAGATATCAATATCGCTGCGCGCGTTTACCTCCAGCCCCAGGAGTATGTCGCGGACCAGCCCGCCCACGATGTACAGCGGCGCTCCCAGCGCCTGCATTTTTCTGAAAAAAGCCTTTAAATCCTCCGGAAGCGCCGTCCCTATGGCGTTTTTATACGTATCGATGTCCACGTTTTGCCTCCCCGACATAAAAAACGGTATTGAATACACTACTTAACAGCATATCATATTTTGAGTGAACCTATCCAATTCAAGGAGGACGCCCCTATGCATGTAGCGGTTACCTGCGGCCGGGACCCCAGCGGCCGATGGGCCATGCCGTGGCAGACCATGCGCTCGCTGTCGCGTTTTTCCATGACGTCCGAAGCGGTGCGCTGCGGCGACGGGCTGTGCTGCGACGCGCTTTTATCCCGCTGCGACGCGCTGCTAATCGCGGGCGAGGGCGCCGGCGATTACATACACACGGCCCGCCACAACGACGAGGCGGCGCTCTTTGGCGCCTTTTTAGACGAAGGTATTCCGGTGGCGGGTTTCGGGCAGGGGATGCAGTACATCAATATTTTACTGGACGGCACGCTCAAGCGGGCGGGGTCCGCCCACGCGTTCGGGCAGCCGCACCGGATATACGCCTCGGAAAACCTGTGCCTGCCGGAAAAGGCCACCGTCTCCAGCTACCACCGTCAGCAGGTGGAGTTTCCCGGCGACGGCCTTTTGATCGCCGCCACAGACGAAACGGGCGTCCCCGAGGCCATCATGCACGACTGCTCGCCGATTTTCGCCGTACAGTGGCAGCCTGAACTGATCACCTGCGTGGCGGACGTATGGTTCTTTGAATACTTTGCATCCATGTGCGCAGCGTAAAGCTATGGCGAAATAAACGGACCGCCCGACGCATCTTTTGCGGCAGGCTTATTGCGCAAAACCCGGTGTGCAATCCTATATTGTGCCCTTCGGCGCGTATTCAATCTGGAATTTTCGTACAATATACATTACAATATATCGTAATATTCAAAGAGCGGAGGCCGCGGCGTTCACCTGCGCTTCGGCGGCTGCCGGAGGGCATGGCAGCCGGGCGGGCTTCGCGGTAAAATTGGTTTTTATAAGGGACAACCGTCCACGCCAGACGACTTACAGCAGTGGCTGATCAGGCACTGGAAAACGAAGGAGGCTCACGATGAAAAAGATACGACTTGCAGCCATAACGATGGTCCTGTTGCTGCTTCTTTCAGGCTGTTCTACGCTGCAGCCGCCGCCGGAAGATCCTTCCGGCCTCTTGCCGGCGCCGGCGGATACGAGCCCGACGCCGTCGGTGAGCGCCAGTCCCACCGTTGCGCCGCAGCCTTCCTCCACAGCGCCGGACGTTCATTTCCCGACGGTGCAATGGATTCTCCAAAACGATGAGGCTGACTGCCAGGTGGATCTCCCCAAGTTTATCGACGATACGGATTCCCTCAAGAACATCAACGACCAGGTCCGCGAAAAGTTCTATTTTCAGGCCAAGACCTTTATAGAGTCGCCGGAATACGCCCGAAACGGCTTTTCGTATCACATCAAGACGTGCATGCTGGAGGCCGGGAACTACCTGAACGTACTGATTCTGGGCCAGCAGATTCCCATCTACGGCACCGACGGCGAATGGATCGCGTTCTGCTACGACGGGACGGACCAGAAGCCTCTGAGTGTGGAAGAGGCCCTGGTCATGGGCGGCACCGGCGAGGAGGAGGTCAGCGTGGCGGCCGCGGCGGCCTTCATAGAGAAGCATCCCGACATGAAGCTGGAGCACATTCAAAGCTCCGTGCTCCACGGCGTATGGATGGACGGGGAGGCCATCACGTACTTTATCGAACTGGTCTACTATCCTCCGGAAGCCACCGAGTGGCGGCACATGATCTCCTGGCAGCCGCAGAGCGAAACCCTGCGGGAAATCGACTATTACATCGACCTGGCGGGCATGCCCGAGGACGTTCCCCTATACGATTTGACCGACTAACCGAACCATTAAAAAAGGCCGGCCGGGATTCACCCGGCCGGCCTTTTTCTTTACAGATCGTCGTTCCAGTAGAGCAGATACGGGTAGGGATTGAAGGCCCTGTTCTTTTCGTCGTAGAGTCCAAAGTGCAGGTGCGGCTCGAACTGGCCCGTGGTGCCCTCGGGGCCGTAGCCGGTATCGCCCACGTAGCCGATCACCGCTCCCTGCTCCACGGTGTCGCCCCGGTTGATATTTTCCGCGTAGCGGGACATGTGGGCGTAATAGTGGCGTACACCGTTTTCGGCGAGGATTTCAATCTGCCAGCCGCCCAGTTCCAGCCAGCCCTTGGAAATGACCTTGCCGCCGGCCACTGCGCGGATGGGCGTGCCGCTTTCTGCGAAGATGTCAATGCCCTCGTGCTTCCTGTCGCCGCCGTAGGTCCGCTCGGCGCCCCAAGTGTTGGCATAGTCAAATCCGGCGCTCTGCTCCAGCGGAAACAGCCCGCCTTCCAGAAGTCCGGCAATATCCGAAAGTTTGGCGATTTCCCTTTCAACAGCCTGGGCCGTCTTTTTTTCCTCACCGGTTTCAGGCGTCGCGGCGCCCTGCCTGGCCAGCGCCTGACCGGTGGCCGCGGCGGCCTCCAGCGAGCAGGGCGTCTCGTCGGCCAGCCCCTGGCTGTAGCCCAGAAGATGTACGCCGATACGCTGCCACGCGATGCCCGTCTGGTTCTGCGCCCGCAGCAGGTTCTCCAGCGTGGTGGGGTTGATCTCCAGATAGCCGATCTGCCGCTGCGGCGCCCCCAGGAGAAAGCCAATGACAAACGCCGATACCATCAGGATCAGCACAATGGTCATAAACGTCCGGCGCGACATATTCAGCCGCAGATAGCGGCGCTTTTTCCTTGGCTGCTGCATAGCTGCTCCTTTTTCCGTGTCCAAAAGCCTTCGCAGGGTGACGTATCAAGGGCGGCCGCGCCATAAGCGGATGTTACCGGGGCCTTGAATTGATGCCTTGGGTAATGTAGTAGGGATTGCCCACCTGTTCTTCCAGGCGCGGCAGGACCGCCAGTTTATCAAGGGGCCAGGTGATGGCCATGGCCCGCCCGATAATCATATCCTTTGATATGGGGCCGATGGACTGGAAACGGCTGTCCATGGACTCGGACCTGTGGTCGCCCATGACCATGTAGCTGTCCTCGGGCACCACCATTTCGGGCATATTGTCCGCATCGCCCATGACCACGAAGTCCTCCTTGAGCGCCTGACCGCCTATGAACACCTGTCCGCGGGCAATGGAAACGGTCTCTCCGGGAAGGGCTATGACCCGCTTGACGTAATGCTCGGTGCTTTCGGGGAATTCGCAGACCACCACATCGAATCTTCGGATCTCTCCGCCGGTTTTATACGAGATTTTATTGACCACCACCCGCTCACCGGTATAGAGCGTAGGCTCCATGGAGGGGCCCTTGACCCTGAAAAAACTGACGAAATAGGCGCGTATGACGAACGCCACGGCCACAGCGGACGCCAATACGACGATCCACTCCACAAAATTGCGCATGGAAGCGGACATTTTGCGCTTGTATCTGTTTTGATTGGTGATGTCTTTTTCCAGATAGCCGGGCCGGGACGTATGGGTGGGGATAGGGTTCACTTCGGCCCTGCTCTTTTTGCCGCCCTTGCCGGCATCGTCCGCCTTGAGATCGGCGGCGGCTATGCGCATCGTCTCCATATGGATGGAGGCGGTCAGCCCCATATCCGGCCGGGCAGCCGGCGCCACGGGCCGGGTTGCAATCTCTGCCGGCCGGCCGTACGGCTGGGGCGGCCGGGGGGGCGGCCAGGGCGCCTCGCCGGGCCCATAACCATCCTGCGAAAACGCGCCGGTATTGCGCGCGGGAACCGGCGGCATATAGCGCGGCGGTAGGTCCCCGGCACGCTCGCTCTGCACGGCGTCCTCGAACTGCTCCTCCAGCGTGGAGTACGTCTGTGAAGGGCTGTGGAAATAATCGATGTCCAAGTCCGCCGATGCATAAAGGGGCTCGTCGTCCGTCTGCCTTTTGGCGTAACCGGGCTGCTCGTAAAACGCCCGCCGGCTCGGCGCGGTGCGCCGGCCGTATTGCTGCTCCTGCCGGGGCGTGATGCGCGGCATGGAGTAAGTGTCCATCATGGCGTCCCCGGCATCGCCCTGCGCCACTCGCGCGCGCTGCCTGGACCTTTCCCGGTCCGTATCCGAAAGCCGCTGGCCGGAATGCTGGCCGTCGCGGCTGTAGGCGGTGGCGCTCCTTCGGACGTAGCTGCCGCCGGAGGACTCGCCGCGGCCGTACCCGCCGGCGTCATGGCGCTCGTCACGGAAAATGGCGCTGTCCACATCCCTGCGATAACGGCCGCTGGACGGATAACGGTTTTGACGCTCACTCTTTGCGCTTTCTCTGCGGCGGCCGTATTCGCCCGGATCATAACGCTGATGCGAATACAGGAGCTCCGGCTCCCGGTCATAGCCATCGGACGAATTCCGCTCGCTCTCCTGCGGATATTCGTCGTCGAACCTGCGATCATCTCTCATAGGTGGTAGTCCTCATTCCTGGCCGGCTTTTTCCAGCACGGTTTTTACCCGCTTTATAAATTCGGCGCGGGGCAGCATCACCAGTCTCCCGCACCCCCTGCAACGCATTTTGATATCGGCGCCGATACGCTTCACCTGCCACGTATCTTCTCCGCAGGGATGCGTCTTTTTCGTGCGGACCACATCGCCCACGCAGATGCCCCAATCCCCTTTGAGCATGGTTGTCACTATGGCCACCTCTTTTTATACAAAGCAATTGCAAGTGCATCCATTATACAACAATTGCACTTTCGGGGCAAATCCCCAAGACCCGGCGCGCAAACATTTTCAGATGGTTCATTTTGGAAAAACGGCGTTGCAAAAAGGGGCTTTAAAAAAGCCCCTTTTAACAGCTTTCCCGGCCCCGTCAAAGCACCTGCCTGAGGAACTCCTGCAGACGCGGATGCTTGGGGCGATCAAAAAATTCCTGCGGATTCGCCCGCTCCACCACGAGCCCCTCGTCCATAAACAGCACGCGGTTGGCCACCTCGCGGGCAAAGCCCATTTCGTGGGTCACCACCACCATGGTCATGCCTGCGTTGGCCAGTTCGCGCATTAAAGAGAGCACCTCGCCCACCATCTCCGGGTCCAGCGCGGAGGTGGGTTCGTCAAAGAGCATCACCTCGGGATTCATCGCCAGGGCGCGGATGATGGCGATGCGCTGCTGCTGGCCGCCGGAAAGCCGCCTTGGATGCTCGTCGATCTTGTCCAGAAGGCCGATTCTCGAAAGAAGCTCCGCGGCGCGCTCATTGGCCTCGTCCTCGGTCATCAGTTTCAGATGTACCGGCGCCAGCGTAATGTTTTTACGCACCGTCAGGTGCGGGAACAGGTTGAACTGCTGGAACACCATGCCCATCTTCGTACGGATGCGGTTGATATCGGTCTTGGGGTCGGTCAATTCGATCCCATCGAACACGATCTGCCCCTCGGTGGGTTCCTCCAACAGGTTCAGGCACCGCAGAAACGTGGATTTTCCCGATCCGGAGGGTCCCACGATAACCACCTTTTCACCGCGGGAAATGTGCTCGTCGATACCGCAGAGCACCTCGTTGTCCTTAAACGACTTGCGAAGGCCTTTAACGTCTATCACCTGCCGACAACCTCCTTTCAAGTCTCTTTTGCACCTGGGTCAGGCCGATGACCATCACCAGGTACACCAGAGCCGCCACGTACAGCGGCATGGGCTCAAACGTGCTGCCCTTGATGCCGTCGGCCACCTTGGTCAGGTCGCGCACGGCGATATAGCCCACTACCGAGGTTTCCTTCAAAAGCACGATGAATTCGTTGAAAAGCGCCGGCAGTATGTTTTTTATGGCCTGCGGCAGGATGATGAACCGCATGGTGGCCCCCTGGGTCAGGCCCAGGGAGCGGCCGGCTTCGGTCTGGCCCAGCTCGATGGACTGTATGCCGCTTCTGAATATTTCCGCCACGTACGCGCCGGAGTTGATGCCAAAACCGATCATGGCCACGGGGACGCTGTTTCTCATGGAGGCAAACACCACGGTATACAGGATTAAAAGCTGTACCACCACCGGCGTGCCGCGGATCACGGTCAGATACAGATCGCACAGGCTTTCCAGCGGGCGCAGCCTTCGGTTTTTTACAGCGGCCACCTTGACGATGGCGACGACCATGCCGATAAAAATGCCGATCAGCGTGGCCACCGCCGTGATGGCCAGCGTGTTGCCGATACCCTCCAAGTACATCTTCCACCGGTTGTCGTCGATCACGGCAATTTCGAAGGAACGTATCAATTTCTGCAAAAATTCCGGCATGCGGTCACTCCTTTATGTCCGGTATCGATCAAAAAATCGTAAGCACGCAGGAAAATCCCTGCGTGCTTACGCCCTGTATAAATTTCCCTTAGTTCATATGTTTCTCGGCATACTCGTCGAGCTTGCCCTCGGCGATCAGGCGCTCCAGCGTCTGGTCGATGGCCGCTTTAAGGGCGCTGCCCTTCTTGATGGCGATGGCATAATCCTCCTCGGTGAGGGCGTCGTCCAGAACCTTCAGCTTGCCGTCGGATTTGGCGGCGATGGCTTTGGCGGGCAGTTCGTCGATGACCACCGCGTCGCACTTGCCGGCGGAAAGAGCCGCTCCGGCGTCGACGGCGCTCTTGAAGCGCAGCACTTCCTTGGCGTCAATCTCGTCGGAGACATAGAAGTCGCCGGTGGTGGATTCCTGCACGGCGATGACTTTGCCGTCCAGATCATCGGCAGTGATATCACTGTCGGCGGGCACGAGGATCATCTGCGTGCTCCTGACGTAATTGATGGAGAAGTCCACCTGCTCCAGACGGTCGGGGCGTACGGTCATGCCGGCGGCGGCAAAGTCGCCCTTACCGGATTTCACCGCGTCGATCAGAAGGTCGAAGTTCATGTCGAGGATCTCCAGCTCAACGCCCAGGTCCTTGGCGATCTCACCTGCCACGTCCACGTCGATGCCCACTACCTCACCGCCTTCGATGTACTCAAAGGGCGGGAAGGACGCGTTGGTCAGCATAACGATCTTGCCGCTAGCTTTGATGGCATCGACTTCCGTAGCCTCGCCCGGCTCCTCGCTCTGTGAGGGGGACGCCGCGTCAGGCGTCGAAGGGGAATCCACAGGCGCCGAGGGGGAAGCCTGGCTCCCGCCGTTTCCGCAACCGGCCAGCAGCAGCGACAGCATCACCAGCAGCGCCACCAAAATTGCAAAGCTCTTGTTCTTCATTATTCCATACGCTCCTTTAATTGGTAATTTCGATGTCTGTTTTGCATCAATACGGATAATTATACATGCGATCCTCCCATAAAACAAGCCTTTTACCTAAAAAAAGAATCTTTTTTTCTCTGAAAACCTCTGTTTCGTATATTTATCCCATATTCTTGTATTTTTATGTTGACGGATTCACAGCGCGACTCCTCCCCGGACGGACGGCGCGCCCGGATAATTTACAAAATCGCCTCATTTGCCGCGCCCGCATCTGCTATAATCTTTTTTATCGCGGCCCGTAAGCGAAAAATAATCCACCAAGGAAAGTTTGACCCTTCATGAACAACAGCAACGTCAATCGGGAAGCCTTTGACAATTTTGACCCGGAGGATACGGCGCGGAACAAGCTCTGCGGCGGCTTTGCCTACCTTCTGTTTTTTATGCCGCTGATCATCAGCCCGCATTCGGCCTACGCAAGATTCCATGCCAACCAGAGCCTGGTGCTGCTGATCTTCACCGCCGTGGGCGCCGTTTTCCTTTCGTTTCTTACGGGCGTCAGCCTTCTGGTCCCCGGCCTGTTTATTCCGTTTTCCATCGTCTCGGGCATCTATTGCGCTTTTGTCGTCACCTGCGGCGTC
>JBMNQS010000043.1:0-18146 GCA_050944255.1 Christensenellales bacterium | reverse complement strand
CGTGGGCAAGGGCGACATGTGCGGCCGCAGCCCACTCCTTTCAGGGTTTTCCGGCCGCTGCAAAAACCGATGAGAGGTTTTTGCAGCAGGAAAAGCCCTGGCAGATCCGTCAAAAAACATCGTTTTTTGACGGCCTTAGCCCCTCAGAAAGGGGCTTTCGATGTCATGGTATTTTCCGGGCGTCCCAAAGCGGCCCCATCCGCCTTTCGGAGATTCCTTGGCGCAAGGGCCTTTTTTCATGCCCGAGCGTTGTAGTAGACGACCACGGTGACGGAGGTGCCCCCCGTCTGCACCCTCAGCCGCGCGAAGCGCATCAGCGTGGCCACCGCGGCCAGGAAATTGCTGGAAGGGCCGACGCTTGTGGCGCTGGTGGAAATATAGAAGTCGTCGTCACCCACCGGCGCTATCTCCAGGGCCACCGTAACGGAGCCCAGGAGCGAGTTGGTGTTGCGCAGGAAATAACTGTTTTGGCTGTAGGCCCCGATTTCCTGCGTGAGCAGATACACCGTGGCGTTGGACGATACGTTCACCGTCGTCATGGTTTCCACAAAGCCCTTTGCGCCGATCCGCACCGAATCCTGCGTGTCGCTCAGGCTGCGGATATCGAAATCCACGGCCGTGACGTTGACGGTATCGCGGGCGCTGGTGAGGTTTCGGATATCCAGATTGGACGCGGTAACGGTGACCAGGCTCGCCGGGGAGAAGATGAAGTTACCCTGCTCATCCGTGGCGATGGGTACGGTATCCTCATTGTACCGTCCGTATATGGCGGTTTTGAGATTCTCCGCGCTCCTATTGAAAACAAGAAAATTCATGGTCTTTACCTCTTTTGATGATGGTTATACCTGCCCGACATAATAGGCCGTCAATTGGGACCCGAGGCCGGTGGCGAAGATGCGGGCGTACCGCATGGACATGGGGGGAACGAGTAGATACGTGCCGCCTCCGGCAAGCCCCGATTGCGAGGCGACGGTTTGGAAATAACTGGCCGTGGTCACCGGCGAGAGCTGCAGGAATACGGTGGTCACCGCGGAGATGAACGTGGCCCTTACCAGAAACGCGCTTACGGCGTATGGCTGCGTATCCACTGCAAGCACGGTGGTTCCGCCCACTATGAGCGTTGCCGAGCCCGATGTGACGAAAAATGTGCTGGAGCCGGCCGTAACGGAATCCCGGATGCTGCTCAGGGCGCGGATGGCGAAGTCTGCGGCGGTGATGGCGGCGGTATCCTCGGTGCCGCTGAGGTTTCGGATATCCAGCGACGAGGCGGCGATGGTCTGCGTGGCGCCGACGGTGAGTACCGGACGGCCCTGCTCATCGGCGCGCATGGCCACCCGGTCCTCCGAAGGGGTCGATCCGTATATCTCCGCATGCACGGGCCGTTTATTGAAGCTAAAGAAATTCATGGCGCCTTTCCTCTGCCCCGGCCATATGGCCGCGGCGCTTTTGATTTCATAACATTATATGAGGCGGACGCACAGGGTGGTTACACGCCATAGGGCAGGCACGCGCGTCAAGGCTTCACGAGTTGGGGAAAAAACACATATATATGGTAGGGCAGGGGGACTGCCTGCCGGGTCCGCACTCGATGCGCCGGCATACTGCCTGAGAATAACCTTCATAAAGAGGTATTACCAATGAATGTACAGTACAGCCCATGCTGCGGTTGCCTTCATTATTGCAATCTTTGCAACCGCTCTGACAGCTGCCATTTCTTCAAACGCTGCACTTGTGCCGGCCGCACGGAAAATGCAAGCACAATCCGCGGCGATTTTCGTGAAGCTATCCAATGCCTGAATTTGGAAACGGGTACGAATTTCACGAACTCATTTTTGGCGCGGGAAGCCCGCAGGATCACGGCGTTCATAAAAAATACCGGGGATGGTCCCATCACCGCTTTTCTGCAGTACAGTCCCAACAACCTGGATTTTGTGGACGATCCGCACCGAATGGAGCTTGCCGCCGGCAATACAGGGCATTTGGTGCCCTATATTTTTTGCAAGTATATGAGGATAGCCGTAACCGGCACATCGGCGGGCAGCGCGCGCATCTGGATTCAGATGCAGCGCTACCGCTATTTTCAGCATCCGGCGGGGACAATGCCATGCGGATGGACGGCAGCCTTTGGGGGAAACCCGGCGGCTGTAAATCTTTCACCGGAAAGGGAAGAAACCAATGAATAATTTGGTATTTAACAACGCTTCAAACCATTTATATACGCTCATTACCAATTCTACGCTCACCGTGGCGGGCGACGTTGAAATTACCAACACGACGCTGAACGTGACCGGTGAGGTGGAGATCACCAACACCACGCTGAATGTGGAGGGCGAGGTGGAGATCACCAATACCACGCTGACGGTAAACGGCGAGGTGTCGCTCACGGGCACGGCGTCGGTGGAGATTACCAATACGTCGCTGACCGTGGAAGGCGAGGTGGAGATTACCAATACCACGCTGACGGTAAACGGCGAGGTGTCGCTCACAGGCACGGCGTCGGTGGAGATCACCAATACGTCGCTGACCGTGGAGGGCGAGGTGGAAATCACCAATACCACGCTGACCGTGGAAGGCGAGGTGGAGATCACCAATACCACGCTGACGGTAAACGGCGAGGTGTCGCTCACAGGCACGGCGTCGGTGGAGATCACCAATACGTCGCTGACCGTGGAAGGCGAAGTGGAGATCACCAATACCACGCTGACCGTGGAAGGCGAGGTGGAAATCACCAACACCACGCTCACCGTGACCGGCGGCGTCAGCATCACGGGGCATGTCATTGCCGAAACCAACACGACGCTGGAGGGTGTGACGGGCACCGGCATCGTCTTTGACGATACGGATATCTCGGAGATTACCACCGGTTCCTTTTTTGTCTACAACACGGGCGCGTCGCCCTTTACCATCTCTGTGCAGGTGAGCCCGGCGGCCGAAGACGCCCTTTACGCATTTGACATCGATAATGACGACCTCCCGGTGCCGATAGACTCTAGGATGGTCATTCCCATCAGTAAATACGGCCGCTATGTAAGGCTTCTCTACGATGCGGGGGCCGCGGCGACATTTTCCGCTTACTATATCGGACAGATGTAACCGCCGCTATTTCCCGCGCCCATGGCGCCCGAATGCATACGGCTTTAAGACTTCCCTCGCACCGGCGGCATTTCCTGGCGCTGCGGCGAGGGACTTTCAGGAGAAATATTTATGGAAAAGACGGCGTCCCTATGCCTGTGCATGATCGTAAAAGACGAGCGGAAACATATCGAGCGCTGCATACGCAGCGTACGCGGCCTGGCGCGGGAGATCGTTGTGGTGGACACCGGCTCCACGGATAATACGGTGGCGCTGGCGCGCAGCCTGGGCGCCGATGTCTATACCTATGCCTGGGACGACAGCTTTGCAAACGCGCGCAATTTCGCCATGGATAAGGCGCAAAGCGACTGGCTGCTGCTGCTTGACGCGGACGAGGCCCTGGACGAAGGCGGTCATGAGGTGATTTTAAAATTTATTGCGGATACCCGGCTTGACGGCGCTCACTTCCGGGTGCGCAACTATACCGGCAGCCGCTATTCGCCGGAGGCCTACAGCCTGCACAGCGCGCTGCGCCTTCTGCGCAACAATAAAAAGTACCGCTACAAGGGGGAGATCCACGAGCAGATCACCTGCGTGCAGCACGATGAAAAGATATCCGACCGGTTCACCACGCTGGATGTGACCGTGCACCACTTTGGGTACCTTGACGATACCGTAAAGGAGAAGCGCAAGCGCAGACGCAACATCCCGATACTGGAAAAGCAGCTTGAAAAGAACCCCACGGAGCCGTTCACGCTGTTTAACATGGGCAATGAATACCTGTCGATGCACGAGTATGAAACGGCGCTTGAATATTATGAGAAGGCGCTCTCTCATATTGAGAACCGCCGCATCGCCTTCGTGCCGCATCTTTTTTTCCGTATGGTGAACTGCTATGAGAGCCTGGGCAAACCCGAAAGGGCGCTTGGGATCATCCGGATGGGCCTTGCCGAGTACCCCTCCTGCACGGACTACGAGTACCTGCGGGCGGACATACTATGCAAGCGTAGGCGGTACACATTGGCCATAGAGAGCCTGGAGACGTGCCTTAAAATGGGCAAGCCGCCCATGCCGCTGGAGTTTCTGCCCGGCTGCGGCACCTACCGCGCCGCGTATCAGCTGGGCGAAGTGTACCTGGAGCTGGAGGATTACGTCCGGGCCGTCCGGTATTTCGATCTGGCGCTTACGCACAAGCCGAACCTGTACGCGGCGCTGTACAGGTCGGGCGCGGCGCTAAACAGGCTGTATGCGGATAAAGACCAGGTAAAAGAAAAGCTGTTTGCGTATTTCGGGCAGCCCAAATACGCGCCCAACGCGCTGGTGGGCGCCGATATTCTCATCGGCGAGGGGCTCTATCCTCAGGCGCTGGAGGCGCTGGAGGACCTGACCGACACAAAGGGCCGCCAGACGCAGATCGCCTACGTGAGGGGCCGGGCGCTGTTTTACCGGCGGCAGTTCGACGAGGCGCTGCCGCTCTTGCAGGAGGTATGCGATTCGCCGGAGCCGGAGGGAAAAATCCTCGGCGGCATCCGGCCCGCCGGCGCCAAGCTGCTCTTTGCCGGCGCCCTGATGCGTGGCGACGAAGCGCTGATGGACAGGGCGCTTGCGCACATAAAGGATCACTGCGGCCAAAGCGAATACGCCGCCGCGTCGCTGATGAAGGGTATTTTCCTGGAGATCCCGCAGGAAGACCCGCGCTATGAGGACGAGGGGAAGGCTGAGCTTGCGGCGATGCTGCGCATACTTGACATGTTTGTCAAGTGCCATCACTTCGATCTGTTTGAAAAGATGCTTCGGTCGCTCAACTATGTGGACAGCAAAGAGGTGCTTTTGCGCCTTGCGCAGCTTTATGACGACAATCATCTGGGCGAACTTGCGGCGCAGTATGTGCTTCGCAGCATCAAGGAACTGGACTATATCGACGCCTGGGGCGCCGGCGTACTGTTTCGTCAAATCCTTTCGCCCATCCGGCAATGCCGGGAACCGGCGCATACGCTTTGATCCTCCTCCCGGATCATGCTCACCCGGCGCAACGGAGGCTTCAAAAAAGCATATCCGCGCCGGTTTTTCTTGCAAACAAAATCCGGTTATATTACAATCAAACCAGTTGAATACAGGGATGGCCGCAGTTGCCGTAAAAGGCTTACAGGGAATTTGGTGCGATGCCAAAATAGCCCCCGCTGCTGTATGAGGGACGAAACCGTCATAGACCACTGAGCGATCGGGAAGGGACGGAGAAGTAGGACGAACTCGAGTCAGTATACCTGCCGCGGCCGCTGGATGCTTTATTTTTCGGTGGGAAGAAGAACGCATGCGCGGCAAACCGCTTGACTGCTTTTTTTCAAAAAACCGGAAAGCTCCGGTTTTTTGTTTTGGAGAAGATTTGATCGGAGACCGTTTTGTACGCGGTGAACGGCCAATTGCCGTAAAAGGACTGCGGCGATTCCCTGCGACCTGGGCAGGAACGCGGGGACGCGGTGGACGCAGGGAAGGAGCGCTATGAAGACATTCGCATCGTACCATCCCGCCGTACTGGCGGCGTATTTCATCGGCGTGCTTTTGATCAGCATGTTCAGCTTAAACCCGGTGGCCGTCGCCCTTTCGCTGGCGGGGGGTATTTTATTTTTCGCCGCAGTGAGCCGCGCGCGGGAGTTTTTCGGCAGCCTGGCCTTTTACGCGTGCCTGTTCATGCTGATCGCCCTGACGAATCCGCTGTTCAATGACGGCGGCGTAACCCCGCTGTTTTTTCTGAACGGCCGGCCGGTCACCTGCGAAGCCATCGCCTACGGGATGGCCGCTTCGGGGATGCTCATCTCGGTGATGTTCTGGTGCAAATGCTGTACGCTGGTGATGACGCCGGATAAATTTGTGTACCTGTTCGGCAAAGTTATACCCAAATTGTCGCTGGTTCTGTCCATGGCGCTGCGGTTTATTCCGATGATGAAGCGTCAGGCCGGACGCATCCGCGCCGCGCAAAAGAGCCTGGGCCTGTATACGGACGGCCGCCTGACGGCGCGCCTGGCCGGTGAGATGCGCGTATTTGGCGCGCTGCTGTGCTGGGCGCTGGAAAACGCCGTGGAGACGGCGGACGCCATGAAGGCGCGGGGATACGGCCTGAAGGGCCGCAGCCATTTTTCCCTGTTCGTGTTTCGCAAAAGGGACGTGGCGCTGCTGGCCGTTACGGCGGGTATTTTTGTTCTGGCGCTGATCGGCATGCACGCGGGGGCGCTGCGTTTTGCCTATTACCCCGCCGTGACGCGGCTTCCCGCCGGACCCCTTTCGCTATTGACCTACGGCCTGCTTGCGCTGTGGATGCTGATGCCCTTTATCATGGAATCGGAGGAATTTTTGCGTTGGAAATATTTAAGATCGAGAATCTGAGCTTTACCTACCCCGGACAGGCGCGCGGCGCGCTGAAGGACATTTCGCTTTGCATCGCGCCGGGCCAGTTCATCGTGGTATGCGGCCCCTCCGGCAGCGGAAAGACCACGCTGCTTAAAATGATGAAGCGGGAGCTCCGGCCCCACGGCGAGAAGCGCGGGAACGTTTTTTATAACGGAACCGATCTGGAGGCGCTTGACGGGCGCACGGCGGCGCTTGAGATCGGGTATGTGACGCAGAGCCCGGAAAACCAGCTTGTGACGGACAAGGTATGGCACGAATTGGCCTTCGGCCTGGAAAACATGGGCCTGCCCGCGCCGGTGATCCGAAGGCGCGTGGCCGAAATGGCGTGCTTTTTCGGCCTGGAACCGCTGTTTCGCGAGGATACGGCCCGCCTTTCCGGCGGGCAGAAGCAGCGGTTGAATTTGGCGGCCGTCATGGCCATGATGCCGAAGGTGCTCATTTTGGACGAGCCCACGTCTCATCTGGACCCCATTGCGGCCTCGGAGTTTATCGCCATGCTGCAAAAGATCAACCGAGATCTGGGGACCGCCGTCGTGCTGGCCGAGCATCGCCTGGAGGAAGTGTTCCCGCTGGCCGACAAGGCGCTGCTGCTGGAGGAGGGAAGCGTCGCCGCGTTTGATACGCCGCGGCGCGTGGGGGACTTCCTCCGCGAACAGTCCGGCGCGCATCCCATGCTTCTGGGGATGCCCAGCGCCGTGCGCATCTTCAGCGGTCTTGATGCGCACGGCGCCTGCCCGCTGACGGTGAAGGAAGGCAAAGATTTTTTAAGCGCGCACTTTCGGCCCCCGGCGCAAAACCACGGAAAGCCGGCACCCCCGCAGCGGGAGGAGAAGCCACCCGTCGTTGAGCTTAAGGACGTCTGGTTCCGCTATGAGCGCCATCTGCCCGACATCCTGCGGGGCGTAAACCTTACGGTGCGCCCGGGGCAGTGGGTCAGTGTGCTGGGCGGAAACGGCAGCGGCAAGACGACGCTGTTGAAAGTGATTGCCGCGCAGCAGAGGGCGTACAAGGGAAAGATCGACATCGGCGGCAAAAAGCAGAGGGAATATAAGGGAAGCGAGCTGTACAGGCGCAACCTGGCGCTCTTGCCGCAAAACCCGCAAGACGTGTTTGTCAAAGCCACGCTGCTGGAGGATTACGGCGAAATCTGCCGCGTGATGGGCGATAGGAGAAAAGAGGCGGAGGAGAAAATAGAAACCGCCGCCCGGCAGGCGGGGGTCGAACATCTTCTTGGACGCCATCCCTACGATTTAAGCGGAGGCGAGCAGCAGAAGGCCGCGCTGGGCAAGCTGCTGCTGCTTGAGCCGCGGGTGCTGCTGCTGGACGAGCCCACCAAGGGGATAGACGCCCACGCCAAGCGCGAGCTCAGCGGTATACTGCGTCGCCTTTTGGAAAAGGGGGCCGCCGTGCTGATGGTGACCCACGATGTGGAGTTCGCCGCGGAATATTCCGGCAGATGCGCCATGCTCTTTGACGCGGAGCTGTCCCCGGCGGAAAGCCCGGCGGATTTCTTCGGCGGCAACCAGTTTTATACCACGGCGGCCAACCGGATGGCCAGGCATCTGTTCCCGCTGGCCGTTACCTGCGCTGGCGTGATCGCCGCCTGCAGGGAATCAAGAGGTGACGCATGAAGAAGTGGATGCGCTACACGCTGTTGCTCGTCGCCGTGCCGCTGTGCGTCTTTGTGGGCTTCACGCTCTTTCGCAACAGAAATTACACCGTCATCTCCATCCTGATGGCATCTCTGGCCTGCATCCCCTTCTATTTTTCATTTGAGAAAAAGAGCGGCAGCGCCCGCCGGATCGTGCTGGTGGCGGTGATGACCGCGCTATGCGTGGCGGGAAGGCTGGTTTTCGCCGCCATACCGGGATTTAAGCCGGTGACGGCCATCGTGGTGATCACCGCCCTTTACTTCGGAGCGGAAGCGGGGTTTCTGGCGGGCTCCATGACGGCGCTGATTTCCAACATCTTTTACGGGCAGGGACCGTGGACGCCCTTTCAGATGCTGGTGTGGGGCCTTTTGGGTTTTGGGGCGGGCCTCCTGGCGAGGTGGCTTAAGGGCGGCATGCCGTGGCTGCTGGTATACGGCGCCTTTTCCGGCGCGGCGTTTTCGCTGATGATGGATGTATGGACGGTGCTGGCCCTGGACGGAACGTTCAACTGGGCGCGCTACGGCGTAGCCGTTACCGCGGCCGCGCCGTTTATGGCCATGTACGCGCTGTCCAACGTGGTGTTTCTGCTGGCGCTGGAGTGGCCCATCGGCAGCAGGCTGGAGCGGATCAAAACCAAATACGGCCTGTGAGCAGGCCGTAGAGGCCGTCAAAAAACGATGTTTTTTGACGGGTATGCCAGAGATTTTCCTGCTGCAAAAACCGATGAGCGGTTTTTGCAGCGGCCGGAAAACCCTGAAAGGAGTGGGCTGCGGCCGCGCATGTCGCCCTTGCCCACGAAATTAGAATTAGGGGGCTTTGGCCCCCTAATAACCCCCAAAAGGACTTTTTTGACAGTCTGCCCCCTGCGCTCATTTACGCAGAGGGGGGTGTTGCATTCAAACAGAAATGCGTTAATTCTCTTTTATCCAAGCCTCCAGCAAGTCCATGGCGTCCAGGTACCCCTTGAAGCCGCGGCCGCTGACGGTGGCGATGCACGCCGGGCGGATGAAGGACACCTTCCGAAAGTCCTCCCGTTCGTCCGGATTGGACAGGTGGACCTCCACGGCGGGAATCCCCACCGCTTTGAGGGCGTCCAGAAGCGCCACGCTGGTGTGGGTGTAGGCGGCGGGATTGATTACGATGCCGTCAAAGCGGCCCAGCGCGCTCTGAACTTCGTCCACCAGCGCCCCCTCGTGGTTGCTCTGCATGATCTCCACGCGAATGCCCTTCGCGCCGCAATGCGCCCGTATCTGTTCGGTGAGCGCTTCATACGTCTGCGTGCCGTAGATATCCGGCTCGCGCAGGCCCAGCAGGTTTAGATTCGGGCCGTTAATCACCAGTATGTTCATTGAATTCCTCCACAATCCGCCGCGCCGCTTCCCGTGCCGGTCCGGCGGCGTCGATTTCGCAGTCCGCCGCTGCCCGGTAGATGGGTTTGCGCGCCTTATAAAGGGCGCCAAAGTCGCGGGAGAGCGGCCTGTCGGTGACCGCCAGCATGTGAAGCGGGCGCCGCAGCCAGTACAGCCGCCCCGTCTGGCGGAGCGCCGTGCGGTTTTCCTTCCGCAGCACCGCCCCGCCGCCGGTGGAAAGCACGATGCCGCTTTCCCGGGCCGCCGCAAGGAGCACCTGAGTTTCCACATGGCGGAACGCCTCCTCCCCGTCGCTTACGATGATGTCGGCGGGGGGCCTGCCGGTCTTTTCAAGCACAAGCTGGTCCGTGTCCACAAATTTCCGGTTCAAGAGACGGGCGATCTCTCTGCCCACCACGCTCTTTCCCGCGCCGGGCATGCCGATGAGCACAATGTTTTCCAGCTCATGATAAAGTATCGACAGTACCCTCTGCGTCTCCTGAGGCGGTATGTCCTTCCCCTGGAAAAGGCAGGAGGCGATGCGGGCCTGCTCCACCAGCATGGAAAGCCCGCCCGCGGCGGCGATTCCGCGGGATTTGGCCTCCAGCACAAGGCGCGTGCGCAGCGGGTTGTAGACCATGTCCAGCACGCCCTGAAGGCGGGGAAAACCCTCCGTGGACACGGGCAGCCCTTCATTATCTGGGTACATGCCCACCGGCGTGGCGTTGATGATCACCTGCGCGCCCTTGTGGCGCTCCAGGTTGTTATAATTGTCCTCGCCGCTTCGAGAAATCCGCACCACATGGCGGGCGCCTTCATCCTGCGCCAGAAGCGCCGCCGTCTGCGCCGCGCCGCCGCTGCCCAGGATCACGATATATCGGTCTTTCAGCGCAATGCCGGCGCGGCGCGCCATAAACGAAAGGCCTGCATAGTCGGTATTGTCCCCGTGTATCTTGCCGTCCTTAAACAGCAGCGTATTGACGTTCCCGATGCGCCTTCCCGTATCCGAAAGCTCGTCGCAGCAGGAAAAGGCGACCTTTTTATAGGGGATGGTGACGTTGATTCCGCCCGGGGTCCCGCTTCGAAGAAACGGTTCCACCGCGCCGGGCTCCACCTCAAAGAGCCGGTAATCGTCAAGGCCGAACATCCGGTGTATCCGCGGGGCGTGGCTGTGTCCCAGTTTTCTTCCCAAAAGTCCGTAGCGCATATGCCTCACCTCAAATTTCGCTGTAGTTGCCCAGGAACACGAACAGTTCGTCCGCGGCGGAGCATTCGCCCAGAAGCCGGACCACGTCCTGCGAGAAGACGGAGGCCTCCAGATCGAAGTAGAACAAAAACTCAAAGTCGCGCCCGACGATGGGGCGGCTCTCCAGCTTGGTGAGGTTCAGGCCCAGCGCGGCGAAGCGTGCGATCATCCGGTACAGGGCGCCGGGCTTATGCGCCACCGACAGCATCAGGCTGATCCGGTCGGCGCCGGGATAGATGGCCAGTTTTTTGCTGATGCAGATGAAGCGGGTGTAATTGTTCTGGCTGTTTTGGACGCTGTCCAGAACCACTGAAAGACCATACAGCTGCGCGCAGCCGGGGGAGGAGATGGCGGCGATGTCCGTGCGGCTGGACGCGGCTACCAGAGCCGCCGCCGACGCGGTATTTTCGCACACGGTGATTTTAATCTGCGGATGCTGGTTCAAGAACGCGCTGCACTGGCCGATGGCCTGCTCGTGGGAGACGATTTCGCGGATATCCTCCAACTTCACCGAGGGTTTAGCCAAAAGTTTGTGGTCGATGTGCATTTTGATGCTGCGGACGATGTAGAAGCTGTAGTGGCGCATCAGGTCGTAGACGCTGTTGACCGAGCCGTTGGAGCTGTTCTCGATGGGCAGCACGCCGTATTCGCACAGGCCCTGCTCCACGGCCTGGAATACGCCTTCAAAGCTGCGGAAGTACACGATGTCCGCCATGGAGAACAGCCTGTCGCAGGCCATCTGCGAGTAGGCGCCCTCCACGCCCTGGCAGGCCACGGTGCCCTTTTTGGGGAACTGTTTTTCGGTGTGTTCCATGGCGCGGGTGATTTTTTTCGTCAGCTCGGTTTCCTGCTCTGCCAGCGTATGCTGGTACGAACGGCTCAGGTCGAACAGCACCGAGTACAGCATCCGCGCGTACATGTCCAGCGGCTCGCCCACCTGGCTGCTGATGCGGGTGAGAATCTCCCGCTCCCGCGCCTGGTCCAGTATCGGCGCGCCGCTGTCGCGCTTCTGCTTGGCCACCTGGCCGCACAAAAGCATCCTCTTGCTGAACAGGTCTGCCAATTGCGTATCGATCCGGTCGATTTCGTCTCTGAGTTGCTGTAGGTCCATTACCTTAAGCTCCTTTCACGCTCTGATGCGAGCAGTAAATCCAGCAGCGTCAGCGCCGCGGCGGCCTCCACGCAGGGCACGGCCCGAAGCGCGATGCACGGGTCGTGCCGGCCTTTGATCTCCAGCGCGGTTTCGCTCTTATCGCTGAGCCGGACGGTCTGTTGCGACTGCCCTATGGAGGGCGTGGGTTTAAGCGCCACCCGGAAGATCAGCGGCATGCCGGTGGTGATGCCTCCCAGTACGCCGCCGTGATGATTCGTGCGGGTCCTGATCTCGCCATCCTGGATAAAGTAGGGGTCGTTGTGCTGCGAGCCGCGCATGCCGGCGGCGGAGAAACCGGCGCCGAACTCGATGCCGCGCACCGCCGGGATGCCAAACAGCATGGCCGACAGGCGGTTTTCCACGCCGCCGAATATGGGGTCCCCGATACCGGGAGGCAGGCCCAGCGCGGCGCACTCCAAGACGCCGCCCACAGAGTCGCCCTCTTTCGCGGCCTCTTCAATTTCCCGTCGCATCTTTTCCGCCGCCGCCTCCTCCAGCACCGGCAGGTCGCGGGTGCCCGGCAGGTGGACTTCTTCCCGCGTCAGGTTCACAGGGTCGAATTGGCGGTCCGAAGCATCACCCACGGATTGGGCGTGGGCCCCCACATGCACGCCCCGGCGCTCCAGAATCTGCAGCGCGATACCCCCGGCCACGCATAGCGGCGCCGTCAGCCGTCCTGAGAAGTGGCCGCCGCCGCGCATGTCGTTCTGCCCTCGGTAGCGCACGTGGGCCGGATAATCCGCATGGGACGGGCGCGGGCAGTCCCGCAGCTTTTCGTAGTCCCCCGGGCGCGCGTCCCGGTTCTGGATGACGGCGCAAAGCGGCGCGCCGGTGGTGTGTCCGTCCAAAATGCCGCTCAGAAACTCCGGCGTATCCGTTTCCCGGCGCGGGGTGCTCAGGCTTCCTCTGCCCGGCGCGCGCCGGTTAAGAAACGCCTGCAGCCGTTGGGCGTCTATAGCCTCTCCCGCAGGCAGGCCCTCTATGAGCACCCCGATAGCCGGGCCATGGGACTCTCCGAACAGGGAGATTTTCAGTGTTTCACCGATGGTTGACGACATGGCATTTTCCTCCCAGCAGGCTGTAGTCGTTGTAGAAGGAGGGATAGGATTTCTCCACCGCCTCAGTGCCCTCCAGTACGGTTTCCCCGGCGCAGCGCGATGCGGCAATGGCCGCCGCCATGGCGATGCGGTGATCTCCGGCGGCGTCCACCGGGCCGCCGGAAAGCTCCGGCCGCCCGGTGATGGTAAGCGTATCCGGCCCCTCGGTGACGTCCGCGCCCAGCGCCCTGAGCATGGCGGTGACCGTGCGCAGGCGGTCGCTCTCCTTCATTCGCAGGCGGCCCGCCCCGAAAAGAAGCGTCCTTCCCCGCGCCGCCGACGCTACCACCGCCAGAGGCGGCGCCAGGTCAGGGATCTGCGAAAGGTCGGCTTTGATGGCGCGAAGCGTGCCTGGTGAAACGGTGATACGGCTTTCCTCCTGCGTGACTCTGGCGCCGAAGCGCGCAAGAAGCCGAGCGACGGCCCGGTCCGCCTGCAGGCAGTCCTTGGGCAGTCCGGTGCAGGTCACCGGACCGCTGAGCGCCCCGGCGCAGAGGAAAAACGCCATATTGGACCAGTCGCCCTCCACCTTGTAGGTGCCCGGCGTCAGGTAGCGCTGGGCGGGCATGACGCGGTAGCCGTCCGGCAGCTTCTTCACTTGGACGGAAAACCGCGCCAGGGTTTCCAGCGTCATGTCCACGTAGGCGGCGGACTGAAGCTTTTCGGAAACAAGGACGGTCCCGCCCTCAGGCAAAACAGGCAGCGCGAATAAAAGGCCCGATACGAACTGCGAGCTCACGTCGCCGGGCAGTTGGTAGATGCCGGAGGTGAGCCTCCCTTCCAGGCGCAGCGGCAGGGCGTCGCCCTCAATTTTTACGCCGCCCGCCCGCAGGGACTTTAAAAGCGGCGCCATGGGCCGCCGGGGCAGGCGCCCGCTGCCCGTCACCAGCGCACCGCGGCCCAGCGCCGCTGCCACCGGTAGCAGAAAGCGCAGCGTGGAACCGCTTTCGCCGCAGTCTAGTACCGGCATTTCCCGCGGCTGATCGATGGGCTTTATTAAAAGCACGCCCCCGGTACGCTCGATGCGCGCCCCCAGCGCCTCCAGGCACCGGATGGTGGCCTGGATATCCTGCGCCGGCCAGTCGGGCATCTGAAGGCGTGTGGGGCCGTCTGAAAGCGCGGCGCAGATCAGCGCCCGGTGCGCGTCGGACTTTGACGGTATGGCCGGCAGTGTGCCCTGCAGTTTTGACGGCGAAAAGATCATCCGCATTTACGTCTCCAATCCCAGGCGGGCGATGTCCGGCAGGTCCGCCGTCTGTACCCGGTGCAGTTCGCAGCGGCCCGCCGCGTGGGGCAATACCAGCGTGATGGTGTCGCCGCGCCGCTTTTTATCCGAAAGGGCGGCATCGGCCAGCTCCTGCGCCGGATAGGGGCAGTTGGTGGGCAGTTCAAGCGCCTCCAGAGCCGCCTTCAGCTTTTCCGAAACCCCGGTTTCGCATAGGCCCATGCGCTCCGCGGCGCGGGTGATGACCATCATCCCCATGGCGACGCCGTCACCGTGGCGGATGGTATACCCGCTCAGGCGCTCCGCCGCGTGGCCGATGGTGTGGCCGAAATTTAAGAACTGGCGCAGATCGTTTTCGCGCTCATCCTTTTCCACATACCGCGCCTTTTGCAGCACGCAGGACTCCACGATCTCCTCCCAGGGGACGCTTTGCCCGTTCTCCGTCAGCGTTTCCAGCAGGGACGCATCGTCCAGCATGGCGTATTTGACGCATTCCGCCGCCCCGGCGGACAGTTCCTGCGGCGGCAGCGTCGAGAACGTGTCGCAGTCGCAGATCACCAGCTCCGGCTGCCAGAAGGTGCCCGCCAGGTTCTTGCCGGCCCTGAGGTTCACGGCGGTCTTTCCGCCCACGGAGGAATCCACCGCGGCCAAAAGCGTGGTGGGCAGTTGAATGTAGGGGATGCCCCGCTGGTACACGGAGGCGGCGAAGCCGCCCAGATCACCGGCGACCCCGCCGCCCAGCGCGACGAGCAGGTCGTTTCGTCCCAGCGCCTTGCCCGCCATAAACTCAAGCAGAAGGGAAAGTTCCTCCAGGTTCTTTGCGCTTTCCCCCGGCGAAAAGACGTAGGGCTCCACGCGAAAGCCCGCCCCTTCAAAAGACGCCCGTACGCGCTCTCCGTACAGCGCGGCCACGGTTTTATCCATCACCAGCGCCGCCGCGCAGGGCGGATGCACCTCCGCGGCATACGCGCCGGAGTGCTCCAGCAGCCCGCTTCCTATGCGTACCTGATACGGCCGTCCGGCCTTCACCTCTACGATTTTCATGGTATATCCCCCCTTTATGATAGCTGCTGTTTGCGCGTTTTTCCCTCTTTGAGAAGGCGCGTCAGCTCCGGCGCGTCGCCTGCGCGCAGCGCCAGTGCGTACTGCGCCAGACGCTCCCGCAGCGCGTCGATCTCGCCGCAGAGGTAATCCCGGTTTAAAAGGAAAAGCTCGCTCCACATATCCTCATTGAGCGTGGCCACCCGCGTCATATCCTGGAAGCTGCCGGCGGAAAATCCCTTATGCTCCAGGGCGGCGGGGCTTTTCACGTAGGCGCTGGAGAGCACGTGGGCCAATTGCGACGTGCAGGCGATGATCCGGTCATGTTCTGCCGGCCCGGCGTACTTGATCCCCGCAAAGCCTACGGATGTAAAGAGCGATTCCAGTTGCTCCAGCAGTGCCTCGGGCGTCCCGGCCTCGGGGGTGAGGATCATGGACGCTCCGGCAAACAGCTCCGGCCGCGCCGCGCCGTAACCGGAGACTTCCCGGCCCGCCATGGGGTGGCCGCCGATAAAGTGAAAGCCGTGCGCACGGGCCACCGGCTCCAGCGCGGCGCAGACATGCCGCTTCACGCCGCACAGATCGATGACACAGGCGCCCTTTTTTATAGTCTGCGCATGACTGGTCACAAAATCCACCGCCGCCTGCGGATACAGCGCCACCAGCAGAAGATCGCACCGGGACACGGCGTCATCCTCCAGCGCTCCGTCGACGGCGCCTTCGGACAGCGCGCGCCGCAGGACATCCGCATCCAGGTCCGTCCCCAGCACCAGGTGCCCCGTATATTTTTTCAGCGCCTGCGCCATGGAGCCGCCGATGAGGCCGAGCCCCGCTATGCCGATGGTTTTACTCATTGCGCGCCCGCCTTTACGGCGTCAAACACCGTGCGCACCTGATGCGCCACCTCCCGGAACGCCTCCGGGGTCAGCGACTGCGGCCCGTCGCACAGCGCGTGGGCCGGGTCGTTGTGCACCTCGATCATGACCCCGTCGGCCCCCGCCGCCATGGCGGCCAGCGCCATGGGCCGCACCAGTTTGGAAATGCCGGTGGCGTGGCTGGGGTCCACGATCACGGGCAGGTGCGAAAGCTGCTTGAGAAGCGATACCGCGGAGAGGTCCAGCGTATTGCGCGTGTAGGTCTCAAAGGTGCGGATGCCCCGCTCGCACAGGATGATCTGCTCGTTCCCGCCGGACATGATGTACTCGGCGCTCATCAATAGCTCCTCGATGGTGCTGGAAAGGCCCCGTTTGAGCAGGATGGGTTTTTTCACGTGGCCCAGCTCCCGCAGCATCTCAAAATTCTGCATGTTGCGTGCGCCCACCTGGATCACGTCCACCTGGTCGAACAGCGGCAGCTGGCTTAAATCCATCAGCTCGGTCACCACGGGAAGCCCCGTCTCCTCTTTGGCCATCAGCAGCATGCGCAGGCCGTCGGCGCCAAGTCCCTGGAACGAGTAGGGGGAGGTGCGCGGTTTGAAGGCGCCGCCGCGAAGCAGCGTGGCGCCGGCGGCCTTGACGGCCCTGGCGATGCCGCACATCTGCTCTTCGGACTCGATGGAGCAGGGCCCCGCGATGATGGTGACGTTTTCGTCGCCGATGGCGGCTTCGCCCACGCGGATCACCGTATTGTCCGGATGGAATTTCCGGTTGGCGTTTTTATAGGGTTCCTGCACCCGTTTGACGTCCTCCACGATTTCCATGGAACGGATCAGGTCGATGTCGATCCGGGTGGTGTCGCCCACCAGCCCCAGTACGGTCTGCACGAATCCCTCGCTGATGTGCACGTGGACGTTGAATCCTTCCAGCCAGCGGATCAGGTGGTCGAGCTGTTCCTGACGGACGGTTTTTCGAACGATGACGATCATGGCAATACTCTCCTTTTTATGACTTCTCGGTGTCAAACCTATACAAAAAGGCCCCGCAGCGTCTGCTGCGGAGCCTTACCATGTTTTTCCTGAAAAATCAACTCATGGCATATATCTCCCGGTCAACAAACGGCGAAAAAACTTTACCGGTAAAGTAGGTAAAGTAAAAGGAATAATAGTTTGTCGACCAAAGAAGATGGTTCATGATTGGGCCTCACATATTTTGCCGTACGTTCGTACAGCTTGGTTGTTTTGCATCATAACACAGGTTGCCTGTGCGTGTAAAGCATTATTTTTGCCGGAGGCATGGATTTTTTCAGCGCCTTTTGGCCCGGGAAAAAATTTCCGGCTTTGGGGCGGGGCGCGAAGCCCCTGCCTTTGCCCATGTATATGCCGCCGGCCGCGGCAGGGTGCGTTGCCATGGGCGGGGCCGTGGCTGTATAATAAAGTTAAAATCAAATGCGGAGGAGAATGCTATGCGCTTTGGCATTGTGGGCACCAGTTTTATCGCCGACTGGCTTCTGGAGGCGTCGCGGCACGTGGAGGGCTTTGAGGCGGCGGCCGTCTGTTCGCGAAGATGGGAAACGGGGGAGGCATTTGCCGGGAAACACGGCATACCCGGCGTCTATACGGACATGGTACAAATGGCCGAAAGCGGCGAGATCGACGCCGCCTACATCGCTTCGCCCAACGGCTTTCACGCCCAGCAGTGCCTGCTTTTTATCCGCAGGGGCATACCGGTACTGTGCGAGAAGGCTTTCGCCAGCAACCAGAGGGAAGCGCAGCAGGTGATCGATGAGGCGCACGAGCGCGGCGTCTTTGTGATGGAGGCCATCAAGTCCCTTTTCATGCCCTCGTTTGAGGCGCTGAAGGCGGCGCTGCCGGAAATTGGGAAGGTGCGCCGGGCGGTGTTCAACTTTACGCGCTACTCGTCGCGCTACGACGCGTATTTAAGGGGCGAGGCGCCCAACGCCTTCAAACGGGAGCTTTCCAACGGAAGCCTGCTGGATATCGGCGTGTACGCGCTGCATCCGGCCGTTGC
>JBMNQS010000042.1:0-18769 GCA_050944255.1 Christensenellales bacterium | reverse complement strand
TGCGCTCCACCGGCCGGCCGCAGTCGGGGCAGTTCCCCTCATGAAGCTGCAGCTCGGTCCAAAAGCTCTCGCAGGGCGTACAGTACCAGCCCTCATACTCGCTCTTGTAAATGTCGCCCTGCTCATAAAGCTGTGTGAACAGCTTTTGCACGCCCTGAATATGCTCGGCATCGGTGGTGCGGATGAATTTATCGTAGCTGATGTCCATCTGCTCCCACAGAGCCTTGATGCCCTCCACGATCCCGTCCACGTACGCCTTAGGATTCATGCCCTTATCGGCAGCCACCCGGGCGATTTTCTGGCCGTGTTCGTCCGTGCCGGTTAAAAACATCACGTCAAAGCCCATCATTCGCTTATAGCGGCACATGGTATCGGCGGCCGTGGTGCAGTACGCATGGCCGATGTGCAGCTTATCGCTGGGATAGTAGATGGGTGTCGTCAGGTAAAACGTAGGTTTTTCCTTCATGATGTCTCTCCTTCTTTCGGAAGATGATGGATTTGGCCGCCAGGTTTCGGCGCAGGGCGAAAGCCATGCCTCTAATGTATCCCAGGGCAGTTTTTTTGTCAAGAAACGACGCCGGGCCGTGGCGGCTTATTCTTTATTTTATCTTAAGGCGGTAAAAACTAACCGGAAAATGCAAAAAAGGCGGCAAATGCAAACCGCCTTGTATTCTTTTACAGGCCATATTGGCCGCCGTTCATGCCGGCATTTCGGCCGTGGCGGGATAAGAGGTTTTTATTTATATATTTAATATCACCCGAACCAGAGCCTGCAGATCCAGGCCGAGGTCAGGTACCCGGCGATCAGCGACAGCATGGCCGCCGGCATGGCGTGGCGGGTCCTTTTGATATGGACACTGCCGAAATACAGCGCCAGAACATAAAAGAGCGTCTCGGAGGAGCCCATCATCACCGCCGCCGTACGCGCCGCCAGGGAATCCACGCCATAGGTAGCCTGCAGGTCGGATATGAGCCCCATGGCGCCGGAGCCGGAAAACGGCCGCAGCAGCACAAAGGGAATCGTCTCGCTCGGAATGCCCACCGCCGTGAAGGCCGGCCCTGCCCAGTCCTGCACCAGATCGATCAGCCCGGACGCCCGCAGCATGGCAATGGACATCATCATGGCCACTATGTAGGGCATGATGCGAAAGGCGGTCTTGATGCCGTCGCCGGCGCCCTCCACAAAGGCGTTGTATGTGCCGGTCCTCTTGACAATGGCCGTCAGCACCACCAGGCCGATCACCACCGGCACCGTCCAGGACGCGATATTTTCAATCCAGCCCATCATTTTCTGTATACCTTCGATAAGAGGAACGCTCCAGAAAGGCCCACCACCGTGCTGATGGCCGAAGCCATGATGCTGGGCAGCACGATGTCCGCCGGATTGGCCGCCATGGCTTGGGCCCTCAGGGCAAGCAGGCTCGTAGGCAGCAGTTGTATGCAGGAGGCGTTGAGCACCAGCATCATCACCATATCGTTGGTGGCGCGGCCCGGCGTGGGGTTATCCCGGTTCAGATGCCGCATGGCCTCCAACCCCATGGGCGTGGCCGCATTGCCCATCCCCAGCATATTGGCCGCCAGATTCCCGGTGATGGCCTGCTGCGCCTCGGGATTGGCGCCGGGGAATAATTTTCTGATCAGCGGATTCATCCACTTCATGAGACCTTTCATGATGCCGGCCTTTTCCGCCACGCGGATCACGCCCATCCACAGCGCGAACCCGCCTAAAAGCGTCAGGCAGATGGTGACGCCCTGCGCCGCGCCGTCCATGGCCGCCAGGCCCACCTCGCCGGCGGTCCCGTTGATGAATCCGAATACTATCGCCAAAAGCAGCAGCAATCCAAAAATCACTTCCAAGGAAACCCTTCCCCCCTTCGTCCTTCCTTATAACTATTCCAGGGAGAAAGCGAGTATGAAAATGTCCCTCAGTCATTTCCCGGGAAATTTTATCGCCCGCATAAAACCCCCGGACGCTTCAGCGCCCTGGGGTTTTATGCGACATCATCCGCCTTTAATTGACAACGTAGAACCACTTGTTGATTTCCGGGTTATCCAGATCGTCCTGATAGGCGATGATCGGCTCCAGATACGTAACTTTTTCCGTGCCTGCGGGCAGTTGTCCGGTCTTGAGGTATTCGTACATGTACTCCACGCCGGTGATGCCCATCTGCATGGGCTTCTGCACGATGATGGCCTGAAGCGTTCCGTTCTCCAGCGCCTCGATCTGGCCTTCCCCCGCGTCAAAGCAGACGATCTTGGCGTCGGACCTGGCCGCCTCCACGCCGTTGATCACGCCCTGGGCCGAAAACAGGTTGCCGCCGAAGAAGCCGTCCACATCCGGATTGGCCAGAAGCACGTTTTCCGTCTGGGACGCGGCCTTGGCCGGCTCGTTATCGCACCATTGCTCACTGACGATGGTATAGCCCTGCTGCACCATATAGTCCCTGAATCCGGCCAGGCGTTTCTCGTTGGTGTCCACGCCCGCCCTGGACCCGATGGCCGCCACCTTCTTGCTGGCGTTGGGACCCATCAGTTCGATCAGCGCCTCCGCGGCCCGCTGGCCGCCCACATAATTGTCCGAAGTGACATGGGCCAGATACAGGCTTTCGTCCGAAAGGGAAATGTCCAGTGTAATGACTGGAATGCCCTTGTCCACCACCGCTTTGATGGGCTCCATCATGTTGTCGCCGCCGGCAGGCACGATCAACAGACCGTCAATATCGCTGTTGGCCATGCTTTCCAAAATGGGGGTCTGGAGCGTATAGTCCGATTTGGTGGCGCCCTGAGCGATCAATTCAATGCCCAGTTCCGCGCATTTTTGCTCGATGCCGCGCTGCATGCTGACGACGAACGCGTCCGACGTGTTGCTCATACAGAATCCGATCTTGAACTTTTCGCCGCCCGCCTCTCCCGATTTCCGGCACGCAGCCAGAGAAAACACCATCACGACGGCCAGGATGAGGATCACCAGCCTGCGTATTCTTGGTTTGTTCATGGGGAACATCCTCCTTCAAAATGATTTTTCTATATTTTTCTTTACCGGAGCTGCGCCCGGCTTGAAAACTGATCCATATACACCGACAGTACGATGATGACGCCTACCGCCACCTGCTGCCAGTAGGTGGGCACGTTGATCAGTACCAATCCCGTCATGACCACCGAAATAATCAGCGCCCCCAGCAGGATGCCTTCGGCCCTTCCCACGCCCCCCCGGGAACTGACGCCGCCGATGGCCGCCGCCGCAACGGCGGTGAGCTGGGACGTGGAGCCGGTAAGGGGCGACGCCGATACGAAACGCATCATCAAAAGGATGCCGGAGAAGGCGCCCATGAGCCCGGAGATCATGTAAAGGCGCGTGATGTGCCGGTCCGCGTCCACCCCAGAGCGCGTCAGGGCCTCATGGCTGCTGCCCACCGCGTACGTGTGCAGACCGAAACGCGTCTTGTGCAGGATAAAGATGAAAACCAACAGTATGGCCCATCCCACCAGGATGTTGGGGGTCACGAAGTCCACGATCTTGTAATTGGCAAACGTCCCCAAAACACGGGGCAGTCCCGCCACCTCGGTGCCGCGGGAGAACACCAGCGACAGCCCGGCGCAGGCGCCCATGGTGCCGATGGTGGCCAAAAACGGCGACAGCTTCATGCGGCTGACGATCAGGCCGTTGATAAAACCCATCAGCACGCCTGTGGCCAATCCCATGGCAATGCCCATGACAATGGCCCACCCCACGCCCACCACGGGCACAAGCCCCTTGATGGTAATGGCGGAGATCACGCCCACCAGCCCCGACAGCGCCCCGATGGACAGATCGATGCACCCGCCGATCATCACCATGCCTTCGCCGATACCCAGTATGATGATCTCCGTCATATAGGAAAAGGTGCTTTTCCAATAATCCAGCGACAGCATCCTGGGCTGGAAGAGGGAAAAGGAAGTGACGATGATCAGAAACACCGCCAGCGTCCAGAACTTTCCGATGGTTTCAAACGCCTGGGCCCTTTTTATATTGCGCCGCATGCGCAATTCATGCTGTTTCAATTGTTCCTGCATGGTCTTTCCCCTTTCACTGCACCGTCGTATCCGGAGAACCGGAATCTTCTTTTGCTGCCACCGGAGTGTCCGCCGTTTTGGAACCGGTGATCCACATCACCAGTTCATCCAGCGTGGTATCTTCCCTGCGCACCGTAGCCACCGACCGTCCCAGACGGAAAATGGTCATTTTATCGCACACCTTCATGACGTGGGGCAGCGTATGGCTGATGAGGATGACGGCCACCCCCTGCGAGGCCACTTCCCTGATCAGGTGCAGCACTTTTTCAGACTCCTCCACCCCCAGCGCGGCTGTGGGCTCATCCAAAATCACCAGCTTGCTTCCCCAGGCGATCACCCGGGCGATGGCCACCGCCTGCCGCTGGCCGCCCGAGAGCGTTCCCACCGTCTGGGTCACCGAATGGATGGTGATTTTCAGACGGTCCAGCACCTCTTTCGTACGCGCGCGCATGGCCGGCCTGTCCAGTATGCCCAGCGCCCTGCTCAGCCCTTTTTCCCTGAGAGTTTCCCTCCCCAGATAAATATTGCTGACCACATCCAGGTGCGGCGCCAGCGCCAGATCCTGGTACACGGTTTCAATCCCCGCTTCAATCGCCTGGCGGGGATTTTCAAAGCTGACCAGCCGGTCCTCGAAATAGATGTAGCCCTTGCTGGCCTTGTGCACGCCGGAAAGCGTTTTGATGAAGGTTGATTTGCCGGCTCCGTTGTCCCCGATGACGCCCATCACCTCTCCGGGTTTGATGGCGAAGTCAACGTGATCCAGCGCCACGATACTGCCGAAATTTTTGCCTACGCCTTCGGTACGCAGGAGATACTCGCCCATGCCTTTTGTTCCCTCCTCACTTCGATCTGAAACTATAGAATGAATATGCGAATGTGTACCCGATTATATATAGGAACAATAAAAACCCAATAATCGGCTTAAAAATCCCGTTTCTCTCTGAGGATGCCGATACGATGGCATGCCGGGGAATATCGCCTGGTCCGCAAAAAATCACAAAAACGCGGCGTCTTTGGATAAAGGCCGGTCATGCAGATAGCTTCACGCCGCAGGGAGCTTCCTTGCAGCCGTGACGCCGGAAATTCCCGCACGGGAGGCTGGATTTTCCGGCCGCTGTATGTGCCGCCAAAAAAAGCGGGACGGTAGGGATAAAGCGCGGTACGATGCTTGTCAGAGCTTCCGGCCAGTCTCTGCCGCCCCGGTTTAGGGGGAGCAATAATGCCAAAATGGCAAACCGTGTTGTTCTATTCTTGCTTTGTATGCTGCTCCATTTTGGCGCGGCAACAATTATGCTCCATCATCATCAAATAAATGATCGCTTTGCATGGCATCCACCGTCGTATGAAGTGCGGTAGCAATCCTAAAGGCCAGTCCCAGGGATGGATTCTTCAGGCCCTTTTCGATATGAGAAATCATTCCCTGGCTAACCCCCACCATCTCACCAAGTTCTTTCTGGGACATACCAAGTCTCTCACGCAACCGCTCCACGTTCTTTGAAAACATTGGATACCTCCCTTTTATTAAATTAATACTATTGGTATTGACGTGCGCCAGCCGCCAATATAAGATGAAAGTGGCCTTATAGGAGCATCAAAAGGGTTTCCGTCGGAAAAACCTTTGAAATTGCGCTGTCCCTTCCATAGAGCTGTAATCACCTATCCTGGGGGCAGCACCTTATTGCGTTTGGAAACCACAATTTTTCCAACTATTAGTTGATGTCTGAATAATACCAACTAATAGTTGGAAAGTCAAGAGGTTTATCATGAAATATAGAGAAAGATTTTCCATTGTACTATCCACTCTGCGCAAAAAACACAATCTGTCGCTGGATAAGCTCGCCAGTGAAATTGGTATTACAAATCAAGCAGTCAGTTTATTAGAAAAAGGCAAGCGCTCGCCAAGTTTCGAGGTTCTTATGTCCCTTGCGGACTATTTCGATGTGTCCTTAGACTATCTTGTAGGCAGGTCAGACGATCCTAGAAAAGAATAATCGTCATCGTCGTACCGCTAATGGAAGGCTCTGTTTGTAACGTCAATGGCACAATAAAATGGGTTACGGTTACAAGTATAAATTTTAAATGATCCAGAATTTTTTTCTCTTTTATGGAAATCCACAGTTTTTCTTTGTTAATTAAGCATAATACATTTTTTATTTGTTGTCAATATTTTTTACAAATAATTTTAGTTTTACAGGGAATTCTTGTATATGTATGCTGAAATAAAGGAGTTACATTTATGGTTGGAACACGATTAAAAGAGTTAAGGTCAAATGAAAAGATGAGTCAGGCATCCTTGGGAGAAATCTTGGGTGTCACTCAGCAAAGCATTGCCGCTTGGGAGACGGAAAAATCCGAGCCCGGCAATGAAAGTCTGGTTGTGTTGGCCAAATTATTTGACGTATCTACAGATTATCTTCTTGGTCTTTCCAACGAGCGTTATAAACAAACCTTCATCACATCTAGCGGCAGAAAACTAACTGTGGAAATGGCGAGCAAAGAGCCTCTCACCGCTGAAGAACAGAAAGAAATCGAAGCATTTTTCTCCAGCGCGGAAAACGTGGACGAACTGCCCGAAAGCGTGCAAAACATCATCCGCAAAGTTGTGGAGCAGGTGCTGGACGAGCGGGAAAAAAGCAAATAAACATAAAACGGATGTCCCGGCTCGTGCGAGCCGGGACATCCTGAATAAAACCTGAAGAGAATTTTCCATCGCGGCCTGGGGCCGCCTTTGTTTTGTCCGATGTGCCGAGCAGTACGGCGCCATGCAGCGCGGTTGAATCATTCACTCCTCAGTCTTTTGGTTTTCCTATAAATAAATAGTTCATCATGTTATAGATATACATTATATTTGGGAAGGTCAATACCATTTCCTAAAAAGTCTGTCCGGTTGCCATCCTTCAATAAGGCCCTGCTGTCGGTTTATGTCGTTTCCGGCGCATTTCCTTACGGTTCGACAAGCCAAGTATATTTATTCATTCATGGCATAAATATGCTATTTGTCCTCTTTCGAAAGTACACGGGCAGCCATCGGATGAAAATCGGCAATAAAAACCGGCCTCCGAAAGCGGACGCCGATGAAGTAAGCCCTATACGATTTTATAAGAGGTATACAGCAGAAAAAAACCATGCAAAATTGGCAAAAACCGCCCTGTGCTACGGCCCGCCGTCCTCATTTAAAATATCCAGCGCCATGCGGTACGCCTCGCCTGCCGATATCTGAAGCAGCCGCGCCGCTTCCTTGGCGCTGGCGCGGGTACCCAGCCCTCTGTCCAGCAGATCGCGGATCACCCGGTGTGCGTCCGCATCCGATGCCTCCTCCTTCTCCCCCTCGATCACCAGCACCATCTCGCCCCGCGGCTCATGCTCCCGATAATGCTCCACCATCTCATCTATACAAAGGCGCATCACCTGCTCATGCAGCTTCGTCAGCTCGCGGCACAGCGCCATCTGCCGCTGCCCCCCAAGCACACCCTTTAAGTCCTCCAGCGTCCGAAGCAGCCTGTGGGGCGCCTCGTACAGCACCATCGTCCGCTTTTCGCCGCGCAGCTCCATCAGCCGCAGCTCGCGCTCCTGCCCCTTAGCCGGTAAAAATCCCTCGAATACAAACCGCCCGGTATCCATCCCGGACACGGTCAGCGCCATGGTCACCGCCGACGGCCCCGGAAGCACCTCCACCGCGAATCCGGCCTCTTTGGCCTCCGCGGCAACCTGCATCCCCGGATCGGATATGCCCGGCGTGCCTGCGTCGGTCACAAGGGCGATCACTTTACCCTCTTCCAGCATAGAGAGGATCTTCTCCCCCGCCGACTGCCGGTTATGTTCGTGATACGAAAGCATCGGCCTTGAAATCTCCAGATGCCGCAGCAGGCGCCCGCTGTGACGCGTATCCTCCGCCGCCACCATATCGCAGTTTTTCAGCGCCTCGATTACCCGCAGCGTAATGTCGCCCAGGTTTCCGATGGGCGTGGCGCACAGTATCAGTTTGCCTCTTTGCGATGGTTCCATAATTGGATTATACCACGTCCGCTCCCCTGCGCATACATACGGCACCTCAATTGGGCATAAAGCAAACCCCTCCGCACGGGAGGGGTTTGCGATCTTTTTTATGTAGGGAGCCTGCGTCCTTTATCCTGCCCGGGCTCCATATGGCCCGTCATGACGTTTAGAGCACCCGGATGCCCCAGATGAACGCGTTGGCCGCCCAGGTGGAGCCAAGCGACGTGATCTTGACCTGGTAGGAGGCGCCGGAATTGGCCTCGATGTAGTTGCCGCCGCCGACGTAGATGCCCACATGATCGGCTTTTCCGTTATGGTCCGCATCGAAGCAGACGATATCGCCAATGGCCAGGTTGCTCTTCTTGATATGGGTGCTGGAATAGGTGGCCATGCCCGCCGACGTGCGCGGCAGGGAATAGCCGAAATGCTTATACACGTAGCTTACAAGGCCGCTACAGTCAAAGCCCGACGTGGACATGCCGCCGTAGCGGTAGGGCACGCCCAGGAACGTCTTGGCATAATCCACAATCTGCTGGCCCAGGCTTTCGTTGGACGGAGGCGGATCCGGCTCCTTGGGCGGCGTGTACTTCACCGCGCTGTCCGAAAACAGCTTATCCTGGGTGGCTTTATCGGCCACGCCGTTTGCCTTCAGGCCGTTGGCGCTCTGGAACTTCTTCACCGCCGCCTGGGTGATACTGCCGTAGTATTCGGTGATCTGGTTATGCGTGAAGTAACCCAGCGCTTTTAAACGCTGCTGTACTTCCGCCACGCGGGCATGCTCGTCGCCCAGCGTCAGATTGTTCTTGTCGACCTTCTTTTCCGGCTTCGGCTGCTCATCCGGTTCATTATTCTGCGGCTCGCTATTGTTCTGCTGCGGCGCCACATACTTTTTGGCGGAGGACGAGAACAGCTTATCCTGGGTGGCCTTATCGGCCACGCCGTTTGCCGTTAAAGAGTTGGCGCTCTGGAAAGCCCTGAGAGCCGTCTCGGTGATGCTGCCGTAGTGCTGGGTGATCTGACCATGGGTGAAATAGCCAAGTTCTTTCAGGCGCTGTTGTATCTGCGCCACACGGGGGTCCTCATCACCGTTCCTATACGTCTTTACGCCCTGGCTCGGCTCAGCGGGTTCATCCGCCTGTCTTTGCTCAGGCTCCTGGCTCTGCTGTGGCTCATCCTCGGGCTGTTCGCCGTCTGCTTCCGCGGCATCACCGGCAGTTGCCATGACCGTATAGGGGTCCTCGTACGCCTCGCCCTCCGCGCTCAACTGGGCCAAACGCACGTCAAAATCCGCTTTTGTAATTACGCTTTCATCGGAGAATATCTCTCCGGCCGTCAATTCGTCGGCAATGCCGGTGGCCTCAAGGCCGTTGGCCTTCTGGAAATCCTTAATGGCGGCGCTGGTATCGGTTCCGAAATAGCCGGTAGGCTCCAGCGCATAGAATCCCAACTGCTTCAGGCGGCTTTGAAGGCTCAGCACGGCCTCGCCTACGGCGCCTTCACTCATCGGGTTCTTCTCACACTTGCCGCTTTCATTGCAGTCGGCCTTTACGCTCTGGATGTAGGCGTCCGCCTCGCTGCCAAAGAGGGCCCTTACCGTGGGTACGTCGCAGGCGGCGGTCTCTTCAAGATCGTTTTCCCGCTGGAAACTGGCCAGCGCATTGAGCGTCACCTGCCCCAACCGTCCGTCGATGCTGTCGTAAGGGTAATGGCCTGCACTTTTAAGCTGCATCTGTAATCTCTCAACGTGCCGGTTCCACTCGCCGGCCTGTATCAGTACATCGCATGCCGGGATTTCCCTGTACGTGGGCTGCTGCAGCTTGGGGCCAAACCCCGAAACTACGAGCATCACCAGCAAAAGAGCCGCCACGCCTATCATGCGATTGCGCAGATTCCGAAAACTTCTGCGCTGCGGCAGCCTGGCGCGCACAGCATGCGCTCCTCTGGCGGCCGATCGGCGGCCGGCGCGCAGTAAACTGATCCGCCGGTTGAATCTTTTTCTTGCCACGATACGTCGGGCATACTTCTTTTGATGTTTCATAGTTTTCCTTTATATGCTGATCGTTGGGATCTCATTTGTACTTACTTTTTGTGCCGGATGGGCGCAATCTGCCTTTATACTCAGCACATTACCATTATATGTGTAGGGCATATGCGGTGCAAACCGGCCGCAGCGGGCATTCGGCGTTGTACAGGCATATGGTAAATTATTACGGAAGTATTACGCTTCGATTAAAATATTACGCCTGTTTTCTCCCGTTTTCTCCCATTTGCTTCTTTGACGCAGAAAAAGAGGGAATTTTTAACTGTATTTCTCAGAATATACGCAATTTTTTCAATAAAATCACGCCTATCCGGTTTCTTGCTTTCACATGCGCTCGCTTTCCACCCGCTACATGACTTTATATACACAGTTCTGAAAAAACAAAGGCGCGCCGCAAGTGCGGCGCGCCTTTTCACCCTCACGTTTTGATATAGGTCTTGCTGACATAGCCGGTGGTGTTGTTGTAATTGATCTTATACCAACTGCCGCTGGTGCCGGTGATGGTCACCTTGGCGCCTTTGGCCAGCTTGCCGATGATTTTATGGGTGGTGCTCGCGCCGCTTCGCACGTTCAGGTTTCCGCTGGTGACATTTACCGTACCGGTGGTGGTGCTGCTGCCGCCACCACTACTGCCGCCGCTGCCGCCCGATGAAGAGAGTTTCTCCACATAGGTCTTGCTGACATACGCGGTGGTACCGTTGTAGCGGATCTCGCACCAGCCGTTCTGCTCGGCATAGACGTCTATCTTGGTGCCCTTGACCAATACGCCTTTGGACGCGTAGTTGGTGCCTCTGCCGCTTCGCACGTTCAGATTGGCCGTCACCTTGCCCTGATACAGCACCGTGGGCGTGGCGGGCGTAGAGGGCGTGGAGCTCTCCTTCTTGATGTAATCCTTGCTGACCCACGCCACCTTATTGTTGTAGCGGATCTCGCACCAGCCGCTCTTTTCGGAGTAGACGTCGATTTTGGCGCCCTTCTTCAGCGTTGTGAGTATCTTATACTTGGTGCCGGCGCCCTCCCTGACATTCAGGTTCGCCGTAGTGGTGGCCTTATACTGTACTTTCGGCCCAGGCGTGGGCGTTGCCGTTGGTTTGGGTGTCGCCGTCGGCGTGGCCGTCGGCTTAGGTGTGGCCGTCGGGGTCGGGGTCGGCGTAGGCGTCGGTGTGGGCGTGGGTGTTGGCGAAGCGGCTACCTTGGTCACGTAAGCGCCGCTGACATACAGCACCCTGTCACCATAGTAAATCTGCAGCCAGCCATTCGACTCCTCTTTATAAACGTCCACCACTGTGCCTTTGGGCAGCGTGGTATGGATGCCGTAGGTGGTGCCGGCGCCATAGCGCGCGTTGAGGTTATCGGTGGTCTTCACCTGGTAGAGTACGTCGCCCGGTTTGGGGTCCGCTCCGGGTATCGCGGGCTGATCGGGAATACTCCAGTTCTTTGTAACCAGCTTCGTATCCTTGTAGTAGAACGCCAGGATGTCCTTGTATTTCTTTCCGTCCTTGGCCATCTGGCTGGCGCCCAGCTGGCTCATGCCCGCACCATGTCCGTAGCGCACCGCCGCCAGAAGATAACTGGCATCGTCTTCCCGCAGGTAGAGCCTGGAGAACTTGGACATATTGGCTATGGCGTTTTCCTTATTGAGGAACGGCCGCCTGGTTCCGCCCGCATCCACATAGGCCGGGAACTTCAATACGAATTCGCCGCTTGACAGGGTGCCCACCGAGATAAAACTCTTGGATACATAGGCTGCCGCGCCGTTGTAATCAATCTTATGCCAATCGCCGCTCTCGCCGGTAATGACCACGGTTTCACCGTTCTTAAGCGATCCGACAACCGCTCCGTTAGGCGATTTGCGCACATTGAGCGAACTGCCGGCATTGATACCGGTAACCGTGCCGATCTTCTGGGAACCGCTGCCCACGCCCGTCAGCGTCAGCGTAATATCCGCACCGGTAAAGACCCTGTCCGGATTGGTGTAGCGCGGCGTATGCAGCTTGATATCCTTGACGCTGGCCGTCTCTATATTGGCCAGATTCACATCCAGCGCCGCCAATTTTGTGCGCATCATTTTATAGGGCTGGCTGTTGGAGCTTTTCAGCTTGGAGACGTCCAGGGTCTTGTCGATCGTCACCTGCGTGCTGTAGCTTGTGGAGGCAAGCGCCGCCTTCAGGTCATGGGGATCCTCCTTGTACGGCAGGTACGGCAGATTGGTACTGGCCACGCCGCAGGCCTGCGAATACTCGGTATAGCCCCCGTTGCTCGCGCTGAAAAACGTCCACACATAATCGCCGCTTGCCGTCGTCAATATCTGTTTGGACGTCTCCTGTATGGCCCTGGTGCTGTTTTTATACGTATTTTGATAGTCGTATCCGCTGTACACCTGGCTGCTCACCGTGTCTACCACGTCATGCTCGACGCTGTCGCGGTTTCGGCTGTGCATGCTGGCCATCGCGTAGCTTCTGGCCGCCACCGCCTGCGCCTTCAGCGCCTCGAGCGGCCAGCTGTTGGGCATCTCGCTGTGCACCACGCCGATGAGGTACGTCTCGATGTCCACATGATTGATCAGCTTGAGCTTGCCGCTGGTGACTTTCACGCGCATATCGCCGCAATAGCGGTAATTGTTTGAGCTGCTGATGCCGATCATATTGGTGGTATTGCTGTTTTGCCCGGCGATGGTGATGTCGTCTTCAAATTTATGGGTCTTTCCGCCGGTGGTCAGTTCGATCTTCCCGTCGACCACTTTTAAGGTGAAGGCCGCGCCGTCTTTGAGCGTCACATTGCCCACCTTGTAGGTGCCGTAGGCGTTCATGTTCACCGACGTGATTGAACCATAGGACGACAGATGCACCCGCACCAAGTATTCCGGAATCGACGCGGCGTTCACCGTACCGTGCCAGCCGCTCAGGCCCGTAAGGAGGGCGCCGGAAATCATCACGACTAACAGCGCAATGCTTGCCAGGCTCCTGGGCTGCCTGAGGCGGGCATGCTTGCCCGGCCGAAACGCTTTGCACAAATCCAAAACCCTTTGTTTCAGCAAAAGGATTCCGGAGGCAAAAACTTCGGGTATACCGGCCGCATGTTTCGGCTGCCTTGTTTTTCTGCGCAAATGCCTTACTTTTTCCTTCATCCAAAGGATCATCCATCTAAACACCGCACCTATCCTCCAGCTGCATCATTCTATCCCAAAATCTGGTAAAACTGCATAAAGAACCCACATAAATGGCGTCTTTTCGGGATAGTATACCATATATTTCTAAATAACGCGACGGTTTTTTACGAAAGTATTACAGAATTTGCAACTTTTTTACTTGGAGGATACATTTCAAGGGCTTGCCGTCAAAAGCAAACGGCTTTCATAACGATCTTGCAAGCGCCTGAAACGCTGTATTTTCAGGCCTCCGGGCATCAACTGCCGCAGGGGGAACTGCCGGGCCACGGCGCGCAAAAAGACGCGGGACGAAAACGTCCGCGTCTTTATCTCGTGTATATGTTTCTTCAACGATTAGTCGGCCTGAGGAGCGTCCACCGGGCAAACATCCTGGCAAGCGCCGCAATCGATGCAGGTGTCCGGATCGATCACATAGATCGCATCACCCAGGGAAATGGCATTGACTGGGCATTCGGGTTCACAGGCTCCACAACTGATGCATTCGTCCGTGATTTTATACGCCATAAAATTTCGACCTCCTGTTATTTGACGGTTTCCGCCAATCTTCCGCAATTTTACCACAACCGCCTGTATTCTGCAAGAAAAATCGCATGTTTTTCACGGCCAATCTGGTTGTCCAAAGCTAACTGTATCAAGGTTAATTCGCCGGCCGCTGTCCGCCGTTTGCGCCCGGGGTTTTGCCACGGCCCCTGCCGCGGCCGCCGCGGCTGCCCCTGCGCCTGCGCGCCTTGCTTTGTCCGCTGTGCTCGCCGCCCTGGCTCTGCTTGCTCTGCTGGCCTTGCTGCTTGCTCTGGCCCTGCTGCTTGCCCTCCGCCGGCGGCCTGCGGCCGCCCGCACTTTGCTGGCGATTGGCGTTTTGCTGGCGCTCTGCGCCGCGGCCCTGCGCCTTACCCGTCGCCGACGCGTCCACATTCTGGCGCTCCTGCTCACCGCCATCCCTGCGCTGCACGTGGTTGACCCTGGGCGAACGCTGGGGCCGCGCGCCCGGCTGCCCCTTTGTCTCATAGCCGCCCGCCCTGCCATTGCGTTCGCTTCTGAGGGTGACCTCGGGCATCTCCTCCAGCGTAGGCTTCGTACGGTCGATGGGCGGCAATCCCTGTATGCTGCGCTGTATATCCTCCAGCGGATACGTCCTTATTTCAATCAGTCCGTCCGGCAGCGCCACGCGCACCTTGCAGGTTTCACGAAGCAGGTTGTTTTCCAAAAGCAGCCCCATCCCGTCGGGCGTCTGTATCTCCTTACCCGGCTTGGGCATTTTCTTCCTGGCCGCCTCATAGGTGCTTTGTTCGTACTTCAAACAGCACATCAGCCTGCCGCACAGCCCGGAAATCTTCGTGGGATTCAGCGACAGATTCTGTTCCTTGGCCATGCGGATGGATACCGGCTGGAACTCCTTCAGGTACGCCCTGCAGCAGCACTCCCTGCCGCAGGGACCCAAACCGCCCATCATCTTGGCCTCATCGCGCACGCCGATCTGCCGAAGCTCGATGCGCGTGCGGAACGCCCGCGCCAGGTCCTTCACCAGTTCCCTGAAATCCACGCGCCCGTCGGCGGTGAAGTAAAACACCATCTTGGAGCCGTCGAAGGATATCTCCACATCGATCAGCTTCATCTCAAGGCCGTGCGCCGCGATCTTCTCCTGGCAAACGCGCATGGCTTCCACCTGTTTTTTCTCGCGCTCGGCCATGCGCTCCTCATCCTCACGGGTCGCCTGGCGCAGTACTTTTTTCAGCGGCGCGGTGATCTGTTCGTCGGGCACCTGCCGCTTTTTCATCACAAGTTCGGCGCACTCGGTTCCCTGCGCCGTCTCGACCACCACCCAGCCCTCTTCAAGCTCCAGGCCGCTGGGGTCGAAATAATATATCTTGCCCGTCTTTCGAAAACGGACACCGATTACCTCTGCCATCTATCTTTCTCCTTCAGTAAGGTGTTGAGCCATCCGTCCGCCGCCAGCGCAACCACCACGTTGCTGTCCAGCCGGCGGAAAAATAATTGAAGCTCCGAAAGGAGGCGGTGCGCGCCGCCGGCGCCCATTTTTTCTCCCGCCCTTGTCAAAGCTCCCGGCATTTCAAACGCGTATGAGGCATCTCCGCTCTGCCATCTGTAAATCTGAAAGAGGGCCGCCTGCCACCAGAGCGCCGCAGCTCTGGCACTGTCCCTGCCAGGTCCAATGAGCGAGGACAGTTTCTGCACATCCTGGTAATCGCCCTGCAGCGCGTCGGCCAGCGCATCAAGGGCCTCTTCCCCGTTTAAAAAGAAATTCTCACTCCTGGAGAGCTCTCTGGCCTTCTCCAGCGAGCCGCCGCCGAAATAGGCGGCGTACGCAGCATTTTGGGCGCCGACGCCGTCCTCCCGCAACCTCTCTATGATCTCCTCGTCCGTCATGGCGGGCACCCGCACATGCTGACACCTGGAGGTAATCGTCGCCAGCAGTTTCTGCGGCGCGTCCGTTACCAGATAGAATGTCGTGTTGGCCGGCGGCTCCTCCAGCGTCTTTAAAAGCGCGTTTTGCGCCTGCACCGTCATGGCGCCGGCCGCCGCGATGATAAAGGCCTTTTCCGCAGCCTCAAACGGGCGGACCGCCGCCTCGGCGATCAGGCTTCTGATGGCGTCCACGCCGATGCTTGTCCCCTGGGGCGCGATCAGGTGCACATCCGGATGCCGCAGGGTCATCACGCGCCTGCATACCGGGCATGTCCCGCACGGCGCCGCCGCGCCGCCGCACAGCCTTTCGGCGATCAGATTTTTTGCATAGTTTTGTCCGGCGGTGTGATCGCCGGACAGGATGACAGCGTGGGTCTTCATCTTCATCATCAGACTTTGCGGAACTGCTCCACATCCAGCACAAACACGGTGGCGCCGCCCACGGTGACCTCGATGGGATACGGAATGAACGTCCCCATGGTACCGGTGATGGGCGAAGGGCCGGGCACCATCTGCGATCTGGATTTGCAGACGCTCTCGATGATATGGATGGCATCTTCTACCTTGTCGTCCTCGACGCCCATGATCATCGTTGTATTGCCGACACGAAGGAATCCGCCGGTGGTGGCCAGCTTGGTCACGGAGTACTTTTCCTTCGTCAGTGCGTTCATCAGTTTCTGACTGTCCTCATCCTGCACGATGGCTATCAACAGCTTCATAATTTTAGCCTCCTAACGCTTAATATTGACGTTTAGGCTCGTTTTCATTATATCTGAAAACAAGCGGTACGTCAAAGAATCAATCCATCAATCTTTTAACATGCCGGCGGATGGTCCTGGCGATTTCCTCCCTGGACAGACCGGCGTCGACGGACACAATTTTTTCGTCCCTTTGCGCAAGGGTCATGAACCCCCGGCGGACCCGCTCATGGAAGTCGCCGTTCTCGCTTTCCAGCCGGTCAAGCCCGCGGCCCTTCACACGGTCGAGCCCCTGGTGCGGCTCCATGGAAAAATAGAACGTCAAATCCGGCCAGAGGCCCGCAAGCGCCGGCCGGTTGATGGAAAGAACCGCCTCCTCGCCCAGCTCCCGGCCGTACCCCTGATACGCCAGGGACGAGTGTATGAACCGGTCGCAAAGAACCATCCGTCCCGCCTCCAGCGCCGGAACAATTTTCTCGCGGACAATCTGCGCCCTGGCCGCCGCGTACAGCAGCGCCTCGCACTGGGCCGTCATACCCCTATGTGCCGGGTCCAGCAGAATATCTCGTATCGCCTCGCCGACAGGCGTTCCGCCCGGCTCGCGGGTATTGTAAACTTCATGGCCCTCTATGGTCAACCAATCCGCCAGCATCGCGATCTGGGTGCTCTTTCCCGATCCATCCTGACCCTCGAAGGTGATGAACAGGCCTCTACCCATGGTTATGATTTCCCCTCCTCCACAATCACCGGCAGCCCGTCGGAAATACCGAAGCAAACGCCTTCCTGCCAGGCTTTTTCAAGGATTTCAATGTGCCCTGCCTCGATGATTTCACCCGGCACCACTACCGGTATACCCGGCGGATAAAGCCCCGCCGCCTCCGCGGCGACCCGGCCTTCCGCCTCGGCCAGGGGCATGCTGACTTTGTTTGCAAACCATGCCTCCCGCATCGGTATCGCTACCTGTGGAAGCGCCGCGATCATGGCTCCGGCCGTCTCTATGGGTTCGAACAGCCTGGACGCCCGCGCCAGCGCCTCCATGGCGTTCTCCAACCGCTCAAAATCGTACCTGGAATTGTGCACGCTGGTCAGGCACACGATGCGCCGTTCATCGAAAAACTCCACCTGTATGCCGCCTGCGGAAAGCACGTCCGCCGCCATGGAGCCGGCTATACCGCTGGCGGCCACGTCAAACACCAGGCGCGTATCGTCGATATCAAAGCAAAGGCCCCTGCGCTTCCAGTCCTGCTGGGGGCATAAAATGCCCGCCGCGCTCACATGGCGGTTGACGCTCTGGCACTGCCTGGCCAGCGCATCCACCTGCTCCCGGCCACTGTGCTGAAAATAGGCCCGGGTCCAGTCAAGGGACGCTGCCATCAGAAACGACGGGCTGGACGTCTCCACAAGGCGGATGGCCCGGGCGATGCGTTCGGCCTCGATGCCGGAGTTTACATTCAGAAACGCGCTGCCGGTCAGCGCGCCCATGGTCTTGTGGGCGCCGGCCACCCACGCGTCGGCGCCCAGCGTCCCCACCGAGGGCGGCACCGCCGGGCAGGCGCCCAGATGCGCCCCGTGAGCGCTGTCCACCAACAGCAGCGCCCCGCTTTCGTGGGTAACCCGGGCAATTTCCCGCACGTCCGGCATCCGCCCGTAATAGTCCGGCGCCGCCAGCAGCACCGCCTTGGCCTGCGGATGGGCCTGAAGCGCGCCTTGAACCTGCTGTGGCGTCACGCAGGCGTAGAGCCGCTCGCCCTCGTCCGCTTCCGGCATGATCCATACGGGGTTTGCGCCCGATAAAATCAGCGCGTCGGACACGCAGCGGTGAGCATCCCTGGGCACGATCATCTCATCGCCCGGAGACAGAAGGCCCAGTACCATCGCCGCAATACCGCTGGAGGACCCGCCGGTCAGAAAGAAGGTTTCCGCACATGAAAAGTACGCCGCCGCCAATGCCTGGGCCTGCAAAAACGCGCCCTTCGGCCGCCGCAGGTCGTCGGTGACGTCAAGTTCCGTCACATCCAGACGCACCACGTCGCGCCAGCTCTCCGGCAACGCCCTGCCCTTATGGCCGGGCATGTGGAAGCGGACGTCCTGCCTGCGCTCGTAAGCCAACAGCATATCCAGTACCGGCGTGCCGTCCATGTGTGAACCTCTCTTTCAGGGTTTTTGAATGATCTTAAACTCTCCGGGCGCTGCCCGGACCCGCCAAGGCTCCGCCTTTGGAATCCGCCAGGGACCATCGTCCCTGGACCCATTTATAGAAATGCCCGCAAGCGGCCATTTCCGGGGCTGTACTAAAATAAATTAGAGGATAGAACCAAATATTCCTGCCGCGAAGCGTATAAAAGTCTTTTGGAGTCCTTAGAACCTTTTCTTCCAGAAAAGGTTCTA
>JBMNQS010000041.1:0-19409 GCA_050944255.1 Christensenellales bacterium | reverse complement strand
CTGTACGGGCGTATCGGTCAGAACAGGCTTTTCCGTTTACGATCTGTTTGAGGTGGAGACAAAGGCGCAGATGATTGCCTCGGCCGAACGGGTGATCGTGCTGGCCGACCACACCAAGTTTCACTCTCCGCACATCCTTTCCTTCGCCCAGCTCAGCGATGTCGATATCCTGATAACGTCCGAGCTTACAGACGCCTCCATCCTCAAAGAGATCGAGCGCACCGGCATTGAGGTAATCGTTGCGCCTGTGTAGTATACGCGCTTTCGCCATCGCCCAGGGCCACCGCCTTGCGGCCGTAATGGGAGCGTTTCAGTGTACGGGGGCAGTACGGCCCTGTTTTTATTTGCCTGGATATGCCCTTTCATCATAGGCAAAACACATGTTTAAACTCGGCGGAGCCCATTCCACAGAAATATCAAACGGCTTCTCCGGTTTCAATAGACAGGCCGTTTTTATTTTTGCCCGCGCACCGTTTAGGTAAGGGCAAGAGCGGTCTGTAAATGTAGATAATAATAAAAGCCTCCCGGCATACGGGGAGGCTGAGGCCGTCAAAAAACTTTGTTTTTTGACGGGCATGCCAGGGATTTTCCTGTTGCAAAAACCTCTCATCGGTTTTTGCAGCGGCCGGAAAACCTTGAACAGTGCACCCTAAAGGGCAGGCCTGTGCTGCGGCCGCGCAGGGTCGGCCCCCTTGGGTCTGTCGATCTACGGCTAAGAGCCGCCTTGAGGCGGTTGCCTATCTTCGCGTTAAGGGCCGCGGCTGCGCCACGGTTACGCTCGAAACGAATCTGCGGATTCAGCCGAAACGCGAGGATTCGGCTCGCAGCCTTGCTACGAAATTAAAATTAGGGGGCTTCGGCCCCCTAATAACCGCCAAAGCACTTTTTTGACAGTCTCTTTAGCGTGGCAGCGCTACGGTCTGTTTTTGCGCCTTGCTTTCGTTTTGAAAGCGCCGCAAGCTATCATGAGCGCGGACGAGGCAAACAGCCCGATAAAGGGAGCCATGGGAATGGCGTCGGAGGTCCCCGGATTAGGGGGCCGGACGCCCAGCACGTAGGGGCCGAAATGATCCGTATAGAAAATCATGGACTTCGTCCCTTTGTCGTACACTGCGTTCATGCCTTTAAAAGCGCCTGTCTGCTGATTATAATGGAAAACATCATGCCTTTGCCGGCCGCCGTCCATCTCCTGTATCTGCACATCCGTCAGTTTAAGCGTGATTTTCACCGGCGCGTCGATGCGCTGAATATATTCCCTGGTGCCGTCGGAATATTTTTTGATCATGGACACATCGACAGCCCCGATGACGTTCATGCCCTTTTTATCCCGCAGAATGCCGTTTAAATAGCTGCGGGTAATCTGTCCGGTTTCCTCGACTATGATCTCTATCGTGGCATCCGCATCCGCGCCAATGAGCATATCAATGATTTCAAGCGGAATCTGCAAAGACGCATCGGGAAAATCGATCAGCAGATTATCGTTCCTCTCATAGTCGGCCAAGTCATCGCGGGATATGTCGGAAGGATCGTCAACAGGGTGCGTCTGGCCATCGTCAGGATCGATATCGTCGATATCATAAGATTTTTCCGGGTCCAGCGGATATTGATCCCTGCCGTCGGGAATGCCGTCGCCATCGGTATCCGGGTTAAGCGGGTCGGTGCCAAGGGCTGCCTCCTCGCCGTCAGTCAGGCCGTCGCCGTCGCTGTCCGGGTCAAGTGGATCGGTGCCAAGGGCCACCTCCTCGCCGTCGCTCAGACCGTCGCCGTCAGTGTCCGGGTCAAGCGGATCGGTGCCAAGGGCCACCTCCTCGCCGTCGCTCAGACCATCGCCGTCAGTGTCCGGGTCAAGCGGATCGGTGCCAAGGGCCACCTCCTCGCCGTCAGTCAGACCGTCGCCGTCAGTGTCCGGGTCAAGCGGATCGGTGCCAAGGGCTGCCTCCTCGCCGTCAGTCAGGCCGTCGCCGTCAGTGTCCGGGTCAAGTGGATCGGTGCCAAGGGCTACCTCCTCGCCGTCAGTCAGACCGTCGCCGTCGGTATCCGGGTCAAGCGGGTCGGTGCCAAGGGCCAACTCCTCGCCGTCGATCAAACCATCGCCGTCGGTATCCGGGTCATTGGGGTTGGTTCCCAGGAGGGCTTCATCCAGATCGCTGATGCCGTCATTGTCGCTGTCAAGAAGATACCTGGCCAGCCATTGCGTGGCGCTGTTGCCGGCGGAGTCTTTAGCCTGTACGTAGACATCATAGGAGCCGCCCGATAGGCTGCCCGAGCCGTTCACGCTCTGCGCGCTTACCTTTGTCCAGTCGTTTATGATGTTGGGATGGCCCGTCACGGGAACCCTGATGATCCTGTAGGCGGTAATGGATTCGGAGGCTGAGCTGATATTGAACTGGACATTCACGCTCCCCGAATAAAGGCCTACGCCGTCCTGGGGGCCATCGATGGGCGTAATGGTGATGGCGCTGCTTTCCCTGTAGACCGTGACCTGCTGCATGTATTCGGCAGACTCGCTGGTGCCTTTTTTCACTTTCAGCTTTATGGTATAGGTACCCGCGGGTTTGCCGTCAAAGTCAAAGGTCGGCGCCGGGGGTATATCGGCGGACGTATAGGTCTTTGCCATATCGGCCTGCTCGACCAGCATCGCATTGTAAACCCTCCATTCCCAATCGGTCAGCGCGCTGCCCGAAGGATGATAGGACTGATCAAGCGCCGTTACAGCGGTGCCTGTCCGCAAATCGGGGATCGCCGTATCGGGCATCAGTTCAACCTGATCCAGCGTAAACCTGGAAACAGGGATCGCATCGGGATCGGTGGCGATAAATGATTCGGTGTATTCGCTCCACTGGCCCGTGACGCTGTCCCGCACCCTCAGGGTAATGTATTTGTATACGCCCTGGGGAAACGTCTGAGAAGTGGAATTCTCCGTATCGGGCAGGGTTATCCACGAGCCTGTGGCAACGTCCATAACTCTCCATTCATATGCGGAAATGGGGTTCCCAAGGGAGGTTTCCACATCCGGCGTGGAGCACGTAACGGTATTTCCGGAAAAGCTGGTGTTTAAGGCGGGCTTCTCTATCTGCGGATACTCTGTAAGCTGCTGCGCTATATACGCCGCCAGTACGTCCACACCCTCATCCAGAGTGCCTGTGCCGGGATGGCTCCGGTTAATGAAGGTGCCTCTACCGTAGTTTCTGCCGATAAAGCCGCTGGCCTGTTCTTCAACGGTGGCGTATCCGCCCAGGTTGATGGTATTGTTCAGGCCCCAGCCCACGTAATGCGCTGTGTTGGTCATCATGTAATACAAAAGCGTGCTCAGATCATTCGTATTTTCAAAGTCGGGAACGCCGTCGTTATCGACGTTGACCAAAATTTTCAGCGAATCGGGATATTTCCAGGAGGTGCTCCGCACTTTTTCGGTAAAGCTTACGGAGGTATCCTCCGCCATGATCAAATTACTGAAGGCAACATTGGTCAGAGAACTGCAGTTGTGGGGCAGATAGGCGGCTATGGGGCCGAAGCCGAATGTATTGTATGTGGCAGTCAACTGGACGTTGTCGAATATCTTGTCCTTGACCGTTCCGTAAGTATCGTCGGTAAACTGGAAAAGCGAAACCGATGTGGGCGACGCCACCAGTTTCAGATACCGGTACGTTCCGGAAGAAAAGGAGGGCTTGGCTTTGGACGCAAGGCAGTGTACCGTGCCGCCCCATCCGCTTCCGGAAGATCCCACCGAGGAAGCCACGCCGGATAAAGATGTGCTGGTTTCATTTTTAAACGCGATCAGGTCCACATTGTCCAGCCTGTATAAAAATACGTTGTTTTGGCCAATGAGAATCACATAGCCCGACAGCCTTCTGTTGGTATCTCCGGTATAGGTATAACTGGCGTTGAACAGGAAGCCGACCCCCTCGGCGGTGTGATAGTCCACCACCATCTCGTCGAGAAGAAAGGTAAATATCTTGTTGTTGGCGTTGTTGTTGGGGGCAAACAGAAAGTCCTTGAAAGCGGGTACGCCGTATCCGAAAAAGCTGATCGTATCTCCGGACAGGACAATGTGCCTGTCGCGGATCAGCCCCGGATAGGGGTCGTTATAATATGTAATGACATTTTGCGGATCGCTTACTGCAAGGGACGCATTGTTTGTATGATCAAACGCATACCAGGTGAAATCCGCGGGATACCTCTTCACTTTCCACCGTGTTGACGTGTATCTTATCCATGGATATGCCATAAACCGTATGCAGTTTTGCTTTCAGCTTGTCCGAGAAATCACTCAAATCAAGATTGTTGCTGATGGCATCGGCCGCAACAGTGACTTCGATGTCCCTCTGCGCGGCCCCGGAAGCCTGGGTGTCCGTGTTCAGAACGAGGGAACATAAAAAAAGACTGCAAAGAACCAAAGAAACCGTGAGTACCTTCGTGAAGTTTTTTCTCATATGCGCTCTCCTTATATTATTATGCGTTTAATAACTGCCGACTCAATAAAACCGCAGCATCCGGCAACATTTTCTTGATGATCCACATGCGAATGAATCATCAATTATTAAATGCATAAGTTTTTATGATGAATGAAGCTGTTGAAATAAAAGGAACAATTTGGAAATTACTTGTTTAGATTACCATTGATATATATCTATGTCAAGAATCAATTGTCCAAAATTCTTATTTTATTCCATTTGGTCAGTTCCCGTTACGCTTTTGATCCGATTGAGTCGGCGGTTATCCGGCGTCAAACCCTCCTCTGTGGCGCGCTGTGGCTCATTGCCGGGAAGACGCCAGGGGGCAGTCTGAAGTTTTCAGTAAGTTATTCTCCCGTCCCGCCGGAAAAGCGATATGCCTTGTTTTAAAATTCCCGATCCCCTATAATGTAAAGCAAAGCGTCCGCATAATTCAATAGGAGGAGTAGCGCATGAGCTTTCACTACGTATTGCCTGAACTCGGGGAATTTATATCACAGCAGCCGATCATATCCTCACACTGCCATCATCTGCCCGACGATAAAACGGCCGCGGCCGACCTCAGATTCATACTGGACAACAGCTATTGCTCGTGGATGGAAGAGACGCCCCAGTGGAACGGCGACGCCGTGGAGGGCTACGTCAACCGGATGAAAACCAACACCTATTTCAGATGGCTGCAGCAGTCTCTCAAAGCGTTGTACGGGATGGAACTTTCAAAGGATACGTACCGGGAACTGGACGCGCGGATCAAGAGCGCCTATGCCGACCCGGCGTATCATCTGCATCTGCTGAAGGACAAATGCAACTACGCGTTCAATGTGCTGGACAGCTACTGGCTGCCGGGCTCCAACAACGGCCACCCGGAAATCTTCAAACATACCTTCCGCTGCGACATGTATTACAACGCGTACGACTATGATAAGCTCACAAAGCACGGCGTCAGCGTATACAACGACGAGATGCGCAAAGAGGATACCCGTGATTTCGCCGCGTTTGTGGAAAATACCAAAGGCAATATACGCAAGCACAGGCAAAATGGCGCCTCGGCCATTAAGATCGGCATCGCGTACCACCGCTCGCTGGATTTCCAGGACGTATCCTTTGAGCGCGGGGCGCAGGCCTTTTTGAATCCCGACGCCACGCCCCGGCAGATTAAAGACTTTGGCGATTACATCACCTACGTTATCGTGAGGCAGGCCGGAGAGCTTGGTATGCCGGTGCTGATCCATACCGGGCTGGGACTATTGGATAACAGCAACGCCATCCACCTGCGCCCGTTGATCGAGAAAAACCCGGACGTCCGCTTCGTGCTGTTCCACGGAGGATTCCCCTGGTCCGACGACGTGCTGGGCCTGCTGCACAACTACAAAAACGTGGTGGCCGATTTCTGCTGGCTGCCCATCATCTGCACGAACAAGGCAAAGGAATTTATTGTCAATGCGCTGGAGACCGGCGGCGCGCACCGGCTGTGCTGGGGCTGTGATACGTGGACGTCGGAGGAAAGCTACGGCACGCGCCTCGCCTTGGAGCATGCGCTGGGAGGCGCGCTGACCCAGATGATATTGGGCGGCGCCTTTGATATGGACTACGCCAAATACGCGGTAACGCGCATCCTGTACGAGAATCCGAAGGAGATATTCGGCATTACCTGATGAATTTATATAATTAGCAAAGAAAAAGGCGGCCGCATAACTGCGGCCGCCTTGATTTTCGCTCCTGCTATTTTTCTCTGGCTTTGTCCGCTTTGCTTTTGCCCGGTTTATCGGCGCCATCGGCATCCTCCCCCTCCTCGGGGGAAAGTTTGGATACCCGCGCCCATTCCACGCGGCGGTCCGTCAGTTCCTCCACGTAAATATAAAGGCCGCAGGTTTTCACCTCGGGATGGCTGCCGTCCTCGGGAATGGCGTTGAGCTGGCTGAATACCAGCCCGCCCAGCGTATCGTATTCATCCTCGTCGGAAATATCCACGCCCAGCTCCTCTTCCAGCCGCTCCAGCTCGAAGCTGCCGGCAACGCGCCAGAGATTGTCGTCCAGCTGGACGAAATCCTGCTCGGTGTTCGGGTCAAATTCGTCGTAGATGTTGCCCACGATCTCCTCCAGGAGGTCCTCCATGGTCACGATACCGCTGGTGCCGCCGTATTCGTCCACCACCACGGCCAGATGGACTTTCTTCATCTGCATGTCGCGGAACAGAACGTCCGTCCGGACGGATTCGGGCACAAAGTACGCGGGCCGCAGGATATCGCGGAGCTCTTTGGGCGGATCCCTGCGCTCGTTAAGCAGAAAGTCCCGCGCATTGAGAATGCCGATCACGTCGTCGATATCCTCGTCATAGACGGGAAAGCGCGACAGGCCGGACTCCTCTATCAATTTGAAGATGTTCTCAATGGGCTCATCCACCCAGATGGCCGTCACATCCGTACGGTGGGTCATGGCGTCCACGGCGTTCATGTTGTTGAACTCGAAGATGTTTTCGATCATCTCCCTTTCCGCCGTTTCAATGGCGCCTTTTTCCTCGCCGATATCCACCATCAGCCGGATGCCCTCCTCGGTCACCTCACCGCCCACGTCGTCGGGATTGATGCCGAATAGCTTTAAAAGGCCGTTTGTGGACTTGGACAGGAACCACACCACCGGACGCATCAAAACGGCGAGGCCGACGATGATGCCGCTTGCGAACCTGGCCACCTTATCGGGATTGCTCATGGCGATCCGCTTGGGCAGAAGCTCGCCCAACACCAGCATAAAGTAGGACAGGACAATGGTAATGAGTATCACCGAGAAGGTATTGAGCGTATCAAAGGACATATTCAGGCCAATGCTGATAAACCACTGCGCCAGCCTGCCCGCGAACCGCTCGGCTGCAAACGCGCTGGCTAAAAAGCCTGCCAAAGTGATGCCCACCTGAATGGTGGACAAAAAGTTGGCAGGTTTCTCGATCAAACGCAGCAACTGGCCGGATTTCTTATCCCCGCTTTCAGCGCTTCTGCGCACGCGGTTTTCATCCAACGATATGACGGCAATTTCAGTCGATGAAAAAAAGGCGTTGAGTAAAATTAAGATCAATTGTAAAAGCAGTTGACTCCATATAGGGTCAGGTGAGTCCAAGTTTAATTCCCCCTTTGGTACTTGGAAAAATAATAGCATATATTATAGCATAAATTCTGCCGCTCGTCTAATACTATTTTATTCTTTGCTCTTTGCGGGAGGTGCCCCGCATTTTTTCGGAAAACGCACCGTTTGCCGGGTGGCGGTCATCTTCCGGTGAGGCTGGCCCGCCTCAAGGTATACCTCCCCGTCGGGCGCAAAGCCGAAATGCGCGTACATATCCTGCGCGTGAAGCTGCGCGCCCAGCACCAGCTTTTCCGCGCCGGCATCCAGCGCCCTGGCCATCAGCATGCGAAGGGCCATGCCGCCGTATCCCTTCCCCCTATGTGTCTTTTTGACCGCCAGGCGGCCGATCCTGTACACGCCGTGGTTCAGCGGCGTCAGGCGGCCCGTAGCCACGCAGGCGCCCTCTTCCAAAATGGCCACGTGAAGGCTGCGCCCATCCAGGTGATCGCGTTCAATCTCCCTGGGAAAACCCTGCTCGTCGCAAAACACTTCGTATCTTAAATCCAGGCAGACAGACAGGTCGTCCCTGGTCCCCAGCAGCCACACGCCAGCAAGCAATGCTCTATGCCCCCCAATCTCAAGCCGTGTTTACAGTATAGCGCATGCCGCCCTCAAAAGTCCAGTTTTCAAAAAAGGAGATCGCCCGCTTTCGTCGAAAACTACTTTGGAGGCGAAGGGATATGCTGAACGAGGAACAGCTGGCGCGCATCAATTTTCTCGCCAGAAAATCGCGTACCCAGGGGCTGACTCAGGCGGAAAAGAACGAGCAGACCCTTCTTCGCGCCGCCTATCTTGCCGCCGTCAGGTCCCACATGAAAAACATGCTGGAAATGATCCGGTTCGCGGAGGATAGGGACACGGAATTTTAAAAAAACCGGCCTCAAGGTCTTTTTTTATGGCCTTTTTTATTTTAACCGTTTTTCACGTCATTCAGACTCGAATTTCTCCAGCGTATCCACGGTAAAGCTCTTCACCGGCAGATGCACGTCGTCGGCCAGCGCGTCGGCGATGGAGTAAAGCCGTATCGGCACCACAATTTCTCCTTCCGCATACGGCGCCAGGGCGCCGGGATCGTATATGATCTGCAGAATATCCCCGTCCCAGGCGTACGCCCTGAAGCTCTTCATATCCGGCTGGATTACTTCGCCGATCATCCCTTTATCCAGCACCAGGTCCATCCCCGTCTGCATCATGGCCTGCTTGGCAGCCACCATCAGCCGCTGGGGCGCGGCGCTTTCATCCCTGAACAGCCGGCGCAGGTTCCAGGATTTCCCGGTGGCCAGATCGTAGCTGATGGTGTAGTACGTTTCCTGCGGATGGGCGCCCCCCTCATAGACGGCCTTGCAGAACAGGAAGGATACCAGGTTTTCATTGATGAAGCTGGGCCTGATCGTGATCTGCATCCAGCGGCCTGCCGTCTGGGGCTCCGTCTTTCTCCATCCCCTGCGCTCATGCTGCGCCTGGGCCTGGAGGTGCTTCCAGACGTCGTTGTTCACCTGCGCGCTGCGCGTTATGGGACGCTGCAGGCTGACGGCGCCAAACTCATCCTCCCAGGCTTCGGTTTCAAGGTATACCAGCGCCTCGGGATGCTCCACCGTCTCAAAATCAAAGGGCGTCTCGCTGGACTTTATAAAGAGGCCCAGCCCCAGAAGAAGCAGGAACAGCGCGGCTGTTCCCCCGATGATCCAGCGTACTTTATTCTTCATGTCCGGCGCTCCTTTCTGTGCTACATTGTATAGCCGAAAACAGCGGGACATGACAACCATGCAAAAAGAAACCCGCGCCACGCGGGCCATCGTCTCTGCAAAAGCCTCCTAAAAATCACCAATAGGCAAAAGCAAACGAGATATCGGAAGATAAATTGTTGTGCCGGCTGATTTCCACCGTGTATCCTCCGGATAAATCGGGCTTGAAGTCCACCAGCTCCACATTGTTGTTCGTCGAATACGAATGGGCGATCAGTTCGCCCTGCGGGTTGTAGACCTTGAGGTCCAGATCGTCCATGGAGACGTCGCCGATGCATGCTTCGGATATGGACTGGCCGGCGCTGACGGCGTTTTTCTTGTTCCAGCAGACGGCCATACGCGTTTGAACGGTATCCGCGCTGATATAAAGCGTCTTTTTGAACGTATCCGTGCCCGCCGGCATCGTCACCGCAAAATGGCGCTCGTTCTCCACGATGTAAAGGGCGCTGCGGCAGTTCAGCTTGCCCGCGTCCTCCTTGTCGGACAGATAGGGGCAGCCCTCCAGGCCATACCCGCTTTCACGCGCCTTCTCCCACGCGCCGGCCATGACAATGGCCTTGACGGCGGCGGGCCGGACCGCCAGGGTCGGGTCCTTTGAGATCAGCATTGCGATGGCACCGGAGACGTAGGCGGCGGAATAGCTGGTTCCATGGTATGTTTTGCTCTTGCCATTGCTGTGCTCGTACTCAATATGCGAACCCGGCGCGATCAGATCCGGTTTGCTGGCGGCCGTGGGTTCCTCCACCCAGCTTGAATTCCAGTTCACTTCATGCTGTCCGGCCATAAGGCCGTTGTGGGCGTTGAGATTGCCGACGGTCACCGCATTGAACGCAAGGCCCGGGGAACTGATGTATTGGCCCGTATTCCCTGCGGACTTCACCACGTGCACATCATAACGCGAAACAATAAAATCCATCCACTTGTCCAGCAGGTTATACCGGCCGTTTCGAGCCGCGTACATGCTGATGTTGATGATGGATACCCCCTGGGTCAGCAGCCATTCCATCTCGCTGTAAAAGGACGTTTCGTTGATGTAGGTGGCGTATATTTGCGCCTGCGGCGCAGTGCCGGTATCTTCTCCGGCAATCAGAAGGGCTACCCTGGTGGCATGGGAATCTTTATTTTGCTCCGTGTCGCCCCACATATTGGTCACCCGGCCGGCCAGTTCAGCTTTTGCCGCATCCACGCCGCTGATGTCCATCATGCCGATCTTTACATCCTCCCCGGTATGCTCCAGCAGCATGCTCCGCTTCATATGCATCACCAGGAAGGAGACATCCCTGGGCGCCGAATAGGGCGGTCCCGATGTGGGCTGAAGAAACTCGGGATGTGTGCTTGCCGGGCCCGCGCTTTGCTGCTCCATGCCGTCCCCATTCTCAAAATACTGGGATATGCTCATTACCTGCGACATCTGCACCGCCTTTTCAATGGCGCCTTTTGTCATCTGCATGATGCATAGCGGGGAATACGCGCTCTGAAAAATGAGTTTTGCCCCATAAGCGACCAGTGCTTGCGCCACCGGGCGGTTGTTCTGCCTGTACAAGTGTCTGTAGAGGCCGCGCTTGGCGGCAATGGCATCGTGAATGGACGCCACCGTTATTTCATCCTCCGCCTGCTGCGTATAGACGGCAAACTCATCCGGGTACTGGGTTTGAAAGCGCGCCATAGCCTCGTCTTCATCCACATCCGCAAGCGTCAGAACCACCTGAACGATCTCATCTTCTTTCATGGAATCCATCTGTTTGCGAAGCGGCGCGTCGATTTTGCCCGGCTCAAACAGCGCGCTGTGCGCCTTCTCATCGTACATTTGCGGCGCTTCGCCTTCTGTCAGCACGTACCAGCCTTGCTTCTGCCCGTTGACATAGATCACGTACAGGAGGTGGCCGTTTCGCTCATAGAGCCGCTTCCCCTCCAGCGTGTCTTCGCCGCCGAAGAACTCCCGCATATCGGCCAGCGCCCAAAACGGGATCGAATCGGTTTCAACAGCTATGCTTGAATCCGCGTAAAACGACCGGCCTTTTTCCCTGCCGGTTTCATCCGTCTCGCCCATATAGCGGTTTTCCCAGTATTCCCAGTATTGCGGGCCGTCTTCCATATTCCGCAAACAGCCCGATAAAAGCATGGCAAGCAAAACAAAAAGACTTAAAAAACACCGCCTGTTTCCCTTTTTTCCCGTTGATGGAGGTTCCGGTTTGTTCATGATAAAGCCTTGCTCCGACATATTCTTCTATATGCTTCTATTTTACAGCGAAAAAACCTTCTATGATCCATAAAGTGTAACAAAGACATAATATTCGCAATCATGCGGCCGCTGAGCATTTTGACATGTCGCAGCTTCAGGCGTATGCTTAAAATAACGGTTTTGTTGTTCCATTCAATGGAATAGGGGGGAATACTGTGAAAAAGCTTGTTGCGGGGCTGGCCGGCCTTTTGATGCTGGCCGTAGTCGTATACGCCGCCATGACTACGGGCCTTTTTAAAGGTTCGTCGCCGGACGCGGCGGCCCTGCCCACACCTTCCTCCACCAAGAAGGTGGAGCTGGTGCGAAGCGACAATCCCAGCCTGCTGGTGGAGATGGGCGAACCGGCCTTCATCCCTGATTTGCCGGGCATCGGCACCAGAACGGTCATCGTGCATTCGGCCTGGGTATCCAAAGAGCTGACCGCAGAGCTGCCGCCCCCGCCGTCCTTTCACAGTGACAAGGGCATGAAGGAGGACGGTACCTTCACCGGGCCTTATTCCTACATCATCATTGAAGCCACCGAGGAGGTCTCCGAGGACAGCATAAGTATGCTGACGTCTTACGCTGTTTATGCCTCCAATAAAAAAGAGGGATTCATTGGCGTGGCTGGGTCGGCTACGTACAGCGAAAACCGGGATAAAAAGGATCAAAAAGACTATTTTTATTTCCCACTGCAAAAGGGCGTCCCCCATACCTTTACGGTGGCTTTCATCATACCGGACGAGGACTTACAGTTATACGATGACTTTTACTATTGCGTGGGTAGCTACAATGTTTGGGAAACCGACGGAGACATCGACCTGTTGTACCCTGAAAGCTGCATGTTCATTCAATTGGAATGGCACTGAAAGGGCGGCCAAGCGGCCGCCCCGGGAAAAGCGAGGCGAGGCCGATTATCGCGCCTTATGTCTTATTAAAATGTTCTTTTGACACCGCATAGAATTCGTACTATACTCATCTCATAATTCTTTTCGTATCCCGTTTTGCAATTCTTTTCTCGCACTTTACGTTAATAATTCTTTTTAACATCCTGAAAAGTGAAGGAGCGTGCCTCATGAAAAAGATCGTTTTAGCGCTGATTGGCCTTTTGATGCTGGCCGTGGTCGTTTACGCCGCCATCACGACGAACCTTTTTAAAGGCTCGTCGCCGGACGCGGCGTCGCTGCCGTCTCCTTCCTCCACGCAGGAGGTTGAGCTGGTGCGAAGCGACGACCCCAGCCTGCTGGCGGAGCTGGGCGAACCGGCCTGCGTATCGGAACACACGTCCGGCACAAGAACGGTCATCGTGCATTCGGCCTGGGTATCCAAAGAGCTGCCCGCAGAGCTGCCGCCCCCGCAGGCATTTCACAGTGAAAATACCATGGAGAAGGACGGCACTTTAACCGGGAACTATTCCTACATCATCATTGAAGCCACTGAGGTGCTCTCCGAGGACAGCATAAGTATGCTGACGTCTTACGCTGTTTATGCCTCCAATAAAAAAGAGGGATTCATTGGCGTGGCTGGGTCGGCTACGTACAGCGAAAACCAGGACAAGAAAGATCAAACCGATTATTTCCATTTCCCGCTGCAAACGGACGTCCCCCACACCTTTACAGTAGCCTACATCATACTGGATGAGGATTTGCAGTTATACGACGACTTTTACTACCGTGTCGGCAGCTACAATATTTGGGAAACCGACGGAGATATTGACCTGCTGTACCCTGAAAGCTGTATGCTTATCCACTTGGAACTGGACTGAAAAAAGGGCGGCCGTATGGCCGCCCCCGGGAAAATGTCTAATACGTCCCCTATCTTTCCATTACGGCCCGCCGACGCTGTCCGGGCTCCAGGCATAAAAGAAATATATGACCACGGGCGCCCCGCAGGAGGCGGAAGCGTAGGCATAATTGTAGCCGTGCTCCTTCACCAGGTTGGTGATCCATGTTTCGTCCCCCTCATTGCAGCGGAACGTTCCCAGCGTCTTATTGATCTTACCTGCTTTTGCGTCATTTGTGCAGCCATACGCGTATACATAGGGGTAATTCCACTCGTTGGCGTTTCGGATATAGACATACGAAGTATCCCACTTGCCCCGCGCCGAGTCCGGTTCCACATAGCCGGAGCTGTTTGAATTTTTTCTTACGTAGGGCGCGATATCGTACTGCTGGAAGTAAATCACCAGCGCGTCGGGCGTCAGATAAAAACTCTCCTCATTGAACGTCTCGTGGACAAGCTTTTCATAATCCTCGAAATAAATATCTTCCCCATCGCTGATCTGCTTCTGAATCTGTTGAATGATAATCTCCTGCAGCATGACACTGTAATCCTCGCCCTTTGGGAAAAGGAAGCCCAGACTGATGCGCCGCGCGCTTCGTATATCCCAGGTATCCGACGTGCGCGTCGTGAGGCCGTGCGCTCCGCCCGTGTACTGGTAGCGGTCAAAGTATAAGGAAATCAGGCAGTTCCGGTTGTACGTGACGGTGAAATCCTCCAAGGCTTCATATTGGTTGAAAGGAAAGTCTTCCTTCCCGCGATCTTTATAGTCCGATACGGCATCCTGGTACAGCACTTTTTGGATATAGCGCACGTATTCGTTTGCGCGGCTTAGGTAAAACGCGTTGATCTTCGCAAGGGCGTCTTTATTTTCCGCCGACTGAAAGACAGGATAATTCACACTGTAACTTAGGACAAGCGTCCCCTCATAATACAGATCCTGCGATAATGTGTGGCGAAATACGTTGACCGGGCTTTTTCGCATAATGGCAACACCTCCGCCTCATTTATATGCGCGCAAGGAGGATTCCATTTCTTCAGCAAAAAGCTCCCCAAGATAAGTAAAAGACACCTGCGTGCAAAGCAAGTGTCTTTAAACTCCATTATCACCTTTTTACAACAAGGTCTATATGACCTTAACCTGATAAAACCGGACCGCGTCGCTATCAGATCATTCTTTCAGCTCGCTAATCAACGTCTCTACAGATTCTCCAGTATCTTCATGCAATGCCCGATAAGCCATGGAATGTTTGATTTTTCTTCCTGCCAAATCCGGCAGAACCAAATACGAGCCGCCATAAATGGTCCGCAATATCTCCTCTGCCCGTTGAGGAACCGGAAATAAGCCATCCTCAAACTGCACAAGACGCGGCTTTCCGTAAGCCTCCTTCTCAAAGGTTTGTTTTTGAACATCGTAATAACTCGCAAGGTTTACCCAATACCTGTTTTTATCATTCTCCAGCTCTCTGTACGTTTTCTCTATTTTTTTATAGAGAAAACGAACGGATACAAACCAGCTGTACAGTCGGATCAATTTGGTTTTAAAGGTCTTAGGCCTGGTATCTCCTTGCTTATAACTCAAAGCCTTTCGATAAACCGTCATACGCTTTTTTTGACTGTATTGTGCCTTGGATGTTTTTTCCGGAACACTATCCAACGGGAAAATATCAATATATGGGCCATTATTTTCCGTAAGATGCTGGATCGCCGTTTGAAAAAAACTGCTATTGTCCAATAATCGAACCTTCATAAATATAGACCAATATTGTTTTGTGCAGGTCCAGTGCTGTACCTCGAATTTATTCCCCAGTACCTTTGGCGCAATCTGAAGAAAGCGGTCATAATCCTTTCTGGGCATCAAAATATCCACGTCGTCGTCCCAAGGTATAAACCCATGGTGGCGGATGGCTCCAAGAAGTGTCCCTTCGCCCAAATAATAAATCAACCCGTTCTCTTTGCAGACCCTGTCTACCTCCTTAAGGATATCCAGCTCCAGCAACTGCAACTTCCGAAGAATTTTCAGCTGTTTACGGTTTACAAGCTCGTACCATTGCTCATTTGTTTGATTAAATCCGCTGTATTTATAAACTACATAATATCCTATTTCATCCAAATGTGTAGCTGCAGGAGATTGCCAATAAACCCAGTCAACATCTGGTATACGCCAATCCTTACCGTACTTTTCTTCCAGGAGCTGCTCTGCATTGACCGGAATATCGATTTCATGTTCCTCTACAGTGATAGTCTTTGTTTGGGTAATCGGCGAATACGTCATCTTCACCACATTACGCTCTCTGTTCCTGTATTTTCTGCCGGGAGCCTGATAAAAAAGCCATGTTTCAGAAGTTGTCTCACTAATCCGATAATAATTCAGATCAACTTTAATTCCTTTGAGACAATAAGACTCCTCCACCGCTTTCCCCTGGTATATATACTGACGCCATACAGTAAATCCAAAGCGTTCAAAGGCGATTCGAATGCGTTCGCGATCACTCGCATCCTCTAGCATAACCCCTATATCTATATCCATGTCATGAGCCAGCAGCCGGCCTTCGCGTACCAAGCCCAGCAAAGTGCCAAAATCTACAAAGCTAGAAATACCCAATTCGCGCAGCAGCCTTTGTACAAGCACTATTATGTCATAACCGCTTTCCTGTATTGCGGCACGTTTTTGGGCGTTGATACTTTCCCTCCGTTTTTTCTTTGTAAAGGAGCATGACCGTTTTATCTTTGCCAGCAACGCAAAAGCTTTTCTCAGACTATTACGCAGTGGCCTAGGCATACAATAATGCATTTTGGCTAGACGTTTATGCCGTCTCAAAAAACGAGCTACTCTTGTCTTGCATTTTGTCTTTTTTGTGCATTGCACATAGCAGCTTGTTCTCCATCCAGGCAGATTCTTATTTAAATAGATAAAAGCCTCATCCAGGAACTCACAAATCAATCTTTTATCATCGCAATTCCCCAACTGCCTAATGCGTGCAAAAATATGTTTGACACAAACATCTCTTACTGTACTATACATGTTATCTTTATTTTGTTTTTGAAAGGCCGTTAAGATGCTGTCACATGATTTAAAAATATCAAAAATTTTACGATTAAACGTTTGTGTAATTGCACCTTCCCTCTGCTTTACATAATGATAAAATGGAATATTGACGCAGTCCACTTTGTTGGCATGCAGTAAAACACCGTAAATGAGGGCACTATCCTCGAACCATTGTCCTACCGGGAACGTAAAACCATTTTCTACCCAAAAACTGCGACGATAGATTTTGTTGCATGCAAATGAACCCGCATGCATAATTATTTGGGGAGATTTCGCAACGCTTTTTCCAAACAGATGCAAATTTTTTGTAAAGTAGCGCTTGTCCACCACTCGCTTATGCACATAACTAATCGGGGAACATACCACGTCGCAAGAAGTCTTCATTGCCTTTTCATACATCTTCTCGAACATATCGTAATCGACATAGTCATCGCTGTCAACAAAGCCAATATATTCTCCTCTTGCTTGCTTAACGCCAAAATTGCGAGCGTCGCTTAATCCACCGTTTTTTTTGTAAAAAGCTCTAATTTTGTCGGGGTATTCCTCGGCGTACTGATCGATAATTTTCTGAGAATGATCAGGTGAACCGTCATTAACAAGAATAATTTCAATTTCCTGAAGCGTTTGCTTTACAAGCGTATCTAAACAACGTGGAAGATATTCCTCCACATTATATACCGGTACAACGACAGATATCGCAATGTTCATCCGTTCTCCTCGTTTCATTTGCCTTTTCATAATATTGGGGATCTTCTCTTGTCCACATGCGCCAGATCCATCAGCAATCATATAAAACCGAATGATTCCCCACCAATTTCGATCTATTACCTGCATATTCTATCATATATAAATAAAAAATGACATGGTTTTTACATTAACATATATTAGTTATGCAACAATTCTTTCGGTATTTTTTCTCCATAGCATTTTCTTGCGCATTTAACTTTCCTGGAAAACTCAAAATAAAACACCCGCATAGCATACGGGTGTCTTCAAAATGGAATCCGGCGGCGACCTAATCTCCCGGGCCGTCTCCAGCCAAGTACCTTCGGCGCTGGCGGGCTTAACTGCTGTGTTCGGAATGGGAACGAGAGGATCCCGCCATAGTCGCTCAGAAGGATCCCCTGCATTTTGCCAGACCAGCGGTCGCGCGGTTGACAACCTCTTACTCTGACATCCGCGTATGGACAAAATTCACTTCATCATATCCGCCAATTGATCCATTGAATACGCCGATTGCCCGGCGCTCATCTCATCTGTTGCCCTTTGGACGTACAATCCATCGCTGTTGCGCGTCAACTGTGCAAAAGGAAGTATCCTTTGATAGCCTTCTTTGGGTAATACGCTGTACTCGGGATTGTTTACAAGTCCATAGATGCTTTCTTCGCCCACCTCCGGAAACGGTTCGTCAAACAAAGTTTCTTTAAAAACGGTTTTATTTATTTCGCTCTTGGTCATATCTGAAAATCGGAAAGCATTGTCGAAATATCGAATATGTTCTGTAAGCGGAATATATCCCCCTATCACATAAATTGAAATCAAGTCCCCTTCTTTTAGTCCGCCTTTATATGCCTCTGTGACGGCAACATCCGTTTTTATCCATGCGTTTCCCTCATAATGCGTATATTCGACTTGTTTTACTACGCCTTTGACGATGTATTTTGATTCTTTAAATAATACTTTGAGATCATTAGGCCATAAGATGTCGGCATCTCCGCCCACTTCAGTAACCAAATTGTCTTCTGTTGGTGGATCGATCACGTTTTTATCTTCCACTGTCAAATCACGCAGGATTTTTATTTCGTCTACGTTTTGGGCCGCTATTGTATTTGTTGGATCGCTATTATTTGCTGGCGTACTCACTCCACATCCCGCTAAGAGCAGACAAGCCGCTAATAGCAAAATAAGTATTACTCTGTATCTATTTCTCATATGCATACCTCTTTCAATAATATGTCGGCATTGCCTAACCATAAATATGGTTTATAGCCCCGCAATCTGTGGCGTTGGTCCTGGTAGCCGTCCGACCATAAACATATTGACACATGATGCTGGCGGGCCACGTATTATAATGTGATAGCCCCATACCATGTCCCAATTCATGTGCAATTGTAGCTTGACGCTGGGCAGGCACAAGGAATGTCATAGTGTTCGGACATATCCTCATTTGCGTCCAGCCATATTCTTCTTCAAGCGCTCCCGCTGGAATTTAGGTAAATCTGACGGCTGTATTTGTAAAAATATGTTCTGCCCAATACCCGCTACCTAAATCTGATTGGCCTACGATTTCAAACATAGCGCTTGGACGATTGCTTGTTTCTATTATGGATATGGACGTTGTTACTCCCGGGGTTGTTGAAGTATGGACCCACTGTGACACAGCATTGCGTGAATAGGTCATATACGTGCTATTCAGGCCACCCATCCAAAAATATCGATGGTTAGCTCCATATTGGCCGACACCATAACTCATGCCGTAATCACCAAATGTATGATAGCCATGACTACAAATATAACCATCAGCATATACGGGTGACATAAAAGCAAATAATAGTATTATAGTGGTCAATAATGCTACTACTGCTTTTTTAATTCTTTTGCCTCCTTTATTTATGTAACACAGTATCTTTTGAATCCGATCATCCAAGACAGATACCTGTGAAAATTTTCCGAAATTGCTCTTTAGTAAGAATATATACCTGTTGGCGTTATTTTGTAATAAGGTTGGCACAAACTGCGCTATATGGTACATAAACTTCCAAATAACTCTATTATCGGTTTTAAATACGGACAAATAATAGCAAGTGTTATTGAATGCGCTATATTTTCTGAATTGAGCCGGTGTCCTTTTATACACTACTTTTTGCTTTCCCAATCCTTATAAAAATAAAACACCTGTAAGTGAAAACTTACAGGTGTTACAAACTTGAATCCGGCGGCTTCCTAATCTCCCGGGCCGTCTCCAGCCAAGTACCTTCGGCGCAGGCGGGCTTAACTGCTGTGTTCGGAATGGGTACAGGTGGGTCCCCGCCGCCATCGTCACC
>JBMNQS010000040.1:0-19655 GCA_050944255.1 Christensenellales bacterium | reverse complement strand
CCAAATGCGGCATTGTTTCCACGCCGGAGGGCACCTATTACGATTTTTCGGAAAAACACATTCTGGAGGCTTGCGACGCCAGTTTAAAGCGCCTCCAGACCGATTACATCGACGTTTACCTGCTGCACCGTCCCGACGCCCTGTACGAGCCCCAGGAGATTGCCTCCGCGTTTGATAAACTCCAGGCCGCCGGCAAGGTGAAGCATTTCGGTGTGAGCAATATGAACACCATGCAGATGAAGATGATCCAAAAATACGTCCGGCAGCCGCTCGTCTGCAATCAATTGCAGTTCACATTGGGCCACACGAAGCTGATCGACCAGTCCATCAGCGTCAACCGGGCCGAGACGGCCAGCATCGGACATGACGACGGGCTTTTGGATTACTGCCGCTATACCGACTGCACGGTGCAGGCTTGGTCGCCCTTCCGAGCGGCCAAGAGTCCTGTAACCGGCTCCATCATCGAGGGAAAAATCATGACCCGTCCGTTTATCGGCAGCCCGGAATACCTGGAATTGAACGCCGCCATGGACAAGATGTCCGCCGAACTGGGCATCACGCCCGGGGCGCTGACGGTGGCGTGGATTCTGCGCCATCCGGCGGACATGCAGGTGGTGCTCGGGTCCACCCGCCCCGAGCGCATCCGCGACGCCTGCCAGGGCGTCAATGTGGAACTGAGCCGCAAGCAGTGGTACGATCTTTACCGCGCGGCGGGCAACCTGCTGATGTAAAGAGCCGTTTAAAAGTTTTTATTCTCAGGGGGCCGGGGCCCCCTGTTTTAATTGCGCGGGAAAGGCCGGATTTTCTCGCTGCGGCTGCCTCCCCGGGCTCGCTTGCGGCGCAACCGCGGCGGGGCAGCCATTGCTGAGCATTTAATTGCAATAAACCGCCGCCTTCACGAATACATTCTACTAGTGCACAAAGAGTAAACGTACGTCTGGAGGCGGCTCATGCGGAAAAAGACATTTATACAGGGCACGGTTATTTTAGGCGCCGCGGGAATCCTCGTCAAGGTGATCGGCGCGCTGTACCGCGTTCCGCTGACGGCGCTGATCGGGCCGGAGGGGATAGGGCTCTACATGCTGGCCTTCCCCATTTACAGCTACCTTCTGGTGTTTTCCACCGCCGGCATTCCCACGGCCATCTCCAAGCTGGTGGCCGAGAGCGCGGTTCGGGGCGATGAAAACAGGGCGCTTCGGATCTTCCGCGTCTCCCGTATGCTGCTTTTGTGGGTCGGCCTTATCTCGGCGGTGCTGCTGTTCGTCCTGGCGGAGCCGATTGCGGGACTTGTGGGTAACGCAGGCGCCGCGCACGGCATCCGCGCCGTGGCGCCTGCGCTTTTATTCGTCTCCATCCTTTCGGCGTATCGCGGCTATCTGCAGGGCTACCAGGAAATGATGCCCACCGCCGTCTCGCAGATTGTGGAACAGGTGGCGAAGCTGGGTCTGGGCCTGTACTTCGCGTGGCGGTGGCTGGGCATGGGCGTGGAGCGCGGCGCGGCGGGGGCCCTCTTTGGCGTCATGCTTTCCGAGGTTGCCGCGCTGATCGTTCTTATGTATATGTTTTTCAGCTTTGAAAGGCGCCGCCGGCAGGAGCGTCCCCTTGCCTACTCCCGGCAGGGAGCCGGTTCTATTGTCGGACAAATCCTCAAGGTGGCCGTTCCCATTACGCTGGGGGCGTCCATCATGCCCCTGGTGGGCCTGATCGACAGCGCTTTGGTGGTCTCGCGGCTGCAGAGCATCGGCTATTCCGTGGAGCAGGGCACGGCCCAATTGGGACTTTTGACCGGCGTGGTCAATACGCTGGCGTTCATGCCCACCGTGGTGACGGTGGCCCTTCAGATGAGCCTTGTGCCGGCTGTCTCCCAGTCCAGGGCGCAAAACGACATACGCATGCTGAAACTCAAGGCCCGGGGCGGACTGAAACTCTGCGTCCTTGTGGCGCTCCCCGCCGCGCTGGGACTGTTTCTCATCGCCGAGCCGATGATCGCCCTCTTGTACCCGACCTTGAGCGTGGCGGAGCTTTCCCTGTCGGTGCAGCTGCTGCGGCTGAGCGCCGCCGGCATGATTTTCCTGTCGGTGACCCACGCCGCCACCGGCATTTTGCAGGGGGCGGGCAATATCATGGCGCCGGTGCGCCACCTGTCTCTGGGCGCCGCGGTGAAGCTGGTTTTAAACTTCGTGCTTCTGGGCATCCCGTCCGTAGGCATACTGGGCGCGCCCATCGCCACGGTCTGCTGCTACTTTGTGGCCGCCGTCATGAGCGTGCTGTCGGTCATGAAGAGGCTGGATGTGAAGTTCGACCTGGTCCGGGGCCTTTTCCTTCCGCTGCTGGCCACGCTGGGCATGGGCGCCGCCGTGCTGCTGATCGTACGCTTTATGGGTGATGCGGCAGGTATTCTGCTGGTTCTGGCCGCCGTTGCCGGAGGCGTGGCGGTCTATTTTCTGCTTTTGATTTTGACAGGCGCCGTCGGCACGCAGGATATGGTATTATTACCTATGGGCCAGCGTATCGCCGCGGTCTTATCCAAACTTAAAGCGCCGCGCAGGTAACCGGGTTTTTCAAGGCCCGCCGTTTTTCCGGGCCCTTTTTGGAGCGTGTGCGCAGGCTTGTTTTGGACATGCTAAGCGTAGCGCTCCGAAAGGCAGAATCCTATGCGCAGAAAATCTTTGCTTCAAGGCACCTTCATACTCAGCGCCGCCGGTATCGTGGTCAAGATCGTCGGCGCGCTGTACCGCATCCCGCTCACGGCGCTCATCGGCGCGCAGGGTATGGGGCTTTACTCGCTTGTCTTTCCCATCTACAGTTATCTGCTGGTGTTTTCAACCACCGGCATTCCCACGGCCATTTCCAAACTGGTGGCCGAAAGCGCGGTGACGGGAGAGGGTGCGCAACCTATTTTCAAATCCTCCCGGACGCTGCTTTTATGGATAGGCGCCGTTACGTCCGTCCTTTTGTTTTGCTTGGCCGGACCCATTGCCTCCGCCGTGGGCAACCCTCAGGCGGCGCCGGGCATCCGCGCCATTGCGCCGGCGCTTTTGTTCGTGGCGCTGTTGTCCGCCTACCGCGGCTATTTCCAGGGGATGCGGGACATGGTGCCCACCGCCGTATCGCAGGTGACGGAACAGGTGGGCAGGCTCATCTTCGGGCTTTACCTGGCGTGGCTGTGGATGGATGGCGGCGTAGAGCGCGGCGCGGCGGGGGCGCTTCTGGGCGTCACGCTTTCCGAAGCGCTGGCGCTGGGCCTGATGGCCTATACGTACCGCCGTATCCATAAAGAGCGGCCCCGTTCCGGAGGCACTGAAGATAAAGCGGCGCGGGGACAGGCCGCTCTGCGGATGCTCAAAGTGGCCATGCCCATTACGCTGGGGGCGTCCATCATGCCCATGGTCTCTCTGGTGGACAGCGCACTGGTGGTCTCCCGCCTGGGCAGCATCGGTCTGCCGGTAGCCGAGAGCACGGCTCAGCTGGGGCTTTTGGGCGGCGTGGTCAATACGCTGGTGTACATGCCCACCGCCATTATGGTGGCCCTTCAGATGAGTCTGGTGCCGTCGGTTTCCCAGTCCGTGGCCCGGGGAGAGCTCCATTACCTGAGGCTCAAGTCCAGCGGCAGCATGAAGCTGTGCGTCCTGGTGGCGCTTCCAAGCGCGGTGGGGATGCTGCTGATTGCAGAGCCTATGATCGGTACGCTCTACCGGAGCCTGACGCCCGCGGAGGTGCAGATGTCCGCCCGGCTGTTGTGCCTGTCGGTGCCGGGGATGGTCTTTCTGTGCGTCAATTATGCCACCACCGCCATTTTGCAGGGGATGGGCGACGTGAGGTCGCCGGTGAAATTCCTGGCGCTGGGGGCGGTGATGAAGATCGTCTTAAACTGGGTGCTTCTGGGCATTCCGTCGGTGGGCATCTACGGGGCGCCCGTCGGCACGGTGGTTTGCTACGCGGTGGCCATGGCGCTGGGCGCTGTCGCCGTGGTGAAAAAACTGAACCTGCGGCTGGATATAAAAAACGGCCTTTTGCTGCCTGCGCTGTCGACGGCGCTGATGGGCGCCGCCGTATGGCTGCTGCTGCGGTTTTTCTCCGGTGTTCTGCCGCGGGGCGCGCTGGTGCTGCTGTGCATATTGGCGGGAATTGTCGTATATGCCGCCGCGCTTTTGCTTACCGGCGCCGCTACGGCCCAGGATATGGTATTATTACCTAAGGGAGAGCGCATTGCCGCGCTTCTTCAAAAAATGAAACTGTTGCGCAGGTGATGGATATGAAAGAACTTCTGATCGTGGGCCTGGGACCGTCGGGGCCGGAGCATTTAACCCTGAACGCCGCCGAAACGCTGATGGGGCAGTGTGCGCGCGTGCTTCGGACCAGCCGCCACGGTGTGGCCGACTGGCTGGAGAGAAACGGCCTGGACTACGAGAGCCTGGACGACCTTTATGAAAACAGCGGCGATTTCGACGCCTTTGCGGATGCCGCTGCGGAGCGGCTCATTGAAAGAGCCGGAACCGGGCCGGCGGCCTACTGTGTGCCCGGGGCGGGAGACATGCTGGACGCGGTGGTGTGCCGGCTTGCCGCGCGGGCGAAGGAAGCCGGGATAGCGCTAAAATTTATTCCCGGCGTCGGCGCCGCCGCGGACGTCTGCGGTAAAGCCGCCCAGGCGGGCTGCGTCCAAGAGACGGGCGGTTTTGTGACGCTCTGCGCCTCGTCCATCGACGATGCCCGCATCAATATCCGCCAGGCGCTGATTGTGCTGGAACTGGACAATGCCCTTTGCGCCTCCCAGGTGAAGCTGAAGCTGTCGGATTATTATCCCGGCGGCCACCAAATCTATTTCGTCACCGGCGAAAGCGTGAGAAAAATCCCGCTCTACGAGCTGGACCGGCAGAAGGAGCTGGACCATACCTCCGCCGTTTTCGTGCCGCCGGTTGCGGGCTACCATCTTGAGCAGTTCGGCTTTGACGAACTGGTGGAGATCATCGCTATCCTGCGCGGGCCGGGGGGCTGCCCGTGGGACAGGGAGCAGACGCATCTATCCATCAAGCACAATTTTCTCGAGGAAGTCTACGAGGCCATGGAGGCCATCGAGCTGGACGACGCGGACAAGATGGTGGAGGAGCTGGGCGACGTGATGCTCCAGGTGGTCTTCCACGCCAATATCGGCAGGGAGCATGGGCGCTTCGACATCCGCGAGGTGATCACCGCAGAATGCCGCAAGATGATCCAGCGCCATCCGCACATTTTTGGGGACGTCCGGGTATCGGGCAGCGGCGAAGTGCTGAAAAACTGGGAGGAGATCAAAAAGCAGGTCAAGGGCCAGAAGACGCAGGCGGAGGTGCTGGAGGACGTGCCTCATAACCTTCCGGCGCTGATGCGGGCGCAGAAGCTCCAGCAGAAGGCCGCCCAGGTGGGATTTGACTGGCCGGACGCCTCGGGCGCCATGGACAAGCTGCTGGAGGAGATAGAGGAAGTGAAAGCGGCCGTTGCGCAGCGAAACGGCGCCCTGATCGAGGACGAGCTGGGCGATCTGCTGTTTGCGGCGGTGAATGTGGCGCGCCTTCTGGGATTTCAGGGCGAAGAGGCGCTCGGGAGGTCCAGCGAAAAGTTCATCAGCCGGTTTTCCGCCATGGAGCGCATGATGACCGACGAGGGCCTGAACTTACCCGATACGCCCCTTGATGAAATGGATAAATACTGGGAAAGGGCAAAAAAGATGAATAATTTGGAAAAGAAGCATCAAAGCTAAGGAAATCAGCATATATTTTATATTTTTCTATTTTCGCAGGAAGGAATTGGAAGGCCTATGGCGAATCTAGAGAAGGAGCGAAATGCGGCTGGTCCCAGGGGATACAGCCGATGAAGTTCCCTATGTTTAACGAAAAGAATATTTCGAGGAGGATTATAACATGAACAAAGCAGAACTGATTGCCGCGGTTGCCGAGAAAACCGGGCAGAGCAAGAAGGACGCCGAGAAGAGTGTCAACGCATTCCTTGAGGTCGTCGTGGACGAGCTTAAGTCCGGCGGCAAAGTACAGATCGTCGGTTTCGGCACCTACGAAGTGCGCGACCGGGCCGAGCGCAAGGGCCGCAACCCCGCCACCATGACCGAGATCATCATTCCCGCGTCGAAGGTTCCTGTTTTCAAGGCGGGCAAGGCCTTCAAAGATTCTATTGGCTGATTGAAGCATCCGGCCGGGCTTTATGTCCGGCCTTTTTTCATTTAAGATGGAGGGGGATAGTTTTGAGACTGGATAAATACCTGAAGGTATCGCGCATCATCAAGCGCCGCAGCGTGGCGGCGGACGCCTGCGACGCGGGCAAAGTTTATCTCAATGGAAAGCCGGCCAAGGCGTCCGCCCAGGTGAAGGCGGGCGACAGGATCAGCGTGCGCATTGGCGCGAACCCCGTTACTTATGAGGTGCTGGAAGTGAAGGAAACCGCCGGCAAGGACGCCGCGGCCTCCATGAGCCGGGTTGTGAAGGAGTAGTTGCGCGATGAAGGATATCCGCATCGGTTCGGGCTACGATGTCCATGCGTTTGAAGAGGGGCGAAAACTGATTTTAGGCGGCGTGCACATCCCGTATCACAAGGGCCTCCTGGGCCATTCGGATGCGGATGTGCTGGCGCACGCCGTGATGGACGCCCTCTTGGGGGCGCTGGCCCTGGGGGATATCGGCACGCACTTTCCCGATACCGACGAAGCGTACCGCGGCGCGGACTCGCTGGCGCTTTTAAGGCGCGTGTCGGCGCTTTTGGCCGGGCGCGGCGCCTCGGTGGTCAATATAGACGCCACCGTCATGGCTCAGGCGCCAAAGCTCGCTGAATATATCCGAGAGATGCGGCAAAACATTGCCGAGGCCGCCGCCGTTGAAACGGACCGGGTCAGTATCAAGGCCACCACCACCGAAAAGCTGGGCTTTGTCGGGCGCGGGGAAGGTATCGCTGCCATGGCCGTGTGCCTGGTGTCTCTGAAATAGGAAAGGGAAGCCTATGGCGAAAACAAGGACCAAATTCGTATGTACCCAGTGCGGCCATGAAACGCCCCGCTGGATGGGCCAGTGCCCCGGCTGCCGCCAGTGGAACACCATGGCGGAGGAAACCGAAATCACCGGCACAGCCAAAAATGTGCGCGCCGTTACCGGAGCGCCGGCCAAAGCCGAAAAGCTCTCCGAGGTAAACGGCGAGGTGTCCATGCGCGACTCCAGCGGCATCTTTGAGCTGGACCGTGTTCTGGGCGGCGGCATCGTGCCGGGTTCCATGGTGCTTCTGGGCGGCGATCCGGGCATCGGCAAATCCACGCTGATGCTTCAGGTGGCCTACTGGGTGGCCCGCGGGGGCAAGCGGGTGCTGTATATTTCCGGCGAGGAGTCCGCCCGGCAGATCAAGATGCGCGCCCACAGGCTGGAGCTGGATGCGGACGACGTCTATCTGCTGACCCAGACGGACATTTCCGCCGTTTTCTCGCAGATTGAATCCACCGGGGCGGACGTGGTGGTGGTCGACTCCATCCAGACCATGATCTGCCCGGAAATCGCCAGCGCCCCGGGCAGCGTATCGCAGGTGCGCGAGGCGGCTTCCCGGCTGCTGCAGGGCGCCAAGAGCGGCGGCTACACGGTCTTTGTCGTGGGCCATGTGACCAAGGAGGGCGCTCTGGCCGGCCCCCGGGTGCTGGAACACATGGTGGATACGGTCCTTTACTTTGAGGGCGACCGCCACCACCAGTACCGCATACTGCGCGCGGTGAAGAACCGTTTTGGCTCCACCAATGAGATCGGCCTTTTCGAGATGACGCAGCAGGGCATGGCGGAGGTGGAAAACCCCTCCGGCGTGCTTTTGACCGAGAGGGAATTCCAGGCGGCGGGATCGGCCGTCATCTGCGCCATAGAGGGCACGCGTCCCATGCTGGTGGAGGTACAGGCATTGGTGTCCGCCACCGCTTACGGCACACCGCGCCGCATGGCCAGCGGGTTTGATTACAACCGCATGGCGCTTCTTCTGGCGGTGCTGGAAAAGCGCGGGCGGCTCACGCTCTCCAACCAGGACGCCTACGTCAATGTGGCGGGCGGCCTGCGCCTGGAAGAGCCCGCGGCGGACCTGGCCGTCTGTATGGCGCTGGCCTCCAGCCTCTATAACCTGCCCGTCCCCGAGAGCACCGTCATCATGGGGGAGGTGGGCCTCACCGGCGAGGTGCGCGCCGTGGGCCAACTGGAGCGCCGCATTTTAGAGTGCCGCAATCTGGGCTTTACCCGCTTTGTGGTCCCCAAACGCGGCATGGAGCGCGCCGGCGTCCGGGAGGGATTGATTCCCGTATCGGATGTGGCCGGCGCCATCGACGCCGTATTCAAGCGGAAGAATTAGCCTCCTGTGCCGGTATCGTCATATGCCGCCATTCAAAATCAAACAGCGCCCCATGGGGCGCTGTTTGATTTTATATGTATTTGCAGAGCCGGCGCATTCCGCGCCGCTTTCGAAGCGCAGGCAGTACAGCTTTGGCGTTGGCGCGCTTTATTCCGGATGCGGCAAAGAGTGTTTCTCTACCGGAGAGAAAAGCGTCCCAGTGTCTGCAGGCGGCCCTCTTCCTTCAGTATGGTATCGTAAAGGCTCAGATCCAGCGCGTTGCACAGTCCCGCGCTGTAGAACATCAGCGTGCCCAGCTCCTTTTCGATGATTTCCCGGCAGCCGTCGCACAGGGTGCCTTTCACGCCGGTATCGGCCAATTCGGATAGGTGTTCAAAGTCGATGTCCTCATTCAGGGATCTTTTTTTGCCTTCAACCCGGATGCAGCCGCAGTTGGTGGCGGATTTAATGACGGCGCGGTTTAATCGCGCGGTGGACTCGGAAAGTTTGGTCAATGTATCTAAAACGCACTTGTGGCGGATCAGCATATGTTCCACGTTGGCCTGAAAATCACTGATAATCCAGTCTTTCATGGGGATACTCCTCTCTTAAAACCGTCGTTTCCTCTATTATGAGCTTTCGTACAAGCCGTTGTCAATGAGGATATCTGTCGATGTTTGGTGGTTTGACAGTGCAGGGCCAATGTTTTATTCTTAATACAGATGTCTATACTTTTAAAGAGAACCGATCGGTTCTCTTTAAAAAAGGCAAGGGGGGGAGTGGATTATGATTCGCAAGCTGATCAGGCTGCTGATGACGCTTTTGGGCGTGGCGATCTGCGTGGCGTTTATCGCCATAGCGTATTCGATTTTGGAATACTTTCAGGTGGACGATCCGTTCAATAACTGGGAACCGTGGCTCAATATCGGCATTTTTTCCGCGGTGGCGGCGGTGGGCGCTCTGATTTCTTACGTGAACGCACCCAAATGGATCGACGCGCTGATTAAGATCGGCGACGAGCTTGCCGCGTTTTTGCGCCGCACTTCCATCAAGGATCTTGTTTTCGGAATCATCGGACTTATTTGCGGACTTATTCTGTCATCGCTTATTTCTTACCTGTATAAGATGATTCCCATACCGTGGCTGGAAATGGTGCTGGTGCTGTGCACGTACTTTGTACTGGGCTACAGCGGCATCAAGGTCTTTGTCACGCGCCAGGACGAACTTGTGGGCCTGTTTGCCTCGCGGAGAGAGCATAAGGGGCATTCCATCATGGCTTCCCCGCCTGTCGGCGTGGCCAAGGCCAAGATCCTCGATACCAGCGTCATCATCGACGGGCGCATTTTCGACGTGTGCGTCTCCGGCTTTCTGGAGGGGGAGATCGTGATCCCCAATTTCGTGCTTCTGGAGCTTCAGCACATCGCCGATTCGTCCGACCCCATGCGCAGGGGCCGCGGCCGGCGCGGGCTGGCCATTCTGCAGCGCATCCGCAACGAGCTGGAACTGCCCGTGCGCATTGAAAGCGCCGAGATCGGCGAAGTGGAGGCGGTGGACGAGAAGCTGGTGATGCTGGCCAAGCGCCTGGACGGGATTATCATCACCAACGATTACAACCTCAACCAGGTGGCGCAAGTGCACGGGCTGAAGGTGCTGAACATCAACGAGCTTTCCAACGCCGTCAAGCCGGCGCTGGTGGCGGGAGAGAGCATCCACGTGAAGGTACTGCGCGAGGGCAAGGAGCCCGGCCAGGGCGTGGCGTACCTGGAGGACGGCACCATGATTGTCGTGGAGGAGGGTCAGCGCTACGTGGGCCGCGACGTGGAGGCCGAGGTGACCTCGGTACTTCAGACTTCCGCCGGCCGCATGATCTTTACCCGCATCAAGCTGGTGAAATAGAGGAAAACGCCGTCCATTCCGGGCGGCGTTTTTTATTTGGATTTCTTTTGTTTTTCCGGACGGCGTCCGGCTCATAGTGCCGTATCCCTTTCCACTGATGATGCGGCTTTTTACATTTATACGCTAAAATCATGAACTCTCCGTTACACATTTCTTACCAAACTGGTTTATCATGTGCTTTGTGGTATAATAAACCCGATCCGAAACCAAAGGGAGGGATGGCGCGTGACGGCGCAGCAATACGCATTACTGGCCGGCGGCATGAAGTATGTCTTTGTGCTTTTATTCGTCATCATCCTGGTCCGGACGGCCCGCAGCGCCTGGGCGGAATACCGCCAGGAGAAGCTCTATCAGATGCGCAATCCCATCGGCGATACGGTGGTGGGCTTCGTGTCGGAGCTGGACAACTGGATCGATGACGGTGAGTGGATACCCATCGGCGAGGAGACGCTGGTGGGCTCGAAGATGGGCTGCGATATCCGTCTGACGGGCGCGGGCGTGCGGCCCAGTCACGTTCGCATCTATACGGACTCAGGCGGCGTGCTGCATGTGGAGCGCCTCTGCGCGCCCGGATGCGAATTGTCTCTGGACGGCGAGCCTGTAGTGCGCAGGGCTGCGGTGCCCGACGGCGCGCATCTGTCCGTAGGCGATACGACGCTGATCATCACCTACAACTAGTAAAGACAACCAGTAAAGGAGCATGCATGTCGAAGCGGCGGCAAAAGGAAATCGTCGTCCCGCCCGCGGGCGGGCTCATATGGCTGGTGGCGCTCTTTGAGCTGTTGGCCTTCGGCCTTTTGTCCCTGCAGGAGGGAGAGGGCATTGATTTTCTTGCCCTGGGCATCGGAGCTGTGACGGTGGCGATCCTCTTGATTCAGTACATGGCGCTCACGCGGTTCTTTCCGGACCTGGACGTGTCGATCCTGGTCATCGCCAATGTGCTGGCGGGCCTCGGTATCATTTTGCAATACCGGCTGGGAGTGGATGTGGCCATCAAGCAGACCCAGTGGTACGCTATTTCCATGGCCTGCATGTGCATCGCTTTGGTACTGGTCCGCCTGGTGAGGAACTGGAGCCCGCTGGTCTACGGCTATATGCTGGCCGGGCTGGCGCTGTTGGCCCTGGCGGCCTTTTTCGGCATAGAGGAGGGCGGCTCGCGCAACTGGTTCGCGTTTGCCGGCGTCAGCTTCCAGCCCTCGGAATTCGTCAAGGTACTGCTGGTGTTCATACTGGCCAGTGTGCTGTCTAAAAAGCGCGGTTTTCTGCATCTGGCGCCGCTGGGCGGCTTCCTGCTGGCGGCGGTACTGCTTTTGGTGATCCAAAAGGACCTGGGTGCGGCGGTGCTGTACTTTGTCACGGCGCTGATTCTCATCTACGTGGGCACGTCGGACGTGCTTTTAATCGGCGGCGCGCTGGGCGCAGGCGTTCTGGGGGCCATCGGCAGCTATCACCTGTTCGGCCACGTGCGCACCCGCGTGGAAATCTGGAAAAACCCGTGGGCCGCGCCGCTTGATTCGGGCTACCAGATCGTACAGTCGCTGATCGCCATCGCCTCGGGCGGCCTTTTTGGGCTGGGCCTGGGCCTGGGGCTTCCCAGGAGCGTTCCGGCGTACCGCACCGACTTTATATTCGCCGTCATCTGCGAGGAGTTCGGCCAGATCATCGGCATAGCGGTGATCCTATTGTATCTGGTGCTGGTGATGCGGGGCATCATCATCGCCCTCAGGGCCCACAGCCGCTTCGACGCCATACTGTCCTACGGCTGCGTCACGATGATCGCTCTACAGACTTTCCTGATCATTGGCGGCGTCATCAAGATGATCCCGCTCACCGGCGTCACGCTGCCCTTTGTCAGTTATGGGGGCAGCTCAATGGTGACCAATATGGTCTTCATCGGCGTCATGCAGGGCATCGTCCTGAAGAACGCCGCCAACGCCCGCCGCAGGGCCGACGAGGCCGAGTTTTATGAGGAATAGACCATGAGAGCAATGCAGCGCAATATAAAGAGCACGGCAACGCTGCTTCTGGCCATGATGGTGGCGCTTTTGGCGTACTTCTGCTACGCGGTGGGCGTCTATGGCAACACCTGGTTCATGGACGACAACAATCTGCGTCTCAAGGCGGGCAGGACCAGCATCATTATGGGCAGCATCACCGATCGCAACGGGCAAGTCCTGGCCTCCAGCAAGGACTTTGATTCCCCGCGCAGCTACGCGGACGACAAGACCCTGCGCATGGCCGGCGCCCATCTGATCGGCGACGATCTGGGCATGACCTCCGGCGGCGCACAGACGCTGTTTACACGCTATTTGTTGGGGTTCAACTCCAGTTGGGTGGACCGGCTCATCGAGACGTTTACAGGCAACGTGCCCCACGGGGACAGCGTGGCGCTGACCGTGGACGCTAGGCTGCAAAAGACCGCCTACGAGGCTTTGGGCGGCAGGGCGGGAGCCGTTGTGGTGCTCAACTACAAGACAGGGGAGGTGCTGGCAAGCGTCTCCTCGCCGTCCTTTGACCCGGCGGCGCTGACGGCCGACTGGGCCGATGCCGCGCCGGAGGGCACCTTTGTCAACCGCGTCACACAGGGCAAATACCCGCCGGGCTCCGTATTCAAGCTCATCACCGCTTCGGCTATGCTGAAGGACCCGGATTTCGCGGACGCCGAGTTTGACTGCACCGGTGCCACCGACGTGGACGGCCATACGGTGAAGTGTTACAACGGCACGGCCCATGGCCGCGTGGATTTGTCCAAGGCCCTTTCGGTTTCCTGCAACGGGGCGTTCGCCCGGTGGGCCTACGATCTGGGCGCCGGCGCCCTGACCCGGGAGGCGGAGGCATTTGGTTTCAACGACGAATTTTTGTTCCGTGACTGCGTGGTCTACGACAGCCAGTTCGTCTATCCGGAGGATTCCTTTGAACTGGCCTGGTCCGGCGTGGGCCAGTCCAAGACGCTGATGACGCCGATGCACGCCGCCATGATCGCCGCGGGCATCGCCAACGACGGGGTGATCATGGAGCCGCGGCTGATGCTTCGAGCCGAGTCTTTTTCCGGCCGCAGTTTCGACGCCACCCGAAGCCGCGTCTACCGGACCGTCATGAGCGCGGCCGCCGCCGACGAGCTGGCGCAGATGATGCGCCTTGGCGTGGAGAGCGGCAGCGCCACGGCCGCTCGGATCAAGGGCTATGATGTCTGCGGCAAGACGGGTACGGCTGAGGTGGGCGCAGGTAAGACGCCCCACGCTTGGTTTACAGGCTTTATCGACGACAAGGAGGCGCCCTACGCTGTGGCGGTGGTGGTGGACCATGGCGGCACCGGCAACGCCGCCGCCGCGCCGGTGGCGCAAAAAGTGCTTTTAAAATGCATCGAAATATTTTAAAATATCAATATGAACGATAAACTCCGGCAAAAACTGGACGCGCTGCCCCACCAGAGCGGCGTGTACATCATGAAGGACGGTCAGGGCCGCATTATCTACGTGGGCAAGGCCCTATCGCTGCGCAACCGCGTGCGCCAGTATTTCCAGTCCTCCAGGAATCAGCAGAGCAAGGTGGCCGCCATGGTGCGCCACGTGGAAGACCTGGACATCATGCTCGCCAGCGGCGAACTGGAGGCGCTTGTGCTGGAGGGGAACCTGATCAAAAAGCACAGGCCCCATTACAATATCCTCTTAAAGGACGACAAGCAGTTTCCCTACGTGCGCATCGATATGAACCAGGCGTTTCCCCGGGTGGAGATCGTCCGGCGCGTCAAGGACGACGGCGCGCGCTATTTCGGGCCCTTTCAGGCGGCTCACAGCGTGCGGGAGGTCATGGACGCGTTGAAGAAGATATTTCCCGTGCGCACCTGCAAGCGGGATCTGCCCAGAACCATCGGGAAGGAGCGCCCGTGCCTGAACCACCAGATCGGGCGGTGCCTGGCGCCGTGCCAGGGCTTCATATCTCAGGAGGATTACCACGCCATGATGCGGCGGGTGGCGGACTTTCTCTCGGGCAGGCACGGCCCGCTGGTGCGGGAGCTGACGAAGAAGATGAACGAGGCGTCCGCCGCGCTGGATTTTGAGTCCGCCGCCGCCTACAGGAACCAGATACAGGCGGTGGAAAGCGTGGTGCTGCGCCAGAAGGCCATATCCCCGCAGCTTCAGAACAGGGACGTGATCGGCATCGTCCCCGGGGCAGAGGGCACCGTGGCGGTGGTCCTCTTTATACGCGACGGACGGATGATCGGCAGTCAGACGCTGGATATCCGGCAGGCGCAGCACGAGGCGGACGCGGACATCGTATCGTCTATTGTGGCACAGTATTATGCCAGCGCCACGTTTATCCCCAAGGAGATACTCCTTCCGGCCGAGCCGGAGGATATACAGGTGCTGGAGCAGTGGCTTGGCGGGAAGGCCGGCCACCGCGTCTACCTGCGCGTGCCCAAGCGGGGCGAAAAGCGCGATATGGTCATACTGGCGCAGCAGAACGCCATGCAGACGCAGATGCGCAGGCAGAAGAACAGGCAAAAGGAGCATGCCCGCACCACCGGCGCCATGGCGGAACTGCAGGCCATCTGCGGCCTGCCCGGGCCGCCCAGGCGCATCGAGGGCTTTGATATTTCCAACACGCAGGGCGTATATTCGGTGGCCTCCATGGTGGTCTTTGAGGACGGCAGGCCGGCCAATAAGGCCTACCGCCGTTTCCGGATCAAGACCGTGGAGGGGTCCAACGACTTTGCGTCGCTGGCCGAGACGCTCGGTAGGCGTTTCCAGCGCCTCTTGGACGGCGACGAGGCCTTCGGGGCGAAGCCGGATCTGGTGATGATCGACGGCGGCCGTGAGCAGCTCAAGGCGGTACAGCGGGTGCTTAATGATATGGGCGTCCAGGTGCATCTGTGCTCGCTGGCCAAGAAGTTCGAGGAAATCTATCTGCCGGATCGGGAACTGCCCGTACGCCTGCCGCGTACCAATATGGGGCTGCAGCTTCTGCAGCGGGTCAGGGACGAGGCGCACCGCTTTGCCGTTACGTATCACCGGGGCCTGCGCTCCAAGGGCTCTCTGGCCAGCGTGCTGGAGCAGGTGCCCGGCATCGGCAAAAAGCGCCGTGTGGCGCTGATGCGCGCCTTCGGCGGCATCGGGCAGATCAAGGATGCCACCGTGGAGGAGCTGGCCGAAGTGCCCGGCATGACCGCTGCCGCCGCCAAGGCCGTCAAGGACGCGCTGTCCAACGAGGACATGGCCACGCACATGCCGTAGGCATTTGCTTTTCAGCCGGGCGCTGCCGGGGAGTTTTCCGGGCGCTGCCCGGACCCGCTTAAGGCTCCGCCTTAAGAATCCGCCAGGGACAATTGTCCCTGGACCCATTATGGAAATGCCCGCCTGCGGGCATTTCCAGGAGTAAAGAAGGCCTGATGAACCGACCGCGAAGCGGAAATAAAGTCTTTTTGGAGTTCTTAGAACCTTTTTCTTCAGAAAAAGGTTCTAAGCGGGTTCAAGGGCGGAGCCCTTGGCCGCCGGAGGCAAGCAATTACAGAGACGAAAGGAAAATCTATGACGTATAAACTGATCGCATTCGACCTGGACGATACGGCGCTGACCAGCGACCACCGGATTACCGACAGGCTGAAGGGCGCTGTCCGAAGGGCCATGGACAAGGGCGTGCTGTTAGTGCTGGCCACCGGGCGCGTACCGCGGGGTGCCCTTGCCTATGTGGAGGCGCTGGGACTTGAGGGCCTTATGATCAACAGCCAGGGGGCGCTGATCACCGATACTTCAAGCGGCGAGATACTGTATCACACGCCGGTGCCCATGGCGCTGGTGCGGGAGATTGTCCGCTTTATGCGGGCGCATGGGATGTATGTCCAGGCCGTGGTGCCCGACGGCTTCTATTACGAGCTGGAGTGCCGCTACAGCGGCGAATACGCGCGGCTCAACGGCTTTAAGGGGACCCGGGTGGACGACCTGGAAAGGGACCTGCCGGCGGAGCCCACCAAGATGCTGGCCATCGATGAGCCGGAAGTCATCCTCGCCATACGCGATACGGTCAAGGCCCATTTTGGTGGCAGGTTGGAGGCGACCATTTCCAAGACGCAGCTGCTGGAGATGGTCAGCCCAAGCGCTTCCAAGGGCGGTGCGCTGAAGTGGCTGTCCGGGCGGCTGGGCATTGCCAAAGAGGAGATGATCGCCGTGGGAGACAGCTTCAACGATCTGTCCATGATTGAGTACGCCGGCCTTGGCGTGGCCGTGGGCAACGCCCGGGAGCCGGTGCTGCGGGCGGCCGATTTCGTGGCGCCGACCAACGATGAGGACGGCCTGGCCTACACCATCGAGAAATTCATACTGGGGGAGAGGTAATTGGAAAAAATTCGCGTGAAGGATATGGCGGCGGACATGAAGCTGAAAGTGGTCTGCGAGGGCAGCGGCGCAGTGCCGGTTCATTCCTCGGAGATCAACCGCCCGGGCCTGCAGGTAGCCGGTCATTTCCAGTACTTTCCCAGCAGCCGCCTGCAGGTATTCGGCCGCAGCGAGATCACGTTCCTCAATACGCTGCCGCCCGAACTGCAGCGCCAGCGTCTGGAGAAGATATTTTCTTCCGGCGTTCCCGGCGCGGTGATCTGCCGCGGCCAGCAGGTGCCGGAAATCATCATCGATCTGGCCAGGCAGTACACGGTTGCGCTGTTCACCTACGATAAGAGCACATCGCTTTTTATCCACGCGGTGACACTGTATTTCCACGGCATTTTAGCGCCCCGGGAGACCATCCACGGGGTACTGATGGATATCCACGGCGTAGGCGTGCTGATTCAGGGCAGAAGCTCCATCGGCAAGAGTGAGACGGCGCTGGATCTGATCAAAAACGGGCATCGCCTGGTGGCCGACGACGCGGTGGAGATCGTGAAGCTGGCCGACGACCGCCTGGTGGGCCGGGCGCCGGAAGTGATCCGCCATATGATGGAGATTCGGGGCCTGGGCATTGTGGACGTGCGCCAGTTATTTGGCGTGGGCGCCGTCAGGGAGACCAAGACGGTCAATCTTGTGGTATTATTGGAATATTGGGATAATACCGGCAGCCAGTACGACCGGCTGGGCACGAAGCGGGACACGGCCACGTTCATGGGTGTGGTACTGCCCAAGGTGACCATTCCCGTGGCGCCGGGCCGCAATCTGGCGGCCATTGTGGAGGTGACCGCCATCAATCAGCGGCTGCAGGACGAAATAGGCTATAACGCCACATTGGAAGTGGATGAGCGGATGATGGCCCGGCGGGCCATGAATCTATTCTTTGACGAGGAGTAGCGTATGTTATCGATCGGAATCGACATTGGAGGCATGAGCGTAAAGATTGGCGTTATGGATATTGCCGGCCGCCGGATCCTGGCCAAGGAAAGTATCGTGACCGACACCGCTCTTACCCCGGAGGCATTCATGACCCGCTGCTTTGACAAGGCGCGGGTCATGGTGGAGGGCCTGGGCCGTTCGATGGACGATGTCCGCGACGCCGGGGTGGGCCTGCCGGGCTGCTGCGACGATGAAAAGGGCATTCTCTACAAGGCGGTGAACCTGGGGTGGACGGATATGCCGGTCAAATCCATTTCGCAGCGCATACTGGGCAAGCCGGTCTACATTGAGAACGACGGCAATGTGGCGGCATGGGCGGAATTTCTCACAGGCGGCTGCCGCGGCGTGGAAAGCGCGGTGCTTTTGACGCTGGGCACCGGCCTGGGCGGCGGCGTGATCTTGAATAAGCGGCTACATAAGGGCTCGCGCAATTATTTGGCGGGCGAGATCGGCCATACGACGCTGTATCCCGGCGGGATCACCTGCGTGTGCGGCTGCACCGGCTGCGCCGAAATGTATACGGCGGCCACGGGGCTGATCCTCATGGGCAGACAGGCCATGCAGAAGGACCCAAACGGCGCGCTGGCGGAGGCGGCCGGCTACAAAAGGGAAAATATGACCGCCAAAATCGTCACCGATCTTGCCCGGGCGGGCAATGCGGCGGCGGTGGAAATCTGGGACCGCTACACGGGCGACCTGGCCATGGTCTGCATGAACATCAGCTACATGCTGGACCCGGATGTGATCGCTCTGGGCGGCGGCGTCTCGGCGGCGGGGGAATTTTTGCGCGAAATGGTGCAGAAAAAGGCCGAGGCCCGCTTCTTTTATCCGCACCAGAGCATACAGATCAACCTGGCGCAACTGGGCAACGACGCGGGGATTATCGGCGCGGCGCTTCTGGGAGAGCATCCTCCGGTATAACGCCTTTGGGCCCGGACAAAATACGTTTGGCCGGCTGGGTCCATTCACGGCATCCAAATTTACAACATGGCGCATTTGTGATATGATATCTGGGTACGTTTATTTGAAATATTGTTTACGATACTGACGCGGCGAATGCCGTTTGAGCGGAGGAAAAACCTGTGAAGTATGTGCTGCGGCTGTTGTTTTTCTGGATAAAGCTGCTGTTTGTGGTGCTGGTGGTGGTGGCCATTGCCGGTTCGGCGTTTTTCATTGCCATGGACGTCACCAATATAGCGCTGATGAGTGGCGACGCGCTCAAGGCCCGTGCCGATTATGTCATTTTGGGCGATCTGTATGAGGGTCAGGAGCTCAATAAGTTTTTTACCGACGAATTTCTCTCCCGCGACGAGCTGATACAGGACAGCCCCTATACGTATTATGCGGTCACCGATTACGAGCAGAAAGTGCAGCGGTCGTGGATTTGGTGCTGGCCGTGGCAGAACAAGGTCTCCTTCACCATCACCCAGCACGTTTACGAGCTGAAGGGCGACCTGAAAGCCGAGCATAAAACCGAAGAGCAAATTGAAAAGGGCCAGCAGGTCGCCCCTCCCGCATGGAAGGATTCGGTCTATACCATCCGGTGCGAGCGGATCGACGACCGCTGGCTGATTACCGACATCGTTTTTGTGGAAGAGGCGGAGCCTCTGCCAACGCCGACGCCTTCGCCCTCCAGTGAGATCGAAGAAGAAGACGACGAAGAGGATGAAGACGTAGAGGAAGATGAGGACGCCGAATCGTCACCGGACGAATAGATTTTCCGCCGATATGCAATAATTGAAAGTGTTCTGTTTGAGCGTCCGCGCGCTCCAAAGAGAGCACTTTCATTTGTTCAAACATGGAGAGAGAGATGGCATTATCCCATTTAAAAGGCGGCGCCATTTTGGCGCCCATGGCGGGCGTCACCGACAGGGTGTTCCGGCGGCTTTGCCGCAGGGAGGGCTGCGTACTGGCCTATACGGAGATGGTCAGCGCGAAGGGCCTGTGCCACGGCAATGCCGCTACGGCGCGGTTAATGGCCGTCGATGACGACGAAACGGCTGTTGTTCTGCAGCTTTTCGGCAGCGAACCGGCCGTCTTTGAGCAGGCGTTGACCGTCATTGACCGTGAAAAGTTCGCCGCCATCGATATCAATATGGGCTGCCCGGTGCGCAAAGT
>JBMNQS010000039.1:0-20098 GCA_050944255.1 Christensenellales bacterium | reverse complement strand
CCGCGTCCGTCGATATGGAGACGGAGAAAGAAATACAGGAAGCCATCCATCATCTGGTCGGCACCAGAACCATTATCGCTATTGCCCACAGGCTTTCCACCATTCAAAACGCGGATATGATTCTGGTACTGGAGGACGGCCGAATCGTTCAAAGAGGCACTCATCAGCAGCTCATGGAGCAGGAAGGGCTATATCGGCGGCTGAACCTGACACAAGGGGAATAAGCGGCGGCTTGCGGCCTTGCCACGGAATTAGAATGAGGGACTTTAGCCCCCTCATAACCCCCAAAAGAACTTTTTGACGGTCTGGGCCCCTCGAAAGAGGGGTTTTTTTTGATTTCGTACATAAAAAATTCGCAAACCGATAAAACGATTTGCGAATTTGGCTGCGGCCACTGGCCGCTGGTGGTGCTTACTGGACTCGAACCAGTGACCCCCTCGATGTGAACGAGGTGCTCTACCAACTGAGCCAAAGCACCGGAAAATAAATAAATGCCCGTTGGCAAAAAATATTATAGCGTATCATCCGCATTTTTGCAAGCCATTTTCATAAGGGAATCAAAAATGATTGAAAATAAAGCCCAGCGGCCGGATCGTATAATTTATTAGCCTTTGCCAACAATAAAAAGCAGGTTGTTTTTGCCATCCAAAAGTCCGATAAAAGTCCAACAGGAGGGATTGAAATGTTTATAGCATTTGTCAGAGCGATTATCGTCTATCTGCTGGTGCTGCTGGTGATGCGTATAGCAGGTAAAACACAGGTGGCGCAGATGGGCCCCGCCGACTTTGTATTTGTTCTTTTGATCGCCGATCTGGCGGCGACGCCTCTTGCGGAACAGGGGATTCCCATGCTCAACGGCATCATGCCCATGCTGGCCCTCTTACTGATGCAGCTGCTGTTCTCTTTGCTGGCGCTCAAAAGCAACCGGTTGCGCCATATGCTCGAGGGTACGCCCAGCATCCTTATCCGAAACGGTAAAATCAATGAAACGGAACTGTATCGGCTGCGCTACAGCGTAAATGACCTGATGGAACAGCTTCGAAGCGCCGGTTACTTCCATATGAACGATGTCAGTATAGCCATATTGGAAAAAAGCGGTGATATCAGCGTGTACCCCCATGAGAAGCACCGGCCGCTGACGCCGGAGGATATCAATATGCAGCCGGATGAACCGGGCATGAGCTTTACGATTATCACCGACGGGAAAATCATGGCTGAAAACCTGAAACTCAGCGGCTATGAATCGAATTGGCTGGAAAAGACCATAAAGGCGCATCACTGCCGGAGCGCCAAAGATATTCTTCTTTTGACGGTCAATGAGCAGGGAGATGTGTTCCTGCAGCCGCGCCTGAAATCTAAAGGGAGGAAAAGCGCGTGAAGCAACTTCTCTGGACGCTGGCGTTTGCCGTGGTGCTCATTGGCGTTTTGTTTTTTCTGCAGGAAGGATTAAACGATACGCTGAACTATGTGGATGATTCGCTGACGGTGCTGGAACGCCAACTGGACGCGGAGCAATGGCCGCAGGCCGAAGAAACGGTGGATAAAATCGTGGAAAGATGGGAATCGGGACGAAAGATATGGGAGATGTTTATAGACCATCACCATGTGGATCAGGCCGAGGCCTCTTTGTACGCGCTGCAGGCGCACGTTCATGGGAAGGCGGACTCGGCTCACTACAAAGAACAGATCGCCATATTGCGCCATGGATGCAAGCACATACTCAAACAGAACAAATTGGGCATCGGCAACGTCTTATAGCGGAACTAAAAATAATATGGAAATTCAGGGAATAATTGTAGTGCAAATCCAAGAAATCTGCTATACTGAATCTAAATTTTCACATGACGAAAGGGCAAGAAGAGACGATGAGAAAAATGTGTATGGTTTTGCTTTATACTTTGCTGATAGCGGCAATGATCATGCTGGCCGGCTGCGGAAGCCTCGGCCAAAAGCCCGGAGCGTCGGTACCCCCCAGCATGGAACCGTCGACTTCGCCCAGCGAAGCGCCGCCGGTTTCTCCCAGTGAAACGCCGCCGGCTTCCCCCAGTGAGGAACCGTCACAAAGCCCTTCGCCCAGTTCCGAACCTACGCAGAGCGTACAGGTGCCGGCGGACAGTTCCACTTATTTTGAGGACGCCGCCTTTATCGGCGACTCCATCACGCTGAAACTGCGCAACTATGCCAATGCCAACCCCAATGCTTTGAAGGGCGCCAAGTTTCTGTGCACCGGGAGTTATTCCGTGGCCCATGCGGTCAATGATACCATGAGGCTGCCATTCCAGGGCAAAGAGTATTCGCCCGAGGACGCCCTGAGTGTGGGGCAGTTCAAAAAAGTATTCATCATGCTTGGCCTGAACGATGTGGCGCTCTACGGCCAGGACACCACCATGGAAAACTGGGCCAAGATGATCGAGAACATCCGGGATGAGAATCCGGATATCAGGATTTTCATTCAGTCGTCAACGCCCATCTGGCCTCCCGGACAAAAAGGGAAACTGACCAACGCTACGTTTGATAAGTATAATGAGGCTTTAAAGAGCTTTGCGCAGGATAACGAGTGTACTTATGTGGACGTATCCACGCCGCTGAAGGGCGACGACGGCGGACTGAAAAGGGAATACTGTTCCGATGAGTATGTCCACCTGACGGACGCCGGCTGCCTCGTGTGGCTGGATGTGCTGAAAAAATCCATATGAGGAGTAGAATATGAAAACGAATATTGCCATTTCCATACTGCTGATATTGGCTCTGGCGCTGACGGGATGCGCCGGCGGCGATAAGGCGGGCGCCGCAAAGGACTGGGACGTGGAGGCGCTTTATACCCAAATGGAAAGCTCGGTGGACATGCCCGGCATGCTGGAGCTGGACGATACGATGAAATTCGACTTCTGCGGCGTGGACGCGGCCGAGCTGAACCAGAGCAAGATGCTCGTGTGCGAGGACAGCCTGCGCACCGATGAAATATGGCTGCTTGAAGTCAAGGATGCGGCGGGCATGAAGGAGATCGACGAGTTGATTGCCGCGCGCATCAAGGCCAAGGAAGACGAGTCCATCACCTATTCGCCGGAGCAGTATGCCATCGTTCAAAAGCACAATGTGATTAAAAACGGCAACTTTGTGGCGCTGATCGTATCGCCAAGCGTGGACGAGCTGTCCGCGGTGGTGGAAAACTACTGAGATAATGCGTAAGTTCATATGCAAATTCCAGAGGCTTCCTCTGGAATTTGTATGCAATGGATTGCAAAGGAAAGGATAAGGAGCATGCTTTTTTCCAGCAATATATTCCTGTTTCTCTACCTGCCGCTGGTGCTTCTGGTCTATTATCTGACCCCCAGGCGGTTTCGCAATCTGGTGCTGTTTATCGTCAACCTCATCTTCTACGGCTGGGGTGAGCCGCTATACGTGCTCATTATGCTGGCGGCCATTGCCGTCAACTGGATCGCAGGCATATTCATTGAAAAATATCAAAGGGAACAAAATCCTAAAAAAGCCAAGACGGCGCTGGTTCTCTCCATCGTGGCGGACCTGGCTATTTTGGGGTTCTTTAAATACGCCGGGTTTATCTGGCAGAACCTCTCGGCGCTGATTCCGCCGCTTCAAAGTATGGCTATGCCGGAAATCGTGCTGCCCATCGGCATATCGTTTTATATTTTCCAGACCATGAGCTATACCATAGACGTCTACCGAGGCGCCACCGGCGCGCAAAAGAGCTATATCAATTTCGGCACCTATGTGGCGCTGTTTCCCCAGCTTATAGCCGGGCCCATTGTCCGCTACCGGGATGTGGACGATCAGCTGATACACAGGGACGAAAACGTGCGGCAGTTTGCCCAGGGTGTACAGATATTCATTATCGGCTTGGCCAAAAAAGTGCTTCTGGCCAACCCCATGGGGCAGATGTGGGACCTGCTGCGGCCGCAGCAGAGCGCCGGCGCCGCATGGATCGGGCTTCTGGCCTACAGCCTGCAGATTTATTTTGATTTCTCCGGCTACTCGGATATGGCCCGCGGGCTGGGTAAGATGGTCGGCTTTGAGTTTATGTATAATTTCGATTATCCCTATATCTCAAAGAGCATCACCGAATTCTGGCGAAGGTGGCACATTTCGCTGTCCTCATGGTTCAGGGAATACGTCTACATTCCCCTTGGCGGCAATCGCAAAGGCCTGCCCAGGCAGCTTTTGAATATCCTGATCGTATGGGCGCTGACCGGATTGTGGCACGGCGCCAGTTGGAACTTCGTGCTTTGGGGCCTTTATTTCGCCGTATTTTTGATGGTGGAAAAACTGTTCCTCGGAAGGTGGCTGGAAAAAGCGCCCAATTGGGTGGGACACGCTTATACGCTGGTGTTGGTCGTGCTGAGCTGGGGCCTGTTTTACTTTGAGGATTTTGGCGCCCTTGCCGTGTTCTTTGCCCATCTCTTTGGCGCCGGAGAGAGAATGAATTCGTACAGCCTGCAGGTGTTCCTGTCTTACCTGCCGCTGCTTGCGGCGGCCATCATGGCCTGTACGCCTATTGGAAAAGTCGCCTATGAGAGGATAAGGCATAGAAAAGTGGAGGGTATCTTGGCTATCGGGGTAGTGTCGGTGCTATTTATTTTATGCGTAGCGTCTCTTGTCAGCCAAAGCTACAATCCGTTCATCTACTTTAGATTTTAGGAGAGCGTATGCGCGAGGAATCGAAAAATAAAGCCGTATTGATTGGATTTTGCGGGATCATTGCCACCGTGATGGCCCTGACGCTTTTGCTGCCTAAAAGGGACTTTTCACAACTGGAGAAACGATATCTGCAGAGCGCGCCGCCTCTGACGGGGAAAACGCTCCTCAGCGGCGAGTTTACAGACGACGCCGAAAAGTACATGGCCGACCATATCGTGGGCCGGGACGTGCTGGTAGGCCTGAATGCCTACTGGGAGCTTCTTACGTCCCGCCAGGCGGCAGGCGACATCTACGCGGGCAAAGACGGGTATCTGTTTGAAAAGCCCATCGATCCGTCCCGCTTGGATCAGGCCAGGAAAAATGTCGGCGCCATAGAGAATTTCGCGCGGAAGATCGGCCGCGAAGTGGACTTCGCGCTGGTGCCGTCGGCGGGATTTTTCAATCCTGAAAAGCTGCCGGACCTGCATGTTGCGTACAAGGACGACCAGATTGTCGGCGAACTTACCGATGAGCTGGATGAAGGGGTGCGCTCGGTGGATGTTTGCCGCACGTACGGTGAGCAGGAGGGGTTGCTGTTTTATAAGACGGACCACCACTGGACCAGCCTGGGTGCCTACGAGGCGGCCAGGACTTATGTAAACGGCAAGGGCAGGACCATGCCTGAAAAAAATGCCTTCCAAATTACGACGGTGGAGGATTTCTACGGCACCAGCTATTCCAGAAGCGCCCTGTGGCTGAAGAAGCCCGATGTGCTGGAATTGTGGGACAGCGGCATGGACCTGGACGTGTACATCGGCGACTCGGATACGCCCCACAAGGGACCGTTTTTCATGAACCGCCTTGAGGAGACGGACAAGTATACGGTGTTTCTCGACGGCAACCACCCCGTGGTGCGCATCAAAAATCATTCCGTCCCGGACGGCGGGGAACTGCTTTTGATCCGCGATTCCTTCGGCAACAGCATGGCGCCGTTTCTGGCCGCGGCCTACAGCGAGGTCTACTGCATCGATCTGCGCTACTACAAGGGCAATGCGTCGGATTTGGTGCGGGAAGAAGATTTCGACGACATACTGGTGTGCTATACGCTGGGCAATTTTGCCGGCGATCAGAATGTGGTCTGGCTCAGATAACGTTTTTTTAAATGAGGCCGCCTTAAACCGCGGCGCGCATTTTGCTGAAACTTAGTGCGCCCGGCCTTTATAGCGGCGGGCGGAACCTGACATTTCATGGTATAATCTGGAGGACAGACTTGTTTAGGAGGCAGCTTATGAAAAAGTGGAGAATATTCAGCGGACGGGTATTGTCGCTGATCATGATCGGTTTGATGCTATCTGCCGCGCTGACGGGCTGCGGCGCGCTGGGCGATGCCGCGGGGCCGCCAGTGCCGGTTGCGGAAGTATCGCCGTCGGTGTCGGCACCGGCTCCGACACCCACGCCCACGCCGCAGCCGCGAGGCTCCGTGACCATCACCGTCAATGTGATCGGCGACGTGATGATGCATTCGCCGCAGATTCCGGCGGGGTATGACCGGGCGACGGGGACGTATAACTACGACCATTTCTTTGAGGGCATCACCGAGACCATCTCCCGGGCGGACCTGTCCATTGCCAATCTGGAGACGCCCACGGCGGGCGAAGCGAACAACGGCTACAGCGGTTATCCGTTATTCAACGCCCCGGACGCGCTTTTAACGGCGCTGCAGAAGGCCGGCGTCGACGTGCTGGCCACGGCCAATAACCACTGCCTTGACAGGAGGAGGTCCGGCCTCATCCAGACGATTGAGACCATGGACGAGCTTGGGATTCCCCATACGGGAACGTTCAAGAACCAGGAAGAAAGCGATAAAATCCTTTTTCAGGAAATAAACGAGGTCAAAGTGGCCATCATTGCCTATACCTACGGGTGCAACGGCATGGAAAATACGCTGGAGGCTTCCGAGCTGAAGTGGATGGTGAACATGCTGGATAAGGACGCCATGGTGGCCGACATCAAAAAGGCCAGGGAGCAGGGCGCGGATATCGTGCTGGTGATGCCGCACTGGGGCGCGGAATACGTCCGGCAGCCGGCGGATGAAACCGTTGAACTGGCAAAGGCGCTTGTGGCCGCAGGAGCCGACGTGATCGTGGGCAGTCATCCCCACGTGGCCCAGCCCATCGAATGGCTGACGGTGCAGGACGACAGCGGCAAGGACGTGACGGGCCTGGTGTACTACTCCACGGGCAATTTTATCTCCAATCAGCGCGACCCCTACACGGACTGGGGCATTATGGCCGAATTCGGCATCGAGAAGAACCTGGATACCGGAGAGGTAAAGATTGTCGATCCGGCGTATATCCCCACTTACGTGCACCGTTTTGCCGGCACAAAGAGTACGTCCGACTACAATGTGGTGCCTGCCGGCGAATACGCGAGCGACGAGCAGAGAGCCGCATCATTGGGTAGCGACGGCTCAAGCCGCGTGAAAAAAGCGTGGAGCCAGGCGGTGGAGCATCTTGGCGAGGACGTGGCCAAACCGCTGGAAAAATAAGCTGTTTACAAAAAATATCAAACGCCGGGCAAGCATCGCTTGTCCGGCGTAAGGCCGTCAAAAAACGATGTTTTTTGACGGATCTGCAGGGCTTTTCCTGCTGCAAAAACGGACGTGTAGGTTTTTGCAGCGGCCGGAAAACCCTGAAAGGAGCACCCTAAAGGGCAGGCCTGTGCTGCGGCCGCGCATGTCGATCTACGGCTAAGAGCCGCCTTGAGGCGGTTGCCTCCGAAACGCTCACTGCGGCTCGCAGCCTTGCCACGAAATTAAAATTAGGGGCTTCGGCCCCCTAATAACCCCCAAAGAACTTTTTTGATATTCAAACGCCAGACAAAGCATCGCTTGTCTGGCGTATTTTTGTTGAAGCAGCATTCAAACTCCGATATGTAAAAACCGTCTCTTTGGGAAACACTAAATTCCGCGTCAAAAAAATCGCTTTTAAAAGGCTGTCATCAGACAAAATACGCGTCTTAAAAAAAGTTTAATAGGATTCATCAGGGGTGTTAAAAACTCGTTAAGGCGTCCGTCAAATGCATGTGGAACAATAAATGTAATTCATGAAAAAGAGCGTTTTGGGCAAGATGATATTTAGGAGGTTTTCACTGTGAGATCAATGAAACGCGTGCGCAATGTGTCTTATATGGCCATCTGCATCATTATGTGCGCCTTTATTCTTTGGGGCGGCCTGCATGTCAATGGAGGTAATCCTATCATGGGCCTGGGCGGCAGCGACGCAAAGGCGCAGGCGGGAGGCGCCGACTCGGAAACCGTCCAGGCCATCTCTCTGATTCAAAGCACCAAAGCGCAGAAGGTGCTTGATCGTATCGATGAATATCCCGCCGAGCTATTGGAGCTTTTGGCCAGAAACCACGAGACCATCGATTTTGTGGCGGATTACCCCGATTGGAAGGACGACGGGGAGGAGCCCGTCATCGATGAGTCGGCAGCCGCGGGCAGCGTGCCGCTCTTTATCCAGTGGGACAAGCGCTGGGGCTATAAAAACTACGGGGACAGCATGATGGGTATCAATGGATGCGGCCCCACGTGCCTTTCCATGGTGATCGTCGCTCTGACGGGGGATACGGATATGACGCCCTATGCATTGGCGACGTTCAGCGCGGCAAGCGGCTACTATGCAAATGAAAGCGGCACCGCGTGGAAGCTGATGAACGAGGGCGCGCAGCAATTGGGCCTGATGGTGCATGAGCTGCCTCTGGATGAAAATACCATCCGCAAGACGCTTGAAAACGGAAAGCCCATTATCGTCAGCGTTACCAAAGGCGATTTTACGTCCATGGGCCATTATATCGTACTGACGGGTGTGGCGTCCGACGGCACCATCATCGTCAATGATCCCAACAGCCCATTAAGATCGGCCAAAACCTGGGACCTGGAGCGGATCATGGGCCAGACGCGCAACCTGTGGGCCTACTGGGTGGAGTAAAAAATAAGAAGCTGATTTTAAAACGGCAAGGTATGCCTGAAGCATAAAATCCCGGGGAGATATTCCCCGGGATTTTTACTTGAATGTTTTTATTCAGGAGCCATTGCGGAACGGCTTTTTATTCGTTGAGGGGATTGACGATGCGGTCGTAGAGGATATATATCCAATAGATGATCAGGGCGTACAGCGCCGCCAGAGGAATCTGGCAGACGGCCGCCGGAAAGAGAAGGGCCGAATAACTGCCGCCGGAAAGAAGCGCCGCGATGGCCGAATCGATCAGCGTCGGGAAAATGACCACGGCGCTTGCCACCGCCAAAAGCAGGTAAGCGTACGTGGGGATGCAGCGCCTGGGAAAGCGGATGAAGTACAAACCCGGTACGGCGCCCATCAGGCCGGCGGTGAGCGTGTACTCCCACAAATAGGCCGTGGCGCCCAAAGAGAGGGCGCCGCTCAATAAGAGCGTGCCGCCCGCATGAGACAATGCGCCGGTGATCATGCCGGCGGCAGGGCCGAACAAAACGCTGACGGCAAGCGCCGGAAGCGCCCAGAAGCTGAGCGTGAACAGCCAATCGCCCACGTGGAAAGCAAAGTTTGCGTAACGCAGCAAAAGCGCGCCCACAATGGCTGCGCCTACACAGTATAGGAGGCGGAGGGGTTTTTCCTGGATGCCGCCCAAAAATATGCTTAAAAAGCGCGGTTTAACGCTGCGATGTTTCATCATGCGGGCTCCTTCGACAAAAAGTCTTTTTTCATTTTACAGTATTTGCCTTGAGGATGCAATATTGTGGTATGATAGGACGTATGAAAAAAGCGACGCAGGCGCTTGTGCGCTGGTATGACGAGAATAAAAGAGATTTGCCCTGGCGGGGCGAAGACGCCTACCGCGTGTGGCTCAGCGAGATGCTGCTGCAGCAGACGCGGGTGGATACCGGCACAGCGTACTATCACCGGTTTTGCAGGGCCTATCCGAGTATCGGGGAGCTGGCGGCCGCGCCGCAGGAAGAGGTGCTGAAGCTCTGGGAAGGGCTGGGGTATTACAACCGCGCCCGCAACATGCATAAGGCGGCGCGGATGGTCGTGGAAAATTACGGCGGCGTAATGCCCGACACCTATGAGGAAATCATCAAGCTGCCCGGCGTGGGGGACTATACGGCGGCGGCGGTATTGTCCATGGCCTACGGCGTGCCCATACCGGCGGTGGACGGCAACGCGCTGAGGGTGGCGGCAAGAATCTGCGCCATCGGGCAGTGCGTGGACGAGCCGAAAACGAGAAAGGCCATAAGGGACATACTGGATGAGGCCATGGACAGACGGCGGCCGGGCATCTATAACCAGGCCGTCATGGAACTGGGGGCGCTCATCTGCCTGCCCAGGCAGATGAGGTGCGGCCAATGCCCGGTGAGGGATTTCTGCGCGGCTTATGAAAAGGGACTGACGGATAAACTGCCCGTGAAAAAGAAAAAGGCGCCGCAGAAGCTGGAGCGCTACGCGGTGATTGTCCTTGAGAGGTCCGACGGGAAAGTGCTTGTGCGAAAGCGGGAAAGCCGGGGGCTTCTGGCGGACATGTGGGAGTTTATACTGCTTCCTGTGGATGAGCATGAAAAGGCGCGGCAGGCGGCGCTGAAATGGCTGGAAATAAGCGGGATACAGGCGGATCAGATCAAAAAGATAGGCCGGATGAAGCATGTGTTCACCCATAGGATCTGGATGCTGGAGGGATTTCATGTGCTGGTCCGGGGAGAACCGGAGTTTGAAGGCAGGTGGGTGGACGGCAGTGGATTTTCCGCGTTGCCCTTCGGCACGGCCATCTCCAGGTACACCGCGTATGCCCGAAAAGAGCTGTTTGCACTGCCGTAACGTAAGTTTTTACAAAGGCTCGCTATACACTTTTTTAAAGTTGGGTTATAATATAAAATAGGCCTAAACAAAACAGGTACAATGCCCGGACGCAAGAAACGAACCGAAAGGAGCGATTTTATGCGTTGTGGATGCCCGTCGTGCGATATGCTGATGGTCCATGTGGACAGGGGCCTCAAGAGCCACTGCGTCTGCCCGGTTTGCCAGGAGGTATGCAACCAATGCATGGGGTCGGGCAAACCCCTCGAGCCGGCAAAGAAGCGCGTGCAGGATATTCCCGAGGAGATCCAGCCGGACGATGCGGTGTACAGATTCAAGAAGTGAACAGTAGGAGCGTAGAGGAATGAAAATGGATCAGATCGGACGGCCGTTTTGCGCCGTGAACGGTACGACAGGCGGCAGTGACGTGCTTGGCGCGTTTTCCCACGGCGATGTGAAGGAAGCCATACCCAATCCCGTTGCCGTCATGGACATGGAAAACGGCGATTGTATCAAAATCGAGCTTTATCCCGCCGTGGCACCGCAGAGCGTGTGCAACTTTATCCATCTGGCCAATCAGGGGTTTTACAACGGCCTGATTTTCCACCGGGTGATCGACGGCTTTATGGTGCAGGGCGGCTGCCCGCAGGGGACCGGCACCGGCGGACCCGGCTACAGCATCAAGGGTGAGTTTGCGGCCAATGGGTTTGAAAATGATCTCAAGCATACCGACGGCGTGATCTCCATGGCCAGAAGCGCCATGCCCGATTCCGCGGGAAGCCAGTTCTTCATTATGGTGGCCGAGGCGCCGCATCTGGACGGCTCCTATGCCGCCTTCGGCAAGGTGATCTGCGGCATGACCAGCGTCTACGCCATGGGCAAGCTGAAAACCGACGGGCGCGACCGGCCGCTGGAGCCGCCGGTGATCGCATCTCTCAGGGTGGATACCTTCGGCGTGCCCTATGAAGAGCCGACGAAATTATGAAGCCGAAGAAGCCCGTGGACCCGCTGAGCGGTAAAGAGGCCATGGGCAGGGCGCTGGATATGCTCTCCAGGCGGTGGCGCACCGCAAAGCAGATCGAGGATAAACTGCGCGAGCGGGGGTATGACCCGGATGTGATCGGCCAGGTGCTGGACAAGCTCCGCCAGTGGGACTATGTGGACGATGGGCGCTATGCCGAGAGCTTTGTGCGTGAGCGCATCGCAAAGGGCGACGGCGCGCCGCGCAGCATCCGCCGCAGGATGCGGCATAGCGGGATTGACCCGGATACGGCGCAGGAAGCGCTGGAAGCCCTGGACGAACAGACCCAGGCGGCCCTGGCGGACAGCCTGGCGGAAAAGCTGTGGCGCCGGTATGAGGACCGGAAGCCCAGGCGGCGGCGCGATACCGTGTCGCAGGCCATGGCGCGCAGGGGATATGACTGGGACGTCATCGCCGCCAGCATCCGAAAGCTGGAGGACGCACCGGAAGATGGCGATGAAGCGCTGTAGTTAAGGCAAGGTGATTGGCGCAGCCGAAAGGCCGCGTCAATTCGTTTGTGAAAGGAAAGGTTATGTGGGGAACGATAGTCAACGCGCTGGCGGTGCTCGTCGGCGGTACGCTGGGGCTGCTGCTTAAAAAGGGCATACCGGAACGTTTTTCGGACGTCACCATGAAGGGCCTGGGGCTGTGCGTGCTGTATATCGGCATTTCAGGCGTACTCAAGGGCCAAAATGCGCTGATTGCCATCATTGCCATAGTGCTCGGCGGAATTATCGGAGAGATGCTGGATCTGGACGGCAAGATCAGCCGGCTCGGCGATAAGCTGCAGAGCAGATTTGCCCAGACAGGCGGGAAATCTTCCATAGCGCAGGGATTTGTGACGTCGAGCCTCCTGTTCTGCGTGGGCGCCATGGCCATTGTGGGCTCGCTGCAGAGCGGCCTTACGGGCGATCATCAGACGCTGTACGCAAAGAGCCTGCTCGACGGTATATCCTCCATTATATTCGCGGCCACGCTGGGGGCGGGCGTGCTGTTCTCCGCAGGGCTTTTGTTTCTTTATCAGGGCGCCATAACGCTTCTGGCAGGGCTTTTGGCCCCGATGCTGGGCGATGCGGTCATCGCGGAAATGACCTGCGTGGGCTCTCTTTTAATCATCGCGCTGTCGCTGAATATGCTGGGCGTAACCAAATTGAAGGTGATCAACTACGTCCCGGGAATCTTTCTGCCGATACTGCTGTGCCTGTTGATGTAACAGGCGCCGACGGCGGGGAGCCGGGGACTTAAAATACCGCTTTTTGACGGCCCCCTCAGGAGAATTTAAAAGCAGGCTTCGGCTCCAGTTACCCTTCAGCGGATGAATTTCTCCCTGTAATCGTCGATGGCCTTCTCAATGACCCGGATAGCCTCTTTCTTGCCGCGCACCTCGTCGTCCACGATGGTCTGTTTGTTCTCCAGCATCTTATAGACTTCAAAGAAGTGGCGTATTTCATCGAAGATGTGCGGCGAAAGCTGCTCGATGCTGTCCACGCCGGCATAGTTGGGATCGGCAAAGGGCAGTGCGATGATCTTTTCGTCGCGCTTGCGGCCGTCAAGCATGGTGATGACGCCGATGGGATGACAGCGTACCAGCGTCAGAGGCGCAATGGTCTGCGTGCACAGAACAAGCACGTCCAGCGGATCGTGATCAAAACCGAACGTGCGGGGAATAAAGCCGTAATTGGCCGGATAGTGGGTGGAGGTATATAAAATGCGATCCAGCATTAAAAATCCGGTATCCTTGTCCAGCTCATATTTTTGTTTGCTTCCCGTGGGGATTTCGATCACCGCCACAAAGTCTCCGGGGGTGATCCGCTCTTTCTTTATATCGTGCCAGATGTTCATGTGAAGCGCTCCTTCATAGAATAAAGTGGGGCCCCGCAGTTTGCAGAGACTTAACCTCGCGGGACGAAAATGCGGGTTATGCCTTTAATATGGGCCGCCGTTTGATAAAATTATCCCTTGCCTAAGCACTCCTTAAAGATTCCTTTAAAAAGTATTCGCATTTGCCTGATAAGCTGTAAATGCCGGCGAAAAAGGGGATATGAAAAGAGTGCTGAATTTATGAAAACATCAAAGAAAAGAAAATCTACGCATAAAAAAGGCAGGCGCACTTTGAGAAAGCTGTTCTGCGCCCTCGTCTGCATAGGATTGGTCGGTGCATTGCTGATGATATCGTTTGTTATAACAGCCGAATCAAAAGAGGATATCAGGGCCGTGGATGCCATATTCGTCCCCGGCTGTAAAGTCATGCCTTCAGGAAGGCCCAGCTTCTCTCTGCAAAAGCGGATCGACCGTGCCGCGCAGCTTTACAAGGAGGGCTACGCCGGGTACATCGTCGTATCGGGAGGCAAAGGGCCCAACGAGCCGGAAGCCGAAGGCGATGTGATGGCCAGGGAGTTGATCGCCCAGGGCATACCCGAAGAAAGTATCCTGATTGAAAACGAATCGTCCTCCACCAGGGAAAATGTGCGCAACAGCCTGAGCATCATGCGCCGGCACGATATCGAGAGCGTCATGGTCGTCACCAGCGAGTTTCATCTGATGAGAGCCAAATGGACGCTCAGGCAGGAAGGCGTTTCGGATATCGCCAGCGCCGCCGCCCAGTCCTATCCCAAGCACCTGTGGGCCATGCGTATACGGGAAGTGTTTTCGCTCATTAAATGCGCCGCCGGAAAATAATCCGTGCGGCAATAGCTAAAAGCCGATTGTTGAGCAAACGATCAAGTTTTATGGCGAATCGGACGGAAACATGGTATAATCAAATTTACAAATCCTATCCGCTCAATGATTTGAGCGGCGGTTTGTCTGTAAGAGAAAAAGCCTTGATAGTTGGAGGACCAGTCATACGATGAATGCTCGCAATGTGGGCGAAGGACCTGCGAACCGAAACTATATGGCCGCCGGCCGGTCTTATGGGCGGCACGCGCCTTCCAAGGGTAAACAGTACAACGGCCAGCTGGAAAAGACAATGCGAAGCCGCGCCATGGCCATATCGTCCGTCGCCGTGCTTGTTGTCTTTGGCATAGCTTTCCTGCTGGGGCATTTCTTTGGCCCGGGGCAGTTGCCGCAGAAAGCCGTTGCGCTGCCGACGCCCGATACCGATACCACCGGACAGAACGCCAAAGTAACGGCGCTGAAATTATCGGACCAAAACCCCGTATTCGGTTCGGGAAGATTGAAAATTGACTATGCGGTCAGTGAAGCGGGCTTTGTGACCATTGAGGTGCTGGATGACTCGGAAGAAGTGGTCTACACCATATTGGAGCAGTCAAGAGTCGATGCGGGCGAACTGCGGGAATATTTTGACGGCAAGGATTCTGGCGGGAAGTGGGTCCCGTTAGGCGATTACCAGGTGGTGGTACGCACTGTATATAAAGGGGAAACCGTCAGTGAAAAGACCGCCGCGTTTACCGTGGACCAGGAACCCAAAGAAGAGCATATCGCAGCGCCCACTCCGGTGAGCACACCCAGGCCTACGCCCGCCTCCACGCCCACGCCGGCGCCCACGCCCACGCCGGCGCCCACGCCTACCCCGACGCCCACGCCCAGCGATTCACCCGAACCCAGTCCCTCACCCAGTCCGTCGGTCAGCTCCTCGCCCAGTCCGTCGGCCAGCCCCTCGCCCAGTCCGTCGGCCAGCCCATCGCCCAGTCCGTCTCCCAGCGATTCGCCCGGCCCATCCCCCAGCCCGTCGCCCAGTGAAACCGTTCCCAGTGGGGGTCAATAATGGCATCGGCGCGTACTGCGCACGGATGATCCGCGATGGCGTAATTTGCAATATGAAATTCATTTGACAGATGGCCGCGTTTCTACTACTATTATCATGAGATATTGTGGTCGCAGCTTGAAAGATATCCGGCGCGGCCGCCTAAACGTATTGAGCTTATGCAGTATAACTCACTACCCGTGTAGGGGGGAAAATGATGAAAAAGATAATAAGGAACAGACGCTTTTCGGCCCTGCTTATGACCCTGGCATTTGTTTTGGTTGCATTGTCGGGGCTTGTGATAGGTCCCGAAACGGCTTATGCGGGCGATTTCGCGGTCAGTGCCTGGGTGGACCCTGAAATGGCTACCGCCGGCCAGAACGTGAGAATCTATGTGGAGCTTACCGCCACCGAAGACGCCAGAGGCATCAAAATTACCGATGGGGACGCAAACGGCCCGCAAAAGGCAACCTTTGGAGACATGGCCAACGGTGACTCCAAGATACAGAATTTCAACTATCAGTTTAAAGAGGCGGAGCTGGGGAAACCTCGCGCGTTTTTGATCGTATGGACGACGGGAGAGGGCGAGCAGGAAATACAGAAAACACAGGGCTTCAGCGTCACGGCGCAGAAGCCGGATCCCGGCCTGACCATAGAAATCACGGCCAACAATAACGACAAGCCCGTTCCTGAAGGCGGCAAGGTGACTTTCAGCTGTAAAGTGACCAATACCGGCAATGTGACCATCGGCGATATCGAGGTGACCGACAGTGTGCTGGGCACCATGCTGGGCACCAGCCAGACAAAGTTTTCCCTTGAGCCGGGCAAATCCCACGACCTGCCCGTGGCCACCCATACCATGTCCGATTCCATTATAATCAAGCCTTCGGTGACGGGAAAGGTCATCATCGGCAATACCACCGGCGCGTCCGTCAATGCCACGGGCAATGAAATCAGAATCGATAAAGCCGTTGCGGGACTGACCGTCAGCGCCATTCCCGATAAGACGGAAATTGAAAGCGGCGAGCTGGTCATCCTTGACGGCACCGTAATCAACAGTGGAACGGTGGACTTTGCCAGCGTCACGGTCACCGACAGCCTGGGCAATACGATACTGAAAGACTGGCCGCTGGATGCCGGCGACGACGCCTCCTTTAAGCACGAGGTGGAAATCACCGATGCAAATTATGTGCTGTATGCCGTGGCCAAGGACAGCAATGGCCGGGAAGCGGGAAAAGCCGAGTTTCCCATCGCGTTTAAAATGAAGCTGACCACCGATGACGTCCGGGTGGATATGGCGGTGGAGGCAGAGCCGGCGGAATTGACAAAGCCCGGTGAAGTGAAACTGACATTTATCTTCAACAATCCCCGTTCGGAGCCGCTGAAGGGCGGCATGCGCGTTGAGGAAAAAACCAGAGGAACGATCATTTCGCTGGCCACGCTAAAGCCGGGTGAAACCATCTTCTCGGGCAATTCCATCGAAATAGAGGAATCCACGGTGCTCCGCTTCGAGCTGCTCGTCAAGGACGGCGACGAGGATATCGTGGCGGGAAGCTGCGTGCTGAATATTGAAATCAACGCCCAGGACAACGGTACCAGCGGTACGCCGGGAGGGGAAGACAGCAGCCTTGGATGGCTGTGGACACTTTTGATTGTGGTGGGTGTCCTTCTTGTGGCGGCGGCCGTGGTGTTTGTCGTGCTGATCTCCCAGGAAAAGAAAGCCAAAAAGAAGCAGAAGCCCAGCACCAGAGGCAATGTGCTTCCTCCGCGTGGCGGCGTTGACGGGAGAAGGCCCGCCAGGCAGAGCTACGACGATGATGATGCATACAATGATGATCAGGGCTATATGCTCGGCGACGGCTACACGGACAATACGTTCCAAAGCACCAGATACGGATACGGTCAGGATGCCTTCGGATCGGGCTATCAGGACGACTATAATCAGCAGGGCCAGCAGGGCTATCAGGATACGTACGATGTGGATGTTCTGGACCAGGATTTCTCCGGCGCCAGGCATACCGCACCGCAGCGTCAGCGCCGCAGCGTCATGTATCAGGACGATCAGCCGCAGGATGTCTTGTACGGTCAGGATGTGGAGCCGCCGGTATATGGCGGAGAAGTCTACGATGCGGACGCCGATGGCTATAAGGCAGGCGGATACCCCCAGGAGCAGGCACTTGATCCGCGCAGGCGCAGCGCGCCCAGACAGCAGGGCGCGTATCCGCAGCAGCAAACACCCAGGACGCGCAGGCCCAATACGGATGATGAATGGCCTCCCAGAGGCGGAAATAACTGGTAAAAATACAAGAGAGACGGCGAGGAATTTCCCCGCCGTCTTTTTTATTTGCTGTTCGCAAAACTTTCATAAAATTGCGGCAAAGATCCGGATCTTTGCCGCGATTTATTCTTTTTCTATTTGCGTCTCGTATACGATTTTTATAGCCGCCGTAATCGCTCTTCGCGCGTTGTCGTCCAGCGGCCTGCCGTAGAGGGTAAGCGGCGTATCGCCCGCAAGAAGGTTATCTAAAGCCACGGGTATCATCTCTTCGGGCACGCTGGTCAGCTCGTCCACCGAGACACCGTAAAAAAGAGCAAGGCGCTTTACCGTAACCATATTGGGAACGCGGTCCCCGGTTTCATATTTATTGAGGGTAGAGCGGTCCATCCCTAGGGCGTCAGCCACTTCCTGTTGCGTTGAGCCCATGTTTTGCCGCAGTGAGCGAAGGCGTGAACCAAATATATTTTCGCCATTGCGAGCCATTTGCGTTCCTCCCGATTTATAAACTCATAATAACAACAGTATACAGCCATTGCGGCCATTTGTACACAAAATGGCGAGAATGAAAAAGTTTTTCATGCCCTTTTTTATTTTTAGTGACATATTGGCATGTAAATTTCCGAATGCATCTTGACAAAGTGACGATATGTCATATAATGAAATTAAAAGGTGGCAAATCGTCACGATGCTTTATGGGGGAAGTGTCATGTATGGATATTGAAGTGAGCATCTCGCAGGCACGCAGCGTGCTTAGGGGCTACAGCAAATGGAAGGCAAGACTGGCCATTGTGCACAGAAAAATCCAGCGCGAAAGTATGGACGGAGCGCCTTCGCAGCTCAAAGCAAGTCCTGTGCAGACAAAGAGTCAATCGTTTCAGGATTCCGCCGAAACAGCCGTCAGGCGGGTCATGCGCCTGATCTCGGAGAGGGACAGGCTATTGTTCTTAATACAGTGCGTGGAGGACGCCCTGGAGGACATCGGATTCGAGCCCCAGGCGGAAAGCATACTGCGCAGCTACTATATCGATCAGCACTCCAGTCTGGTTCTTTGTGAGGAAATGGGGTACAGCCAGAGACAATTTTTCAGGCATCTGGCGGCCGCCGTATCGCTGTTTGCAAAATACCTGGACCGGGAAGTACTGCAGGAGATTTGACAGGGCGGCGGCAGCCGCCTGTCATAAACGTGTCAGGCATAAACCGTAATCGGCCGTTATGGTGGTACTGTCGGCAAAGATCAAAAGGTGGTGAGATAGTGGTATTTCTTGAAAATGGGATGGGGATGGAGAAAAAGCCTGAAGGGCGCGGCAGCAGTCTGCCGCAGGTGGTGTTCGTTGAGGATGAGAAGTGCCATGGATGCACGTGGTTTTGCTCCGTGGGACCGCGGTGCAGGAGCCATAGATGCGGATACCGCGTAGCGGGCCGGCTCAAAAGGCGCAAAGGAGCGCGAAGAAAATGAGCCGGGTTTATGACAGGCGGGTCAAACCGCATATCAAGGACATCCGCCTGATGGTGAGGGCCGGCGCCACGGTGAAAGATGTGGCCAAACAGCTGGGCATTTCGGAGCGGACGCTGAAACAGTATGCGGAGCAGTACCAGGAGCTGTCCGACGCCCTGTATCAGGTGCCGGCGGGCTCCTGGCAGATACAGGCGGCGCTGCATAAACGGGCGGTGGGACTGAAGGTGAGTGAGAAAGTCTCGGAGCTTCGAGAGCACGTGACGCCGCAGGGGGAAAAAGTGCAGCAGATGGTGACGGTCCGTGTGGTGGAAAAGGAGCAGCCGCCGGACATGACGGCCATACGACTGTTTCTTGAAAACGATCCGTCCGCTTCGGTGCAGATGGTCCCCAAATGGTCCGGCGAGGACATCGAAAAAGAACGCAGGCGCATCAAAAGGAAGCTGGAGACAAAAAGTCATGGGTGAGCCGCATGACGATGCGCTCCGGCGCCTGGAAAGCTACAACGCCGGCCCTATAAAACACCTCAAGCAGATCGCATTTCATAAAATGCCGCAGCGCAATAGATGGGTATTCGGAGGCAACCGCACCGGAAAGACGCAGTGCGGGGCCATTGAAGCCATCTGGCACGCCAGGGGTATTCATCCCTACAGAAAACTCGGCGGGCCTACAAACGGCTGGGTCGTCTCATTGACCCATGAGGTGCAGCGTGACGTGGCGCAGCAGAAGATCCTTGATTTCCTCCCAAAGGATTGGATCGCCCGCATCAGCATGCGCCGGGGCGCAAGGGACGACCCTGACGGCGGCGTCATTGACTTCATCGACGTGCATAGCGTCTTCGGCGGATTGTCGCGCATCGGATTTAAATCCTGCGATCAGGGCAGGCAGCGGTTCCAGGGGTCGAGCCTGGACTACGTCTGGTTCGACGAGGAGCCGCCCCATGAGATTTATCGCGAGTGCCTGATGCGCGTGCTGGACAGGCGCGGGAATATCTGGGGAACCATGACGCCGCTTTTAGGCCTGACCTGGGTGCATGAAGTGATTTATCTAAACCGCAGCCAGGACCCGGAAATTGCCCATATCCGCATCCAGTGGGAGGATAACCCGTTTCTGCCCGAGGATGAAGTGCGAAGGATGAAGCGGGTACTCTCCGCCCAGGAGCTGCAGAGCCGCCATA
>JBMNQS010000038.1:0-20566 GCA_050944255.1 Christensenellales bacterium | reverse complement strand
GTCACCGTTGTAATCCATGCTGATGTCGACCAAATCGATCAGATGTTCTTTTCCTGGCATAGCTTCATGGCCCTTTCCACTGCTTTGCGGGAGAGGTTTCTCCCGTGATTATGACGTTTCTGCCGGCTGCTTGGTTAAAACCACGGCGGCGACGACACCCACAGCACCACGGCTTCGACCTTGCCGGTGTTTTCCAGATAGTGCGGCATGGTGGGTTTAAAATAGAACGAGTCGCCGCGGCGGGCGCGCATTTTCTCCTCGCCCAGATGCAGCAGCACGCTTCCGGATAAGACGTAACCGAATTCCTCTCCCTCGTGAGGGTCGTCCCTGGCGCTTTCCCCGCCGGGAGCGATGCTCACCAAAATGGGCTCCATCACATTTTTCTGGGCGTTGGGCACCAGCCATTTGACCACATGGCCGGCTTCCTCATCCGGCGTCTCATAGGCATCCTGGCGCGGGAAGATCACCTTCTCCGGCGCGTCGTCGCTGAAAAAGTCCTTCAGATTCGTGCCCAAGCTCTCCAGAAGGTCCCTCAGCGTAGCGATGGACGGCGACGTCAAATTCCGCTCAAGCTGCGATATATAGCCTTTGGAAAGCTCGGTGCGGTTGGCCAGTTCCTGCTGCGTCAGCCCGTACTTCACCCGCAGCCGCTTGATCTTCTCACCGATGTCCACTGTGCGCTCACCTGCCTTTTCAGCGCGTCTTATATTCAGGTATGCAAGTTTCGTTAAAATAAACTCTAAGTTTACTCTCCCTAAACACGCACGGGATTAATTTTATCATAACCCTCCCCGTTGTCAAGCGTTTTTTCGCGGGTTTTTTGCACCATTTTACATGTATTTTTGCCCCGAATAAAAAACTTTTTGCATCCGGCGGCCAAAGGTGGATAAAAAATGCTTGACCGGCCCCCAGGGGAACGGCTTACAATCGATTCGGGAGCGTGATAATATGCTGATCGGCCAGCTGATGAAAAAATACGGCGTCACCAAAAAAGCCGTTGCGTACTACCAGGCACAAGGGCTGCTTCACCCGCGGACGGACGAAAGCGGCTACCGTCGGTATAGCCAAGCCGACGCGCAGACGCTTGAAAACATCGTGCTATTGCGCCGTTTGGGGCTGCCGGTGCCCCAGATCAAGGAAATTTTGACTGGAAAGGACCCGCAGGCCGCCCTTTCACGGGCCGCCGGGAGGGCCCGTGACGCATTGTCATTGAAAGAGGCGCAGCTCCGTATTTTAGACCGCCTGGCGCAGGGGCTGGACTTCCAGGCCGCCAAAGAAGCGGCAAAAGACATCTTCGGCGTCAACGAAACGCTGAAAGAAAAGCTGCGCCTGGCATTCCCGGGACCCTTCGGCCGGTTTTTGGCGGTGCATTTCGGCGCCTTTTTGGACGTCCGCGTGATCACCGGTGAGCAGCGGGAAGCCTTCGGCCGCATCACGGCCTTCCTGGACGAAGTGGACTTTCCTCGGGAGTTGGAGGATTTTTTCGCCCAAACGCTGGACGCACCGGACGAGCAGGCGTTGGAGGCGCTGCACTGCGGCCAGATGCAGGCCCTGGAGCAGGCCGCGGGCGATCCGGAGGCCTTCATTGAAAAGCAGAAGGGTTTTCTGCAGGAGTACATCGATTACCGCGCGTCTGAAGCCTTTGAGGCATCCGACGCGGGCAAGGCCCTGCGCGCCATGCGGACGTTCCAAACGCAAAGCGGCTACACGGAGATCTTCATCGAAAACATGAAGATCCTCTCCCCCGCCTACCGCGACTATACGGACCGCATGCAAAAGGCCGGCGATGCTCTTTTGGAACAATACCCGGAGCTTGAAAAGCTAACCAAACGCATTTGAGCGCGCCGGCGCGCTCAAATGCCGCACCCGGAAACCCCATCAATTCTTTCCGTGGGTTTTACCTCGCCGCTTCCCTATCGCCTGCGCGCGCAAATTCTTGCCACAGGCCATAAAATCTTTCGTGAAAGGGGCTCTCTTGCCTTCACCGATCCGGCCGGCGGCCTCAAAAACACGGCGCGTTTTCTTCGTGCTGCGGGCCGCATAACCATGCCTGAAAAAAGCATCCTAAGCGTATTGCCGTATTGCGCCTGAGCGGAAACTGTACTATACTAAGTAACGACTTCCCGTCAAAAGGCAAGCCAAAGGATGATCGAAATATGAATTATACGCAACTTCTCGCCGGGCTGATCGCCGGCGCCGCCCCCAAAGAGGCGGGCATCGAGGCCGCGGACGTGCTTCAGATGATCGAAAATCCCCCCGAGAGAAAACTGGGGGATTTTGCGCTGCCGTGTTTTAAGCTGTCAAGGGCGCTGCGCAAGGCGTCCCCCGCCATTGCCCAGGAAATGGCGGACATTATCAGGGAAAACCTGCCCGAATACCTGGAGCGGGTGGAGGCGGTGGGCGGCTACCTGAATTTTTATCTGGACCGCGCCCGCTTTGCCGAAAATACCCTTTCGTCCATTTTCGAATCCGGCGAAAATTACGGCAGCGCCATGGACGGAAACGGCCGAGTGATCTGCATCGATTTTTCGTCCATCAATATCGCAAAGCCCTTTCATATCGGACACCTGTCCTCCACGGCCATCGGAAACGCCCTCACACGCATCTATACGTTTCTGGGCTACAAAACCGTGGGCATCAACCACCTTGGCGACTGGGGCACCCAGTTCGGCAAGCTGATCGTGGCGTTCAAGAAGTGGGGCGACAAAGAGGAAATCGAGCGCGACGGCGTATCGGGCCTTTTGAAAATCTACGTCCGGTTCCACGACGAGGCGGAAAAGGACGAGGCTTTGGGCGACGAGGCCCGCGCCTGGTTCCGGCGCATCGAGGACGGCGACGAAGAAGCCATGGCGCTGTTTGAATGGTTCAAGGACATTACCCTCAAGGAAGTGCAGCGCATCTACGATCTTCTCGACGTGCATTTTGATTCGTATGCCGGGGAAAGCTTTTACAATGACAAGATCGGGGGCGTGCTGGATGAGCTGGAGCAAAAGAACCTGCTTGAGCGCAGCCAGGGCGCGCTGGTGGTGGACCTTGCCGAGGAGGACATGCCCCCCTGCATGATTTTAAAGGCGGACGGCGCCACGCTGTACGCCACGCGGGACATCGCGGCGGCCATTTACCGCAGAAAGACGTATGGCTTCCACAAGTCGCTGTACGTGGTGGCCTACCAGCAGAATCTTCATTTTCAACAGTTTTTCAAGGTGCTGGAGAAGATGGGCTACGACTGGGCAAAGGACATGGTACACGTGGCCTTCGGGATGGTGAGCCTCAAGGACGCCACGCTCTCCACGCGCCGCGGCAACGTGGTGTTCCTGCAGGACGTGCTGGACAGCTGCATCGACAAGGCCCGCCAGATCATGCTGGAAAAGAGCCCCGAGCTTGAAAATCCCGATGAAACCGCCAGGCAGGTGGGCGTGGGGGCGCTGGTGTTCCAGACGCTCTCTGCCGGAAGGATCAAGGACATTACGTTCACCTTCGAGCGGGCGCTGAACTTCGACGGCGAAACCGGCCCCTACGTGCAGTACACGCACGCGCGCTGCTGCAGCGTGCTGAAGAAGGCGCCGGAGGGTTTGCGCGGCTCCGGCGATCCCGGGGCCCTGTGCGACGAAGAGGCCCAGAGCCTGCTTGCGCTTCTGGCCCGGTTCCCGCAGGCGGTATCCGCCGCCGCGGAGCAGTACGAGCCCTCTGTGATCACCCGCTACGTGGTGGACGTGGCCCAGGCGTACAATAAATTCTACTACGAGCACCAGATCCTCTGCGACGAAAAGGAGGTCCGTGACGCGCGCTTGGCCCTCACCGAGGCCACCCGCAGCGTGATCCGAAAGGCCCTGTATCTCATCGGGCTGCACGCGCCGCAGAGCATGTAACCTTCGGCGGAATCTTTTTCGCCGGGGCGGGCGAAGGTATGCCGGCCTCCCCGTTGGGAACAGGCGAAAAAGGAGCATAAAACGTGAGCAAAAAAGACGCCTCCGCAGGCAGTTTATTAAAAAAATACCTGGTAACTCCCTTCAGTTCCATGGCGCTGGGGCTCTTCTGTACGCTGATTATCGGGCTGATCTTAAACCAGCTGGCCCAGATTCCCGGACTTTCTTTTCTCACCAGGCTGACCGAGGTCATCGGCGCCACCTCTCCGGTGGTGGGCGCGGCCATCGGGGTAGCCATCGTCCACGGCATGGGTTCACGGCCTCTGGTGGTCTTTTCCGCCGCCGTCACCGGCGCCATCGGCTACGCCTCCGGGGGAGGGCCCGTGGGCGCGGTGGCCGCCGCCATCGTGGGCGCCATTGTGGGCGATCTCGTCTGCGGGAAAACCGGCGTGGATATCGTGCTGGTGCCCGCCGCCGTCATTTTGTCCGGCGGCCTGGTGGGGCTCTTCGTGGGCCCGCCGGTGGGCCGCTTCATGACCTACATCGGCGAGGTGGTGATGCGCGCCACCGCCCTGCAGCCGTTTTTGATGGGCATCGCCGTGGCCGTGATCATGGGCATGGCCCTTACAGGGCCCGTCTCCAGCGCAGCCATCGCCATTTCCATCGGGCTTTCGGGCCTGGCCGGCGGCGCGTCGGTGGCCGGCTGCAGCGCGCAGATGGTGGGCTTTGCCGCCGCCAGCTACCGGGATAACCGCATCGGCAGCGTCCTGGCCCAGGGGCTGGGCACCTCCAAGCTGCAATTGGGCAACGTGGCCCGCCGCCCGCAGATATGGATCGCCCCCACGATGGCCTCCGCCGTGGTGGGACCGCTGTCCACCACCGTTTTCGCCATGCAGTGCAATGCCGTGGGCGCCGGCATGGGCACCAGCGGCCTTGTGGGGCAGTTTGCCACATGGGCCACCATGTCCGAAGGTTCAAGCCCCGGCTGGCTTCTGCTGCGCATCCTTCTGCTGCACATAGTCATTCCCATCGCCGTGACGCTTCTGGCGGACTCCGGACTGCGCAAGCTGGGCTGGGTCAAGCGCGGCGATATGGCCCTGGAAACCTGAAAATTCAGATTTTGCTTGTAAAAGCGAGGCAAAAGTGCCATAATAAATCCACATAAATGCGCCATCAGGAAGGAACATGGCAAAAAGATCGCATTGCAGAGAGGCGGCGCCGGCTGAAAGCCGCTATGCGAAGAGGCCTTTCCACCTTTCAAGCAGCAGGCGATGAGCCTTGCCGGCGGCCCCCGTTACGGGCAGACGAGCCGGGCGCCTTCGGGCGCCAATCAGGGTGGCAACGCGGAAAGTGATTTTTCGTCCCTTATTATTTGCAGGGGCGATTTTTTATAGATACTTTGCATCCAAGGAGGCAAAAAAATATGCTGGACCCAAGAAGAATACGGGAAAATCCTGAAATACTGGAAACGGCGCTGAAAAGCCGTCGCAGCGATATGCAGGTGGCGCCGTTTTTGGAGCTGGACGCGCGGCGGCGGGCGCTGCTTGGCCAGGTGGAGTCGCTTCGGGCCAGGCGCACCGCCGATTCCAAGAAAATCCCTCTGCTGAAAAAAGAGGGCGGGGACGTTTCGCAGCTTTTGACCGACATGAAGTCGCTGGCGGAAGAGATCGGCGCCAAGGAAGAAACCTTGAAGGAGCTGGACGAAAAGTTTGAGGAGTTTCTGCTCTCGGTGCCCAATATTCCGTCGAAAACGGTGCCCGACGGGGCGGACGATTCCGCCAATGAGGTCATACGCGCCTGGGGCAAGCCTCCTTCTTTTGACTTTGAGCCGCTGCCCCATTGGGACATCGGCGAAAACTTGGGGATACTGGACTTTGAAGCCGCCGCCCGGGTCACCGGCGCCCGCTTCACGTTCTACAAGGGCGCCGCGGCGCAGTTGGAACGGGCCGTCTACTGCTTTTTCCTGGACACCCACATCGCGCACGGCTATACGGAGGTTTTCCCGCCCTACATGGTGCACCGCCGCAGCATGGTGGGCACGGGCCAACTGCCCAAGTTTGAGGAGGACGCCTTCAAGGTGGCCGGCACCAACTACTTCCTGATTCCCACGGCGGAGGTGCCGGTGACCAATATGTACCGGGAGCAGATTTTGAATTTCGACGATCTGCCCATCTATCATACGGCCTATTCCGCCTGCTTCCGGGCCGAGGCCGGCAGCGCCGGCCGGGACACCCGGGGCCTGATCCGCCAGCACCAGTTCAACAAGGTGGAGCTGGTGAAATTCACCCGCCCGGAGACCTCCTACGACGAACTGGAGCTCCTGACAAGCGACGCCGAACGGGTGCTGCAGCTTTTGGGCCTCCCCTACCGGGTATCGCTCCTTTGTACGGGCGACATGGGCTTTGCATCGGCCAAGACCTACGACCTGGAGGTCTGGATGCCCAGCTACGGCCGCTATGTGGAGATTTCCTCCTGTTCCAACTTCGAGGATTTCCAAGCCCGCCGCGCGGGCATTCGTTTCCGCGACGAGGACGGCAGGGTGCAATTCGTCCATACCCTCAACGGCTCCGGCGTGGCGGTGGGCCGCACGGTGGCGGCCATACTGGAAAACTATCAGAAACAGGACGGCAGCGTGGAAATCCCCCCGATCCTTCGCCCCTACATGGGCGGCAGGGAAAGGATCGAAAAGTAAACCGGCGCAAGTCAGACCATCGAAGAGACGCCTGCTTCAGGCGGAGGCCGTCAAAAAACTTTGTTTTTTGACGGATATGCCAGGGATTTTCCTGCCGCAAAGCGGAGCTTTGCGTATAAAAGTCTTTTTGGAGTTCTTAGAACCTTTTTCTGAAGAAAAAGGTTCTAAGCGGGTTCCAAGGGCGGAGTCCTTGGCGGGTCCTGGCGGATGGTGGAGCGTAGGCCTCCGGCGGTTCAAGGGGGCGTTCTTTGAAAAGAACGCCCCCTTGAAAATCCCCCAAGAAACTTTGACACCGGCGCCTGCGGCGCCGGGACGGGAATAAAATGAGGGGGCCTTGGCCCCTAATAGCCCCCAAAAGGATTTTTTTGGCACTCTGGGACGCCTAATTCAGGCGTCTTTTTTTTCAAAAATTCGAACGATGCGCCACTCTTTGTCCGAACGCTGATTTATAGCCATCTGCACCGCGGCTCCGGGTAAAATGGCCGCCGCAAGGCCGGCTTCCCGTTGCAAGTTGGTTTTTTCGGCGCCACGCCTGCCTTTAATCTGCATTTTTTAACCCGTGCGCGCCCTCAATTGCCGCTTCAGGCTTATTTTTAAATAAAAACACCATAAAAAACGAAAAATTTGGCAGTTTTCACAGTCAGGCATTTTTGGTCGTTTAATTTTCTTTTTAAAAACTCCCATTATGAATCGTCCGCCACGTGGAAATACTTTTAATGCGGAGCATTTTTACGATTGCAATCGAAAAGGCGGTGATGAAAAAAGAACATGAAAAAAATTTTTTGGCTGATCGTGATTGTGGTGCTGGCGCTGACGTTCATACCCATCCGTCCGGTACCAAAGATGCCGGAGACCTCACTGATCACGGTTCCCAGCCTAAGGAGCGTTCCGCACCGGACGGACGCTTCCCTCTGGCGGCTGCTGAAGGTGGAGACGCTGGAGGAAGGCTCCGCGCTTCGCGGTTTCTCTATCTTCCTGAGGGATCATCCGGCAGATCGCCTGGCGTTGGCGCAGGGCTTTACGGACGATACGCGGCTGACGGTGTACTTTGACGGCTGGAAGTACGTGGGCGCCGTCGCCGATATCCCCGGACAGGGCGTCTATTACGATTATAAGGGCCGCAGTCCTGAGGAGCTGGACGGCTGGACGCTAGATCAGTGGGCGGCCAGAAACATTCCCGATTACGTACCGGCCAACGCCATCCCTTAGACGTTCCCGACAGACGCACACCCTCTGAAACCCGATGGATCCTGTAAAAATCAGTCCACATTCCTTCCCTCCGGAAGGCCCGCGGAAATAAGTCCGCGGGCCTTCTTCTGTTTTTTTCCAAAAAATTCGATGCATTTGAGCCGGAGGGTATGCTGCAGCGCGCCGTTGCGCAATCATCCAGCAAGCGCCGCCGTGCGGCCTGGAAATCTCGGAAGGCTTCAAAAGCATTTGTTTCAGGCAGGGCGGCGGTCATCTTCTCCGGCCCTGCGCCTTGGACCGTGCCGCCGCCGGAAGCCTTCCCGCCTACAGCCTTCTTTCCGTCACATTCGGGCTCTCTTTGCTCCCCGGCCCTTCAGCCGGTCAAGCCCGGCACGCACTTGCCGTGTCCGTCTCCCGCATGCCCGAAGACTCAGGGGTCTGCCCCGCCGTGTTTTCACAAAAAAAGAACTGCCAAGGGGTAAGGCAGTTCTTTTTGTTGCTTGGCCCGGGAGCAAGTGTTTAGAAGTCGAGAGAAAGCATTTTGTGGGATGAGAAGTCGTCTGGGCGCCCCCGGGTTTATAGCATCTCCCGTGAACCGATGCCTATGTTCATCGGGAGGACCATGACTTCAGTGTACAGGGCATATGTGTCAAGAAATTGACTGATCTGAAAGCATTTTATGAACGTTTGCTCCTTTTTGTGACCAAAAAATTGCCAAAAGGCATCATAGCTGCAAACATTCTTCCTGGAGGGTCAAAACGTCACAGGTTTCTACTTTTTTGTGACCATCCGCCATTATTTTTTGTCCCAAACAGGACTTTTTTGCTGAAAGCCTGTTCTTTTTATTCACAATGGGGCAAAAAAGACGTATAATGATATCGTCTGCGGGAAGACTACTTTTGTTTCACTGTTTTTTCGTGGTTCCGCAGCGTAGGAGGAAAGTATGCAATTTGAAAAAATGCATGGCCTGGGCAACGATTTCATACTTGTCGACGCCCGCTACGGTATGCCTGTGCACGAAGATGCGCTGGCAGGCTTCACAGAGGAAATTTGCAACCGGCGCACCGGCATTGGCGCGGACGGTTTGATTCTTGTACTCGCCTCGGATACGGCCGATCACAGGATGCGCATTCTCAACAGCGACGGCAGCGAGGCGGAGATGTGCGGAAACGGCATCCGCTGTTTTGCCAGGTACGTGTATGAGCATGGCATTGAAACCAAGGACCGCTTCGGCGTGGAGACGCTGGCGGGCGTCATGCGGCCGCAGCTTGTCTTTGAAGACGGCGGGATAGCCGGCATTACCGTGGACATGGGCGAGCCGCTTTTGGACCGGTCGGATATTCCCATGATCGGCCCGGACGGCCCGGTGATCCGCGAGAGCATTGAGATCGACTACCATCTTTTTGATATTGCCGCCATGCGCATGGGGGTTCCCCACACCATGGTGTTCGTGCCGGAGGTCACCGACGAGCTGGTGCGCACCTACGGCCCGCCCCTTGAAAGCTGTTCCCTGTTTCCACAGCGGACCAACGTCAATTTCGTCCAGTTCATCGATCACGACAATATTCTGATCCGCACCTACGAGCGGGGCGCCGGCCCGACGCTGGCCTGCGGCACGGGCAGTTGCGCGGCGGCGGTGGCCTGCATGCTGCGCGGCCTGACCGGCCGCACCGTCAATGTGCACCTGGCGCTGGGCACTTTGGTGATCCGGTGGGATAAAGACGGCCGCGTACAGATGACCGGCCCGGCAGAAACCGCCTTCACCGGAGAATACTAGACCGGCGGGCGGCATATAAAGCCTGTGAAACACCTGAAAAGACGTCCTCTGCGGGCGTTTTTTTGCAAAACGCATAGGTGCTATAAACCACATCCCCTTTTCGCCCACGCTTTTTACGCGGCGGCTTAAAGCCGGATACATCCTCCGCTTCTTACGAAAAGTACGCTTTGCTTCGCCGTGGAAAAACCAGTGGCAAGAATCGATCAGAGGTAACGTTTAATTGGGTTAACCTCCATTTGTTTTTCACAGTATATCGCTCCAAAGGCTATGGGTACATGGGCAACAGGAATTTGCCTTTCAGAAGTATTTATCATATTCCCCTTTGGGGATTTCCCTCTCTAACCCGATAACGCGCGGCCACCTGCCTGTATCGTCAATAATAAAACCCATAATCATCCCCATATGTGTGTGCAGGTGTCTGTGCTGCGCCAATATCAGCGTAAACCTTGTATATTCGCAATTTTCTGGCTTTAATAGCAACGCTTCATCGCGCAGTTCGCTTATATACCGAACGATTTTCTCACTAACCTGCTTGAAATAAGTATTTACCTCATCTCGTGTAAGCTGCTTTTGAGTAACCCTATCAAGATTGTTCAATTCCTTCTCATGTATGGAAGGTTCTTTGAAGTTACAATCTCTCGGACCCATAAACCACAAGTCCAATGAATGAAGCATGTGATATATATGCCTCCACATAGGCATACCGCAATATTTCTTGTGCCAATACGCGTCAGGTACACAGTCAATCACATTTTATACTTCCCATAATGCCTTTCGCGTTTGGTCGGCAATGATACTGCCAAATGAATCTTGTTTCATCTACATACCATCTTTCGTAAGACAAACGCCCGTTTGTTTCTGTAATTAATATATCAAAAAAGAAGGAGTCGCCGCAACCGTTCTCTTTGGCAGCATACCTTTTCTGAATTACCTTAAACACGGATCCAGCGCCGCAGACGATAGCGCCTGTCCTCCGCCCCGCTTTGACAGAATGGGGGCCTATCGGGTAAAGTAGGGATAGCTCTTTGGAGTAGAAATGCCTGTTGGGAGCCCTTATATGAACCTGTCCTCGTCGACGCTGAAACAGCGCCTGCTGCGCAAGCGCGTTTTGATACCGCTGCTGGCCGTGATCGTGCTGGCGGTTCTTTTCTTCTGTTATCAAGTACTGAAAAGAGAGGAACAGACGCCCGTGCTGCTGCCTTTTTCCGCCGATACGCCCTACGCGCCCTTTTCCAGGGGCGTTTTATCGCTGGAAAGCGGCGGCCGCGCCACGCTGTATGACCGCGGCGGGGCGCCGCTGTGGTCCGTGGATGCGCCCATGGACGCTCAGATCGCCGCGGGGGATCACGTGGCGGCGCTGTACAACGACGCGCTGCTGGTGATCGTGGACGAAAAGGGCGCCCTGCGCAAGGAACTTCCGCTTTCAAGGGCGCCGCAGAGCGTCCGCTGCTCCAGCTGGCTGACGGCGGTGCTCTACCAAGGCGACGGCGGCGGTTATACTATCGACGTCTACGACAGCGTGGGCCTTCTCATCGACCGGATTACCCATCATTTGCTTTCCGGCGAGCAGGCGGTGGTGGATTTCGGATTCGACGGCAAAACCCTTTACGCGCTGACGCTGGACACCTCCGGCGCCGGGGCCGTGACCCACGTGCTGACCTTCGACCCGCAGAAAAAACAGACCACCGGCTCCTTCAGTATCTTGGGCAGCGTGGCCTACCGGGTATTATTTGACGAAAAGCTCTTTTACTTGATAGGAACAAACGAAATTGTGTGTTATAATTATCTGGGTGAAAGTCAGTGGTCGAAGCGGATCACCGGCTACAAGGCCGACGCAGCCGGCATGCTCAATGGCAAAAGCGTATTTGTGCTCTCGCCGCTGCAGCCTTACGCCGCCTCGACGCTTCCGGAGGCATCGGTAAAGCTGCTCTACGGCGAAACCGAGGCCCTGATCCCGTCGGGAGGCGATGCGCGGATGCTTTTCATCGGCCAAAGGCACCTGTACGTCCTCAGCGGCAACGCGCTGTCCGTCTGCCGCTACAGGGACGTGAAGCTGCTGCGCAGGGCGCTGCCTTTCGCGGCTGAGCGCGCCACGCTGATTGACGGCGAAAAAACCCTCGTCTTTGAGTACGACGGCCGTGTGTACAGCTATCGTATCGCATAAAACCGCGCGCTAAAGCGCATCGCATACTCGGGAGGAACTTCTGACATGAATTTTGTGGATTTGATTCTATTGGCCATTATCGGCGCCTTCGTATTGATTGGCTGGTACCGCGGTTTTTTGGCCTCGGCCATACAGTTGGTGGCCTACGTCATTTCCTTTGGCGTCAGCGCCGGCGGGTACCGGCTGCTCGCCTCGTCGCTGAATAAAAGGTTTGACCTGCTGGAGACTTTCGTTAAACTGAGCGAAGGCACCGAGTTCATCGGCGATGTGGAAATTGCCCGAAGCTCCGTCACAAGCGTCTCCTCGGAAACCATCAGCCGTATTCTCGACGGCGCGAATCTGCCGCAGTTCGCAAAGCGGCTGATCGAATCCAACATCAAGGACGAGGCGTTCAAGGAGCTGGGTCTTTCCACCGTGGCGGATTACTTCAACTATTCCATGATGGCCGGAGTGCTGAACGTATTGTGCTTTGTGGGCCTGTTCATTCTGGCGCTGATCGTCTTTTCCGTGCTCTTGTCCATGGTGACCTCGGTGGTCCATCTGCCGGTGCTCCGCCAGTTCGACAGCCTCCTGGGCGCGGGGCTGGGGCTTATATTCGGCATACTGGTGCTGCAGGTGGTTTATATGCTGGCTCCGGCGGTGCTGACGATGCTGCCCGTGGGAATATTTGAAGAGTGGCTCACCGGCGGCGTGCTGTCGGGCTGGATGGCGAAGGACGGCTTCCTGCTGCGGATGATACGCGGCGTGATATAAAATTCAAAGCGTACAGAAAACCGGCGGTATCGCCGGTTTAAGGCCGTCAAAAAACAAAGTTTTTTGACGGGCATGCCAGGGATTTTCCTGCTGCAAAAACGGATAGGTAGGTTTTTGCAGCGGCCGGAAAACCCTGAAAGGAGCACCCTAAAGGGCAGGCCTGTGCTGCGGCCGCGCATGTCGATCTGCGGCCAAGAGCCGCCTTCGGCGGTTGCCTTCGAAACGCTCGCTGCGGCTCGCAGCCTTGCCCACGGAATTTAGATTAGGGGGCTTCGGCCCCCTAATAACCCCCAAAAAGAACTTTTTTGACAGTCTGAAACCGGCGGCATCGCCGGTTTTTTTATTGCGGGTTGACGTGCGCTGCGCGCGAGGAAGCGGCGGCCCAATGCCTTTTTCTTTAATATTGAGCGGTATCCGGCACATACAGGCAATCCATCGTTATTTTTATTCTTGAAAAAACTAGTATACGATAGTATAATGGCATCAAAGGAGAGTGAATCCATGGATAAGTTTCCCCAAAAGGGCATTCAAAAGCGTAAAAGAGGGTTGGAAACAACGCGCCGGATTTTAGACACCGCCGCCGATCTGTTCGCCCGAAACGGGTATGACGCCGTTTCGGTGCGCGAAATTGCAGAAAAAGCCGGCATCAAGGAAAGCTCCTTGTACAACCATTTCAAAAGCAAATCCGCTATTGTTGAAACGCTCTTTAATGAGTTCATCCAAACGGTTCCCGGGACAAGGCCGTCCGATGAAGAAATCGATCAAATGCTCCTGCTGATGGAGCCGGAGGAAGTCTTTAAAAGCATTCTTTTTCACGTGGGAAAAAGCGTCAACGGGACGCTTTCAAACACGGCCATGATCATCCACTATGAGAAATTCAGAAACCCGCGCGCCGCCGACATGTATTACAAATATATCGTGCATGAACCCGCGGATTACTACGAGCGCCTTATCCGTAAAATGATCGGGAGAAAAATGATCAAACCGGTTGACGCGCGCACCTTCGCGCAGCAGTACAACTATATATCCATCGCTCTCACAAAGGAATATATCATGGCGCAGTACGGCCTTGCGGACGTGCACGCCGTGGTGGGTTATATGATCAAAACACTGCATTTCTTCTGCGGGCTTATGAAAGACGGCGTCAGTGATGAAAAGAAAGAGGCAACATAGATCCCTGAAGGAAAAGTATCCGCCGTCGGAGCCGTGCAGCTGCCAGGTGTGCAGGTCCTACTGCATCCGCCCGGGCTGGTGGACCGTTGAAGAGGCCGCCAAGGCCATGGGCGCCGGATACGGCGGCCGCATGATGCTTGAAATATCGCCCGATCTCACTTTCGGCGTACTGTCGCCCGCCTTTAAGGGCTGCGAAAGGAATTTCGCGCTGCAGCACTTCGCATCGCGCGGTTGCTGCTTTCTTTCAGAGGGGCTCTGCGAACTGCACAATACGGGCCTCATGCCCCTGGAGTGCCGGTTTTGCCACCATTCGAGGAAGGTATTGGGCAAGGCCTGCCATGCGGCCATTGAAAGAGACTGGCAAAGGCCCGCCGGACGGTCCTTGGTAAAGGTCTGGATCAGGCAGATCATGAACGGCGACTCCGCCGGATAGCCTTCAATTGAATCGGAACGCCGCCGCCCCGGCGCCATAGCCGGAGGGCCTGTGGTTTAATTTTCCCCGTTCAACTGATTGAATCCTTCATAAATCCGCTCCAGGTCCTCCCGGCTCTGGTAGGAAAGGGTGATGCTGCCTCGTGACAAATTGCCACGAACTGTCACCTTCACCCCCATGGCGTTGCGTATGGTGTCCTCCAGCATGGTGATCTCCGGCACGGGAGTCGCCTCTGCGCGCCGCTTCTCGCTTTTCTGCTGCGCGCCGGCGGCCAGCTGCTCCGCCGTCCTGGCGCTCAGGCCGTTTTTGACGATCTCCCGGGCCAGCTTTTCCTGCGTGTCAAAGGGCAGCACCGCCAGCGGCCGGGCCTGTCCCTCGGTCAAAAGCTCCTCCCGGAGCATCTGCTGTACCTGCGGCGCCAGCGTCCGCAAGCGAAGCAAATTCGTCACGGCGGAGCGGCTTCTGCCGATGCGCCGCGCCACCTCCGCCTGGGTCAGCCCGTACTCCTGGATCAGCGCGTTCACCGCCCCCGCTTCCTCCATAGGGTTCAGGTCCTGCCGCTGTATATTCTCCACCAGCGCCAACTCCATCATGGAGCGCTCGTCGGCTTCCCGAAGGACCACGGGCACCGTGGAGAGGCCCGCCAGCCTTGCGGCCCGCCACCTGCGCTCCCCGGCGATGATGGTGAACCTGTCCCCGCTTTGCCGCACCACGATGGGCTGCACCACGCCGTGCTCGCGGATGGATTCGGCCAGAGTCTCCAGCGCCTGTTCGTCAAAGCGCCTTCTGGGCTGCGAGGTATTGGGATCAAGGCGGTTGATGCCGATTTCCCGGGGCTGCGCCGACGGCGGCGCCGGCTGCAGCTTTTCATCGCCGATCAGGGCGCCCAGCCCTCTGCCCAGTCCTCTTTTCTGCATATCACTTCTCCCCTTCCATACTGGCCAGAATAAACTCCTGCGCCAGCGACGCGTACGCCGCCGCGCCGGTGCAGGCCCTGTCGTACATCACCACCGGCAGCCCGAAGCTGGGCGCCTCGGCAAGTCTGATATTCCTGGGTATAAAGGAGCTGTAGACCCGGTTGGGAAAAAACCGCTTGACCTCCTCCACCACCTGCTGGGACAGGTTTGTCCTGGAATCAAACATGGTCATGACGACCCCCTCTACCTCCAGCGCGTCGTTGAGGTGCCGGCGCACCAGCGCCACGGTGCTCATCAATTGCGTCAGCCCCTCCAGCGCGAAAAACTCGCACTGTATGGGTACCAGCAGCTTGTCCGCCGCCGTCAGCGCGTTCAGCGTCAGGAGGCCCAGCGACGGCGGGCAGTCGATGAACACGAAGTCGTACTCGTCCCGTATGGTCTCCAATGCCTTTTGCAGCACGTATTCCCGGGCCATCACCGACACCAGCTCCACTTCCGCGCCGGCCAGCGCGATATTGGCGGGCACCAGGAACAGATGCTCCATGGGCGTCGGGCAGACCGCTTGGGAAATGGACGTTTCATTGATCAGTACATCGTAGATGGAGGGCCTTTCGGCGCTTTTTCCCACGCCCAGGCCGCTGGTCATATTCCCCTGGGGATCGATATCAATGGCCAGTGTGCGGTATCCGCTCTGGGCCACGCAAGCGCTTAAATTGATGGCGGTGGTGGTCTTGCCCACGCCGCCTTTCTGGTTGGCAATCGCCACGATAACCACGCATTTGCCTCCTTCGATTTGCTAGACCTATTATACATCAATCCCGCAGGCGTGTCTAACGCAAAATGAGGCCGCCGACGGCGCGTTGCGGAGGCTTTGTTCCCACAAAAAAGCAGACCTGGCGGCCGTAGCCGCTGGGTCTGCTTCAATAAGGAGCACGGTTTCCCCGGATGTTTCACGTGAAACACTCAAGATGCGCCCTCATGCCCTCAAGGTTTCACGTGAAACACTCCCCTATCCTGACCGGGGAAACCGAATTTCGAGTACGATACTGTCCGAGTCCTCTTTGCGGGTTATCTGCACCGGTATGCCAGCCTTTCTGATCTCATCCACCGTGGCAATCACCGCATTGACGAATATGCGGCTGTCCCGCAGAAGGCCCTTGATCTTCTGGCCCGGCACCTGGGGCAGCGGCACGGCAATCTCTTTAAGCCTCTGTTCCACCGCCTGCTCGCACTGGCGGACCGTCCAGCCGTTGTCCGAAGCCCGCTTCAATATGGCCGCCTGCGACGCCTCATCCGGCAGCCTCAGAACGGACCGGACGTGCCGCTCGGTGAGGCTGGAGCGGATGATCATCTCCCGCAGCGGCGCCGAAATCCGAAGCAGGCGCAGCTTGTTGGCCACGGTGGACTGCCGCTTGCCCACGCGTCTTGCCACCTGTTCCTGGGTCATGCCGTGTTCGTTGATCAGTACCAGATACCCCTGCGCCTCCTCAAAGAAATGCAGGTTTTCCCGCTGCAGGTTCTCGATGACCGTCATCAGGGCCGCGTGGGTGGGGGTGGCGTCCACCACCAGTGCGTGTATGTGCGTCCAGCCCAGGCGCTCCGCGGCCCGCAGCCGCCTTTCCCCCGCGATCAGCTCGTATTTGCGGTTGCCCGTAGTCCGCACGGTAATGGGCTGCAGCAGCCCCACCTGCTCCATGGACGCCGCCAATTCGTCCATCGCCTGGTCCACAAAGTGTTTTCTCGGCTGGTTCGGGCTGGATACGATACCCTCTATGGGGATATTGCGTACCACGGATAAATTGGCTTCGGCGCGCGCAGAACGAATGCCCACGATATTTCCCCCCTTGAATAGTGTCTATATCATTATAACCGCGGGAAATGGCAAAACAAAGGGACCCGGGGGCAAAATCGTTCGTCACGATCCGCGCCCGGGCCCGCCCATATTCGCTTTTATCCGCCTGGATGTGTCCTTTATTCGACAGGCTGCCGCTTCCCGCCCGATCCCAACGGCGCGGATTTTGGCTTGCCTTGTCCGCGGGGATACGTTTTCGGCGTCGAATCGCGTTTGGTTGTGACGATCAAAACATGATTTTTTTCATCGCCGGGCAGGTCATAGGGGAGGCTTTTCGGCGCATCCGCGCCCAGAATGCGGGCGGCAGCAGCCCCCTGCGCCATTTCCTCCCGTACGGAAGGCCCCTTGTAGGCCACCATAAGGCCGCCGATTTTCGCAAAGGGCAGCAGGTATTCCAGTAGTATGGGAAGCGGCGCCACCGCTCGGGCCACCACCACGTCAAAGGTTTCCCGAAGCGATCCGTGGGCCGCCTCTTCGGCTCGGGCGTGCAAGGTTTTTATGCTCAAATCTTTCGTATGTTCGGCAATGAACCGGATTTTCTTGCCCACGGAGTCCATGGCCGTCACCCGTATGTCCGGCCGCGCAACAGCCAGCGGCACGGCCGGAAACCCGCCGCCGGTGCCCACGTCCAGCACCGAGGCACCCCGCCCGATCAAATCAAAGAGAAGGGGGGAGAGGCTGTCGAGAAAGTGAAGCCTTACGGCCTGATCCTCGCCTTTAAGCGCCGTCAGATTGAATCCGGCGCCTTCCACGGCCCGCCAGTAGGCCTGCATCCTGCGGGCGGCGGGCTCCTCAAGCGCAAGGCCCATCTGCCGGGCGCCCTTTATCAGCTTGTCAATCATGGCCTTCCTCTCCCGCCACACGCTTCAAATAGATCAGCAGCACCTGTATGTCCGCGGGGGAAACCCCGCTGATCCTCTGGGCCTGCCCCACGGAGACCGGACGAATGGCCGAGAGCTTCTGCCGTGCCTCCAGACGCAGCGAACCGATAACGTCATAGTCGATATCCCTGGGAATCCGGCGGTTTTCCATGCGCTTGAACTGTTTGATCTCCGCCTCCTGCCGCCGGATATACCCCGCATAGCGTACCTGTATCTCCACCTGCTCGCGCACATTGTCCGCAAGGGGGGAGAGGGCGCCCGCTAGCTGCCGCACCGCGTCGTAGCCCACGCCGCGGCGCAAGAGGTCCATGGCCGAAGCCCCCGCCTGGGGTACGTTGCCCAGATCGTATTTCCGGTAGAGCTCCCCCAGCTCCGCCGGCTTGAAGCGCGCCTTCTCCAGCGCTTCCAGCGCCGCTTCCGTCTGCTCCTGCTTGCGCGCGGCGGCCTCGTAGCGCTCTTTGGAAGCCAAGCCTATGGCGTGGGCCCTGGGCGTCAGGCGAAGATCCGCGTTGTCCTGCCGAAGGATCAGCCGGTATTCCGCCCGGGACGTCATCATCCGGTACGGCTCCGGCGACTGCTTGGTGACGATGTCGTCCAGCAGCACGCCGATGTACCCGTCGCTCCTGTCCAGCACGAAGGGCGGCTCGCCCTTTATGTGCAGCGCCGCGTTGATGCCAGCTATGATGCCCTGGGCCGCCGCTTCCTCGTAGCCGGAGGTGCCGTTGATCTGCCCGGCGAAGTAGAGCCCTTCGATGTCCTTGTACCGGAGGGTGTGATCCAGTTTTTCGGCCTTGATGCAGTCATACTCGATGGCGTAGCCGGTCCGCATCATCCGTACGTTTTCAAGGCCCTCTATGCTGCGAAGCGCCATGAACTGCACTTCCTCGGGCATGGAGGAGGACATGCCCTGCGCATAGTATTCGTGCGTATCTTCGCCCTCAGGCTCCAAAAACACAGGATGGCGGTCCCTGTGCGGGAATTTCACCACTTTATCCTCGATAGAGGGGCAATACCGGGTGCCAGTGCCTTCGATGACGCCGGAATAGAGGGGAGATCGGTGCATATTCTCTTTTAAGATGTCGTGGGTGCGCTCGTTGGTGTAGGTGAGGTAGCAGGGGAACTGCTCCATCTGAATGCGCTCGGTCATAAAGGAAAAGGGCACGATGGGCACATCTCCGTCCTGACGGGCCGTCCTTTCATAATCGATGGTCCGTCCGTCCAGCCGCGGCGGGGTACCGGTCTTAAAGCGCATCAGCGGCACGCCCAGCTTCGAAAGGCTCCTGGAAAGCTGCGCGGCGGGGAACAGGCCGCTGGGCCCGCTTTCAAGGACCACCTCGCCCACAATGGTCCGGGCCTTTAAGTACACGCCGGTAGCCACCACGACGCATTTGCACGCATAACGGGCGCCGGTGGTGGTCTCCACCGCCTCCACCCGGCCGTCCCGCACGTGGATTTCGGCAATCTCCGCCTGCAGGATATCGCACAGGGGCTCGCCTTCCAGCGCCCGACGCATCCGCCGCTGGTAGCGCCGCTTGTCCGCCTGGGCCCGGAGCGAGTGCACCGCCGGCCCCTTTCCGGTATTGAGCATCCTGAACTGGATGCACGTCTCGTCGGCCGCAAGACCCATCTCTCCGCCCAGCGCGTCGATCTCCCGCACCAGATGGCCCTTGGCGCTGCCGCCTATGGCCGGGTTGCACGCCATCAGCGCGATGGAATCCAGTTGAATGCAGGCCCCCAGCGTCCTTTGCCCCAGGCGCGCGGCGGCCAGCGCCGCCTCGCATCCCGCGTGCCCCAGCCCGATCACCACGATATCGTATTGTCCGGCATCGTATGCCATAAACCCTCCCAAAATCTATTTGCCTACGCAGAAATGCTCGAAGATGGCGTCGATGACGTCCTCGTCGCAGGTCTGGCCGGTAATGCGGCCCAGCGCGCGCCACGCCGCGCGTATGTCGATGGCCAGTATGTCCGGCGGCATGGCCTCCTTGGCCGCCTCGATGCCCGAAAGCATGGCGCTTTGCGCCTCTTTGAGCGCTTCGATATGCCGCGGATTGCCCAAAAGGTGCTCCGAGGCGCCTGCCGCATCTGTTCCCAGGGCGGTTTTTACCATCTGCTTCATCAGCGCTTCAATGCCGTCCCCGCTCAGCGCCGAAATGGGCATGACGACGGCGCCGGGAAATGCTTCTTGCACCTGTTCCAGGCTTATTTTCGCAGGCAGGTCGCTCTTGTTCACCGCCACCAGCAGCGGTTTGCCGGGCAATTCGCCCGCCTGCCGTATGTCCCGTTCATCCAGCGTCTGCGAAGCGTCCAGCACCAGAAGGGCCATGTCTGCCTCTTCCAGCGCCTTCCTAGCCCGCCGCACGCCGATGGCCTCTATGTCGTCGCCGGCCTCCCGGAACCCCGCCGTATCGATGAGCCGCAGCACCAGCCCCTCCACGATCAGGGTTTCCTCCAGCGTGTCGCGTGTGGTGCCGGCGATGGGCGTCACGATGGCCCGCTCGTCGCCCAAAAGCGCGTTTAAGAGTGAGGATTTGCCCACGTTGGGCCGTCCCCAGAGGGCCACCCGCACGCCTTCGCGGACCCGCCTGGCGGTGTTTGCCCCGTCCAGCAGCCGCGAAAGCTCACTTTCGTGCTTCTGCAGCGCCTGACGGCACTGGGTTCTCGCCTCGTCCTCCAGGTCCTCCTCGGGATAGTCCACCGTGGCGCCGATTTTGGCCAGCAGCAGCGTCATGTCCTGCTGCATGGCGGCCACGGCCCTTGAAAGCTGCCCGGAAATCTGCCGCACCGCCGCCTTCTGGGCCAATTCGCCCTGGGCGGCCACGGCGTCCATGACGCCCTCGGCCTGGGACAGGTCGATGCGGCCGTTCTCA
>JBMNQS010000037.1:0-21874 GCA_050944255.1 Christensenellales bacterium | reverse complement strand
TTAAATTCCGGCGCGGAAGCGACGGCCAAAAAAGAAGAGATTGCCTATGTGCAGTTTCTTCAGCATGTAAAGGACGGCAATATCGCCAAGGTTGTCGTCATCGAGAGGGATCTCTACGGCGTCTATGCGGATTCCAAGGTCGCCGACAACTTTGAAAAATCACCGTCGCGGGTCTACGACTTCAGGACGTATATTCCCAGCACCGAGCAGTTCTATGCGGACGTGCGCACTGTGCTGGGCGAGGAAAACCTGAGCGTGCTGGACTTTGGCTTTGAAATCAACGCCAAACCTGCGGCCGAAAGTACCTGGTGGCAGGTCCTGTTGCCGTGGGTGGTGCTCTTTGGTCTGATTGCGCTGATGTACTTTGTGATCATCCGCCAGCAGAACAAGCAGACCGGCTCCATGACGTCCTTTGGCAAGAGCCCGGCCAAGCGCCATCTGCAGGATAATAAAAAACAGGTGACGTTCGCCGACGTGGCCGGCGCCGACGAGGAAAAGGAAGAGCTCAAAGAGGTGGTGGATTTCCTCCGCGATCCCAAGCGTTTCCTTGATCTTGGCGCGCGCATTCCCAAGGGCATCCTTCTGGTGGGCCCTCCGGGAACGGGCAAGACGCTGCTGGCCAAAGCCGTTTCGGGGGAGGCGGGCGTGCCGTTCTTTTCCATCTCCGGTTCCAACTTTGTGGAGATGTTCGTGGGCGTGGGCGCCTCGCGCGTGCGGGATCTGTTTGAGGAGGCCAAAAAGAGCCAGCCGGCCATCATTTTCATCGATGAGATCGACGCGGTAGGCCGCCAGCGCGGCACGGGTCTTGGCGGCGGCCATGACGAGCGCGAGCAGACGCTGAACCAGCTATTGGTTGAGATGGACGGCTTCACCGTCAACGAGGGCATTATCGTCATTGCGGCCACCAACAGAAGCGATATCCTTGACCCGGCGCTGCTTCGCCCGGGCAGGTTCGACAGGCAGATCGTGGTCAATTACCCCGACGTAAAGGGCCGTGAGGAGATCCTGCGGGTACACGCCAAGGGCAAGCCCCTTGCCGCGGACGTAAACCTGAATACCATCGCCAGAATGACGCCGTGGACTACCGGCGCCGACCTTGAAAATATATTGAACGAGGCCGCCATACTGGCGGCGCGGGCCAAGAAAAGTGAAATCACCATGTTTGAAGTCACCGAGGCCGTGCAACGCGTGGCCCTTGGGCCTGAAAAGCGCAGCCGCGTGGTGACGCCTCACGACAAGAAACTGGTGGCCTACCACGAGGCGGGTCACGCGGTTGTGGCGGATAAACTGCCCAACGCCGACCCGGTGAAGGAAGTATCCATTGTGCCCAGAGGCATGGCCGGCGGCTATACGCAGAGCCTGCCCAGCGAGGATTCCAATTACCTGACTCAGGGCCAGCTTCTGGACCGCATTGCCATGAGCATGGGCGGTCATGCGGCCGAGCGCTTGATGATGAAGGATATCTCCACCGGTGCCACCAGCGATTTGAAATCCGCCACGGAAACCGCCAGACGCATGATCACCGAGTTCGGCATGTCCAAGACTATGGGCCCGGTGTATCTGGGCGCCGGCAAGGAAGTGTTCATCGGGCGTGATTTCGGGGCGCAGCATCCCTATTCGGAGCAGGTGGCCGCCGATATCGACCGCGAGACGAAGTCCATTTTGGAAAACGCCTATAACCGGGCCACGGAAATCCTCAAGGCCCATATGGATAAACTGGAGCTGGTGGCCAGTACGCTTCTTGAAAAAGAGAAGATTGACGGCGACGAGTTCCGAAAGCTGATGGACAGCGACGATGCGCCCGCCGGCGGCGCCAATGGAAGGATCATTCCCGAACCGGCGCTCAGCTAAGCGTCCTTGCCTTTTAGGACCAACTGAGCATATGAACCTGAACGAGGGCGTATCGCAGACGTTTATCAAAGCGGCTTGCGGCGATACGCCCTTTTGGATTCTCAAGAGAAATAAACAGTCATGTCCTCTTCCCGCGAAGCGAAGCAAAAGTTCTTTGGAGTTCTCAGAACCTTTCTTTCAAGAAAGGTTCTGAGCGGGTCCAAGGGCGGAGCCCTTGCATAAACAGCCATATCATCTCCCCGCGAAGCGAAGTAAAAGTTCTTTGGAGTTCTTAGAACCTTTCTTTCAAGAAAGGTTCTAAGCGGATCGGCGGAGCCTTAAGCGGGTTCAAGGGCGAAGCCCTTGCTTACAGCCTGTGAAATTTTAAGCCGCCGCAGGGACGTTTCCGGCCTTGGTTGCGGCACGCGGTGTTTGGGAGTATAATATTAGTATGAAAAGTGGTGTAAAACTGGACCTGCATTTGCATACCACGGCGTCGGACGCCAGCGCATCGCCGCAGGATGTGGTACGCGCTTCGATGGAAGGCAGGCTTCATGCCATCGCCATCGCCGATCATGACACCGTCTCGGGCGTACAGGCGGCGCAGGCCGCATCCGAGGCGCTTTCGGGGCCCATGGTGATCGCCGGCGTGGAACTGAGTGTCGAGTTTGCCACGGAGCTTCATATATTGGGCTATTTCGTGGATATTCATCATCCCGAGCTTTTGCAGGCTTTTGAGACGCTGCAGTATCATAGGCGCCGGCGTACGCAGGTGATGCTGGAGCGTTTAAAGCGGCTGAATATGCCTCTTGAGACGCAGGATGTGCTCCGGTATGCGGGGGGCGAATCGATGGGAAGGGTACATATTGCTCGCGCCATGGCGGAAAAGGGCTACGTAAAGGATATGGACGAGGCCTTTGAAAAATGGCTCGTTATCGGCAGGCCGGCCTACGTGCCGCGGGAGCGTTTCAAGCTGGAGGAATCCATCGATCTGCTGCACAGGGCGGGCGCTGCCGCCTGCTGGGCGCACCCCAACCTGACCACCCGCGACGAGACGACGCAGTACGCGCTTCTTCGGCGCATGGCGGATCTTGGCCTCGACGGTGTGGAGTGCTATTGCCCCACCAACTCCCCGCAGGACGAGAGGCGCCTTCGGGGCTGGTGCCAGCGGCTTCGTCTGAAAGTCACCGGCGGCAGCGACTGGCATGGCACAGGTGATGCCCGGCCCGGCAGCGCGACGGCCCACTGGCCCGTGGAAAAAGATTACCCGAATATTGCCGGTCAGATCGACCGCAGAGAGCGTTTTTTATAAACGGAGGATCAGGCATTGGCTGACAGATACGAACATCGGCCCATACGGCGCAGCCAGCAAATTGTACGCAGAAAGAGCGCGCCGCGTTCGGCGGCGGCCGGGGCTTCAAGAAGAATAGAGGCAAAAGGCGCGTCCCGCCGGAAAAAAAGGATGATCACGCCCCGCTTCATGATCATCAGCGGCATACTGGCGCTGCTGTTGATAACCATTGTCGCACTCCTTTTTGCCGCCGGCGGTAAAAAGGACGAACTTTCCGGGCGCATTGCCGGCGGCGTATCCATCGACGGCATCGACGTGGGCGGCATGAAGGGGATGGCCGCCCTTGAAAAAGTGCGCGCGAGCATCGAGGAAAACCTTTCCGGCTCCGTTGTGCATCTGCGCCATGAAGGGCGCGTCTGGACCTACAATGCCCATCAACTGGGCGTATCCGACGATGCGGAGGAAGTGGTCAAAAAGGCACTTGCCATCGGCCAGGAGGACAGTTTCTTTGAAAAACTTGGCGGCATGTTCCGGCCTAAAAGGAGCTACAGCTTAAAGACCACCATTTCCTTTGACAATGACAAACTGGCCGAAGCGCTTGAGGAGGCCAAGCGCCTGATTGAAACGCCGATGCAGGAAGCCACGGTCAACTTCAATCCCAATGCGGCCGCCGGAGAGAAGGTCTTTACCTATACGGAGGGAAAAATCGGCTTGGCGCTGGACATCTCCACGCTGATTGCCCGGCTGCGCCAGGATTTATACGACGATTGGAGCGCGGACATCGTGCTCGAACCGGTGGAACTATTGCCTGCGGCCACCATGGAGCAGCTGCAGGATTCCACCGTGCGGGTGGCGCAGGCCGTCATATCCTTTGAGGGAGCGAGCCCAGAGCAGAGACATAACGCTTCAAGGGCGCTTGAAAAGTTCAACGGCGTCATTATGCAGCCCAATGAGACCATGGCCTTTAACAGCGTCGTTGGGGAGTGGTCCGGATCCAATGGTTTCCAGGAAGCCATGGCGCCGGACGACGACGGCATTGAGGTGCCGGAGATGGGCGCCGGGGTCTCCATGGCGGCCACGGCGCTGTACAACGCCGTGCTGAAGGCCGGGTTTGAAATTGAGGACAGATGGACCCACACCCTTTATCCCGGCTGGGTCGAATTGGGCCGGGACGCCCGTGTCCGCTGGCCGGACATGGACCTTCGCTTTGCCAACACCACCGGCGCTCCGGCCTATATCCGCACATTCGCCTACGAGGAAAGCCTGATCGTCTACATCTACGGCAGGCCGCTGGAGAAGGACCGGCTTCTGGATCTGGAAACTGAGGTGCTGCATAAGACCGATCTGCCGGCCATGCTGGAATTGCAGGATATCGACGCCGCCTACGTCAAATACACGGACGAGACCAAACAGGTCAGCGAGTCGTGGCCGGGCATGGTGGTGCGCACGTATCTGGTGTCTGTGGGGGAGGACGGCCAGGTGCACGAAAAGGTGCCCATCACCAAGGATACCTACCCCGCCATCCCCGGCAGGATATACAGGGGAATCACCCCCAGGCCCAGCGAACCGGAGCCGTCGGAAGGCGGAGATTAAATGCCTATACAAAAAAAGGAGCCCTGGGCTCCTTTTTTATATTGATATGCGGCGCCGTTACACGATCCAGCGCACTTTTTTCTCCAGGTAGGCCACGGCTAGGTACATGATGGCTGCCGCGATGCACAAAAGCACGGTGCAGGTCATGACCAGGTCCAGCTGGAAGACCTGGCCGCCGTATACGATCAGGTAGCCGATGCCGGCTTTGGATACGAGAAACTCGCCCATAATCACGCCGACCCAGCTCATGCCCACATTGATCTTCAGGCTGGAGATGATGGTGGGGATATTGGCGGGAAGGACCACTTTAAAGAAAATCTGGGCCTTGGAGGCGTTGAATGACCGCATCAGATCGATACGGTCCTGGGCCACCTCGTTGAAGCCGGCCCAGACGCTGATAATGGTGATGATGACCGAGATCAAAAGCGCCATGGTGATGATGGCGCCCATGCCGGCGCCGACCCACACGATGATGATGGGGCCAAGCGCCACTTTAGGCAGGCTGTTGAGCACAATCAGATAGGGCTCAAGCACATCCGCCAGTCCCTTCCACCACCACAGGGCAACGGCTACGCCGCTGCCGATGAGGGTTCCCAAAAGGAATCCCAGAACCGTCTCCCAGACGGAGGTGCCCAGATGCATCCAGAGCTTGCCTTCGGCCAGCAGATTGTTGAAGGTGTTCCACATGCGCGTGGGACTGGAGAAGATGAATGCATCGATCCACCCAAGCCGGGCGGCCACCTCCCAGAGCAGGATGAACGCCAGTAAAAACCCCCAGCGGGAGATCTGTACCAGCCGCTTTCTATTGAGCTGCTTGCGGATATAGTCTTCATGCTGCCGGGATACGGCGTTTTTGAGTGCTTTAGTCGACATGGACATCCAACTCCTTCCATAGCTTATCAAAGTACACCTTGAATTCCGGCGACTGCCGCCGGTCGATAGGGGACTGGCTGGGGCAGCATGTCAGCTCGATGTCGTACTGGGCTTTGATGGTTGCCGGCCTCTGGGTCAGCACAATGACGCGGTCGGCCATGGCAATGGCCTCTGCGATATCGTGCGTAATGAGCACCGCCGTCTTTTTCTCGCCGCGGATGATCCGGGACATATCCGCCGAAACGGCCAGGCGGGTCTGGGAATCCAGGGCGGAGAAGGGTTCATCCAGCAGCAGCAGCATGGGATCGGTCGCCAGGGTGCGTATCAGCGCAGCCCTCTGGCGCATGCCTCCGGAAAGGTGATTGGGGTTATAGTGGGAGAAGGCTTCCAGGCCGTAGCTTTTGATCAGTGCGTCCACCCGCGCTGCGGTCTCTCTGTTCAGATGTTTCTGAACCTCCAGGCCCAGCAGGATGTTTCTTCTGACGTTGCGCCACGGGAACAAGTGGTCGGACTGAAACATATAGCCAACCTGAGGGCTGGGGGAGGTGACCTCTTCGCCCAAAAGCTCGACGCTTCCCCGGGTCGGCTTTAAAAGACCTGCGATCAGCGACAAAATGGTGCTCTTGCCGCAGCCGGAAGGTCCGATAATGGATACGAACTCGCCTTCGGAAACGGTGAAGGTGATGCCGTCCAGTGCCCGCGTTTCATCGGTTAATGTATGGTAATCCATGCCCACATCCTGCATGGATAGAAGTATTTTGCTGTTTGTCACAAGGGACAGACTCCTTTCCGCAATAAAATTACCGGCAGGAAGATCATGTATAGTGGAACTGAAGAAATGGCATTCAGATATAAACAGTCAATTGCGGCAGCGGGGGTGCCTCTGCCGCTTTTTATTTTAGGCCGGTACTTCATCATATGGTGCAGCGATGGGGACCGTCACAGCATTTGAGGAAAAATGGGACTGGTAGAGAGAAAATACAATGTTATAAAAAATAAATTTTAAAAAACAAAATTCATATGTGGCGCGCTGCAATCCCTCTGCGCCTGAAAGAGCGGCATTTCCGGGTTTTTGCCGCGGTTGGAAATGATGCGTCATCCAGTGCGCAAACATACAAAAAGAGCGGCTGTACCGCCCTTTTTGTATGCGCTTGCCGCGCTTACTTAACGGTTTTTTCGGCAAACTGGTTGTCGATGACCTCGCCGAAGTCAACGCGGCGTGCCAGTTCGCCCGCTTCTTCCATGATGTCCTGAAGGCGCGTGAAAGAATCCTCGGTCATAACAGGCGTGGTCATCCAGGCGTCTACATCCTTGTAGCGCTTTGCCACGGCAGCCAGGATCTCGTCATCGCTGTCGGGGAATGCGGGTTTGATCACTTCGGCAATTTCCTCAGGCGTATGCTCCTGCACCCATTTCTGACCTTTGGCAATGGCGTTGACAAAGCGCTGCACCAGATCGGGATCGGAATCGATCATGCTCTGGCGGACCATGTAGGCCGTGTAGGGCACTTCGCCGCTGGCGGAACCGACGCTTTCAAGCACGTAGCCCTTGCCTTCTTTCTCGAATTGGGACGCGGCGGGTTCAAACAGGGTAGTGAAGTCACCGGTGCCGCCGACAAATGCGCCGCCCATCATGTCGAACTGGATGTTGGTGATCACGTCGATGTCGCTGCCGGGCTCAAGCCCTTTGCTTTTGAGCACATATTCCAGCGTCATCAGGGGCATGCCGCCGGGACGTCCGCCGATAATGCTCTTGCCGCGCATGCCTTCCCAGTCGAATTCACCTTGGAGCGGTTCGCGGCCCACAATAAAGGAACCGTCGCGCTTGGTCAATTGGCCAATGACAACGGCAGGATCTTTATTCTCGGCAATGGTGACATAAAGTGCGGCCTCGGGGCCCATGAGACCAAAGTCCGCCTGGCCGGAGAGAAGGGCCGCCATGGATTTGTCGGCGCCGCCGCCATTGACCAGTTCAAGTTCGATGCCTTCTTCCTCAAAATAGCCCAGGTATATGGCCGCGTACTGCGGGGCGTAGAAGACGGAGTGGGTCACTTCGGTCAGCGTTATTTTATCTAACGCTTTGTCCTTTTTAGCGCAGCCTGCCAGGCTGAAGGACAGTGCCAGCACCAGCACCAGTGCAAGGGAGATAAACAGGCGTTTTTTGCTCATGATTTGATGACCTCCTAGAGAGAAATCTAATACGTTTCATCCTATGAAGCACGTATCTGCGTAGTGACAAAAAATAAAAGGGAGGCCCGGAATATGAAAGTTTTCAGGAAGAACTTGCGTTTTAAGTGTGGACGAGGAATAGGGTAAAAATCAGTGAAACATCAAAGGGGTAAAACGCGGAGCGCAGGAAAAGTCCCCGCATGCTTCACGCGGGGACTTTATCGCGTATACGATTTTTCTTGTCAGGTGAGGCCGGAGAGCCGCACGATCAGCATTGGCTCATCAGGCGGATATAGAACTCCACCACCCGCGCGATCTTCTCCACCGGGATGCGCTCGTCGTTGCCGTGGATCATGCCGCGTTCTTCTTTAGTGAGCGCCATGGCGGAAAAGCGCAGCACGTTGCCGGAAATGCGGCAGAAATGCCGGCTGTCGCTGCAGGCCACCATTAGGTAGGGAGAGACTACGGCATCCGGCCACGTATCTTCAATGGCGCGCTTGAGCTTTATCCAGCCGTCGGATTCGGTGGAGGATTCGGGCGACGGATTCATGCCGTGAATGACCCGCAGCTGGATCTTGTCGTTTTTGATAATGTGGCGGATACGCTTAACGGCGCTGTCCACCGTTTCGCCGGAGATCAGACGGAGGTTGGCGGTCATGGAGGCTTCCGGCGGCAGCACGTTGGTGCCTTTGGAGCCCTGCATGCAGGTGAAGGCGACGGTGGTGCGCATCAGAGCGTTCATTTCGCCGCCTCTTTTTCTGCAGATCATATCGAGTACCGGCTTGAACAGCCACAGATTGGAGAAAATCATGCGATACACATAGGTGGACCTTCTGCCCAGCGTATCGAACATTTCCGAGGACGCCCTGGTCAGCCGTGCGGGGAAGGGCCGGTTCTCCACATGCACGCAGGCCTGCGCCAGTTCGCCCACCAGCGTGTGCGGCGGCGGGGCGGAGGCGTGGCCGCCGGCGCCCTGTGCGAAAAACTCCAGGTCCAGCATGCCCTTCTCGGCAATGCCCACCAGCGCGCAAGGTTCGTCAACGCCGGGAAAGACACCTTCCACCACGGCGCCGCCCTCGTCCAGCACCAGTGCGGGAACAACGCCCATCCGCTCCAGTTCGTCCACGATGGCCGGCGCGCTTTCGCCCGCGATTTCCTCATCGCCGGCGAAGGAGAAGTACAGATCGTTTTTCGGCGTAAAGCCCTGTTCAAACAGCGTTTCGGCGCTCTGCATGACCCCCAGCAGCGTTACTTTCGTATCCAGCGTACCGCGCCCCCAAAGGACGCCGTCCTCGATAACGCCGTCAAATGCCGGCTTCTGCCAGGCGTCCTGCGTGGCGGCCACCACGTCAAAGTGGGACATGAAGACGACGGGGTGGTCCTTGGATTCGCCGGGAACATGGTATAACAGGCCTCTGGGCTCCAGTTCCTTAACGGTGGCCCGCTGGTGCACCAGCGGAAACAGTTCGCTTAAAACCGTTTTGAACTTTTCGAATTCAGCCGGGTCCTCCTGGGATTTGTCCCTGGATGAAACCGTCTTGCAGCGGATCATGGCCGCCAGTTTCTGCGCGGCCATCTCCTGGTCCACAGGCGCAATGGGCGCCGGCGTGCTTTTCGTATCGGGCAGCGGAACAAAGCGCGACGTGTTGTAGATCACAACGGCAATAACCGCCGCAAGGCCGATCAATATCAGCCATAAAACCCACATAATGATGCCTCCTTCAACAGCATTTTCGCTTACAGCTTATTTGTTTTATAAAGCACACGGGCGGCGGCAATGGCGATCAGGGCGCCGATGGGCACCAGCACGCCCACAGCCCTTGAAAGTGCTGGGACGGCAATGAACAGGGCCGCCATAATGACCAGCGGGGCCACGGCGATCTTCCAGTTTTTAGCCACGAACACCACGGCCAACGCGCCAAAGAGCGCCGGCAGAATGCTGTCGAATGCGGGAGCCAGCACCTCGTTTTGCAAAATAGGCGTCAGAGGTACGATGAGGATGACGCCGATGATGATAATCACCGTATTGACCAGAGAAGATATGGCAATGGAAAGTGTGGAGATGATCTCGCCCTCCTGGGTACCGGGCTTTACGCCCGTGCGCTGCATGGCGTTGAGTGTGCAGGGCACTTTCAAGTTGGCCAAATTGCCTGTGACAAACCCGAGATACGAACCGGCGGCGCCCATCATGGGCACGTAGGTGAATATCTCAATAATGCCCACAGTCCAAAACAGCGGCGCTATGCCCAAAAAGCCCTTGAGCAGTCCGGCCAGAGGCGGCCAGGCATTGTAATATACGCATACGGCAAGCGGGAACGCGATCATTATAATCGCTGCGCCAAGCATCCACAGCCGTCCCTGGTAGTGGACGGAATCTTCATAGCTTCGGATGGTTTTTGCACTCATTTTACGCACCTCCTTTAAACGATCAGGGACACCAGATTGGTGATAGGAATGGCCATGATCATGCCGCCTACCATGCTCAGCGGCAAAGCGTAGTCCTCCAGCCAGCGTATTTTAAACTTCTTTACCAGCACACCGATGACGGCCATAATGATGGCCGAAACCAGCATGACAAATACGGGGATCCATCCGCTGAGGCCCTCTGTAATATTGGCGAAGATGACGCCCAGAAATGCGCTGATCATGCCCAGGAACAGCGCCGTGGAGAAGGCTTCGGACCATTTTTGGTCCCTGCTTTTAATGGTCTGCATGCCCGAGAGGATTTTTCTGCACAGTAGCGGGACCAGGATCAGCCCTATGATGATGCCCAGTGTCATGACCCAGGCGATGGCGGCATACTGCGCGGCGGTCAACGCTATGGAGGATTCGCTCATGCTGGCTCCCACGGCGGTGGCGGCGGTTTCAGCGGCGGTCAATTCATAGGTCAGCGCGCCGATGACCGAAAGGCGAAGCCATGGCAGGGGAATGCCCAGCTTTTTTGAAAGCGTGATCACGCCGATGAGGATGGCCACCGATGGCGCGATGGTAAATACGGCGGATGTGGAAAGCGCTTTTTTCATGACTGTGACATCCAACCCGATTTCCTTTCCGCGGCGCCAGGCCTTGATTAAAAAGAAAACAGACTGTGCCAGCACGTATAAAATGACAATACCCGCGGCAATGAACAGGAAGATGCTGTTGACATCAAAGCTCAAAAAAATCGACCCCTTTCATATGAAATATGTAAAATGCTTGCCTTCATTATAGGCTTGTTTTCTGCATAAGTCCAGAAATTGGAAAAACTTTGTTAAAGCAATGACAAAATAATCGTGCTATATATAAGCGCTGCTAAAAGTGGATTTGATACGGGCAAAATACGGCAAGCCGGTTCAACGGATCGCGGCAGTGTCCATGGATCAAACCGTTTAAAACCCCTTGACATTTCCCATGCGATGAGGTATCATAACCGTTGTCGCCAAAAGACATATGCTTTGGAGACGGTCGCATCCGGAGGGGTTCCCGAGCGGCCAAAGGGAACAGACTGTAAATCTGTCGTCAGTGACTTCGGTGGTTCGAATCCACCCCCCTCCACCAGATAGGCGAGAATGGCGGAATTGGCAGACGCGCACGGTTCAGGTCCGTGTGTTCGCAAGAACATGCAGGTTCAAGTCCTGTTTCTCGCACCAAACGCACATAATCCGAACCATAAACGACAGGTTTTTTCTGTTGGCGAAGGGTTCGGATTTGTGTTGTTCTACAATAACTTTGGGGCAAGCGGCCATGCTTGCCCCTTTTAATTTGCTAACGTATAATTCTTTTAGATGATAAGTTGCTTAATCGTAACAAATTCTGTAACGTAGACCAAATTGTATAAACTTGTGCAACGCAGCTTATTTTTTTCGGTCTATTATAGTGAAGGCCTTTATGCTGCAAACAGGAGGTGGCACTATGGAGGATAGCAAAATAATTGACCTGTATTGGGAGCGCTCCGAATCCGCTATTGCCGAAACATCAAACAAATACGGGAGATATTGCTACTCCATTTCTCATAATATTCTACATAACGATGAAGATGCAGAGGAATGCGTAAATGACACCTATCTGCGCGCATGGAGCGCAATGCCTCCGAACCGTCCGAACCGCTTATCTGTCTTTTTAGGCAAAATAACCCGTAACCTTTCCCTAAACAGGTACAAAAGATTCACCGCTGAAAAACGAGGTTTCGGGGAGATGCCTCTTGCACTGTCCGAATTGAACGATAGTATTCCAGCATCTTCCGATTCAGAACAGGCAATGGGCGAATTATTACTGGTTGAAGCGCTTAACAGTTTTCTTGCAGAACTGCCACGTAAAAAACGCATTATATTTGTTCAACGATATTGGTATCTGATGCCGATAAGGGAGCTTGCAGGACTGCATGGCAACAGTGAAAGTCAAACAAAATCCCTGTTGTTTCGTGTGAGAAACGAACTGAAAACATACCTTGAGAAAGAAGGTGTTACCATATGAAAAATGAAAAGCTTCTTGAAAAAATCGGAGAAATTTCCGAGGATTATATCGCCGAGGCGAACCCTATAGCAAAAACAAAAAAGAAGCGTCCTTGGGTAAAATGGGGAGCTTTAGCGGCTTGCCTTGCTTTAGCTGTATTTACTGTTATCAAGATGATTCCTGCAAATCCGGTCGGGCGTGCGCCCGGACTGGGTGACCTGCCCTTGCTTGCAATTACAGAGGATTCAGGCGAAGCAATGGGCTTCGAGGGATACACGGCATATGATATTTCGGAAATTGTTAATAATAATCCGTGGACTGAAACTGCGGAGATTTCCACATTACCCGTTTATCAAAACTCGCGAGCTTATAATGAAAACTTTCAGGTTCAGGATATCGATTTTGATCAGATGAGAGAGCTCCTGCTCAATGTTGCAAGCAGATTGGGCGTGGATGTCGATAACCTTGAAATCACTGACAATGCTCCGGACGAAAAGACACGGGCCGCCATTAAGGAGAAGTTTGCGAAAACAGGTGAGAGAGTACCGGAAGGCTACTTTTCCCCAAGCACCGTTGTAATAGAGGACAATGGTATCAAAATTGAAGTAAACCAGCAGATGACGGCGAAGATAACATTCGATCCGGCCATAACGCTTCCGGACGAGTACAACTTTACACATTATGCAACTTATGAACAAGTCGCTGCGGTAGCGGAATATCTGAAAGAAAAATATATAGACTTCATTGGAATGGATAATCCGCAAGTAAATATCCATGGGGGAGATTATGCGATTTTCGGAGAGGATTCCATAGAAATTTACGGCGCACAACAGGCGCAAGGATACAGCATCGAGTTTTATGACGGCAGCGGAGACATTACCAACCAAATCATAAACTACAATTTTAACAGAGTTGCATTTTATTGCGATGACGATGGGAAATTGTTCCTGGCGAGAGTTTTTCAGCCTGACTTATCCGGCAAGGTTGGAGATTATCCTATTATCACAACCAACGAGGCGAAAGAACTTCTCAAAAACGGGAACTACATCACGACTGTTCCAGAAGAATTGCCCGGGTTAGAATATGTTGCAAAGGTTGAGCTGATATACCGTACAGGCGGCACGGAACAGTTTTTTATGCCATATTACCGTTTTTATATTGAATTACCCGACATGGAGAGAGAGAATGGTCTGAAGACCTACGGAGCTTATTATGTGCCCGCCGTGGAGGGAGAGTACATTTCCAACATGCCGGTATGGGACGGAAGATTATATTAAGCCAGTAGTACCCACTTCGGGCCAAGTTGGCCCGGCCTGTCACGGGATAGAATGTAAAACGGAGGCTAAGGCAAAAACCCCTTACCCTCCGTTTTTTATATCCGCAAACCGCATGAATACAGGCTTTTTGAAAGGCTAATCCGCGATGTTCTTCCCCTTCTTCTGCCTATGCTTTTTCGCCCGTTGCATCCTTCTCACGCTGCCCCTGTTCCCGGCACTTTTCGGTGCAATAAGTCTTGCGCCCCGCCTTCTGCCATTCCACGGCATGAGCAGCCCGAAATAGAACGGTTTTCAATTTGCAATCTGAAATGTTTAAATTTGAACCTTGTATTTTCGGAAGATGAATTTTCGCTCAATACAACATTCTGAAAAAGGCATCCTTATAGTTGAGTAAAGTGGAAATTTTGGTATACTGATTCCTGTAAGAATAAAGGAGATGAACAAATTGGATGTCATACGCTCCGTTTTAGATAGGGCAACCGCCGCTTTAAAAACGGTGCCGGGAATTCAAGCGGTAGTTCTCGGCGGCTCCCGCGCGCGAGGCACGCACAGTGCTGATTCAGATATTGATATGGGGATATATTATTCGGGCAGCGCGTCGCTTGATTTATCGGCACTGGATGCTGTGGCCCGGCAATTGGATGATGAACACAGAGCGGGACTTATTGCATCGCCCGGCGAATGGGGTAAGTGGGTCAATGGCGGCGGATGGCTTATCATTGATAAATACCATGTTGATTTTATTTTAAGGGATATTGGACGGGTGGAAACGGCTATCCATGAATGCCGGAATGGCCTTGTTTCCGCCCATTATCAAGCCGGGCATCCTCACGCCTATATGAACGCGATGTATATGGGAGAATTGGCTGTCAGCAGAGTTTTATGGGACGCAACGGGAGAAATATGGAAGCTAAAGGCCGTTTCTGAAAGTTATCCTTCAAAAATGAAAACGGCAATCATACAGATTTTCATCTTTGAGGCCGGATTTTCGCATATGCTGGCAATGGCCAACGCGCAGAAAAACGATCTTTATTATGTAACGGCCCATCTTGTGCGTTCTGTATCCTGCCTCAATCAGATGCTTTTTGCCATCAATGAGCAATACTGCCTAAACGAAAAGAAGGCCGTCAAGATGATTGAAACATTTCCTGAAAAACCTGCTGATTATAAGGGCAAAGTGGATCATGTCTTTTATATGGTTGGGAAAAATCCGACTGCAGCTTGTGATAACTGGCTGGACTGATTGAGGAAGTGAAAAGTCTTATTCCAGATCGACTTTAAGATACAACAAGCATTAATTTCATGTGGTTCATTATACTCATGTTTCATTGGCTTACTTCACAATAAATTCAAACGGGGTACCGTCTTCCTGCTCACACTGGATGTGCAGCGCGCCGTCCCTGCGCTGCAGGCTGGCGACGAAAGAAGCCTCCCATAAGGGGGCGAAGCGTTCATCCGTCACATCGATGTCCCTGCCCCAAAGCACGTTCGTGTTTGTGATGTTGTATCTATCGGCAATATACCCGCCTTCCAATTCGCGCCGCTGTGCAGTCATGCCGAAATAGCGCAGGCCCATAGCGCCGATGCCATTTTCAAAGGTGGGATCGCAATAATAGTATTTCCGTCCAGCGTCAGCAGCGTCCAGTCATGCGCCTCATCATACGATTCGGTCATGCCTCCCGCATTGACCGCGTCTATACCGCACTGCAGGCAAAGATAAGCGTATGCGGCGGCGAAGGACTGGCAGATACCGCTAAGCTCGGTCAGCGCCTGGTAGCTGCTCACGTCTGTGATCACGTCGTCGTCGGCCGCCGCCTCATGGTCATAGACGGTCATGCCCGCATAAGCGTGATAGAGCGCGACGGCCGCCATCGCCGGACTGTCGCCCTGCATCACCGCGGACTGGATCAGCATGGTGATCTGCTCACCGAATTTATCCAGCAACTGTTTGCGCTGCGCATCATCCAGCGCATAATCAAGATGGATCGTGCCGTCCGAATAGGAGATGCCGGAAACCAATAAATGATAGGGTGGGAAGAGGGCCCTGATAACCATTTCAAAATCATATATCGTTGCCTCATCCGGGTACGCAACGCTCTCGGCGCCGATCATCATGGCATCGATCATGGCATGGCAGTACAGCTGCATCTCCTCGCCAAAGGCCCTGTTGTATATATCGCTGTACACGTAGGGTTGCCAGGTAAAATCCAGCGGCTGCGGTTCTGGCTCCGGCGTTGGCGCAGGCGGCGACGCAATAACAGGCTCGGAAGACGGGGATGGATTTTCCGGGCTTGTTGTAACAGGTGCTTTGTCGGCGCAGCCGAGCAATACCGAAACAAGCAGTATAAACGTTAAAAATAACGACAGGCGCCTGCATTTTTCTCTGCTCATGGGTAGCCCCCTCCAATTATGCCTGTTTTATATTAGCATATATACCTTTTTTAAATTAAATGTTACAGGCTCCGGCGAATCGGGCTTCTTAAATAAAACCGGTGCAGAGGGTGCGGCGGCGGCAGATAATGTGGACAGCTTCATAACGTATTCTTCTCAGCCGTATCCAATTTCCGAATGCGGCAACGAAAAACACCGATAAACACGGTGTCTTTCGCATTTTCAGATATTGAAACGGTTCTAATAGACATACTCGTCGAGCGATTTAAAAACATACCCTTTTGCACGCGCGTCTTTTATGATGCGCTCCAGTGCGTCGGCGTTGTCCTTTGACACGGAATGAAGCAGGATCACACACCCGTCGTGCAGATGGTCCATGACCTGCGCATAGGCGTGATCGGCGCCCTTTTGGTTATCGGTTTCCCAATCCCTGTACGCAAGGCTCCAAAATACGCTGGTATAGCCCAATTCCCGGGTCATAGCCAGCGATCTCTCGCTGTATTCGCCCATGGGCGGGCGGAAATACTTCATTTTCACGCCGTACTCGTCGTGGAAGTTATCGTGCAGGTCCATGATCTCCTTTTGGAAGGCTTCCCTGTCGGTCAGCGACGGCATGCTCGGATGGGTAAGGGAGTGATTGCCTACAATATGCCCTTCGTCAAGCATCCGCCTGACCAAAGCCTTTTGATTGTTGTGATAGGAGCCGGTTATAAAAAATGTGACCGGTACCCGCTGCTTTTTCAGCACATCCAGGATTTTGGGGGTAAAGCCATTTTCATACCCGTTATCAAAGGTCAGGTACAATGCTTTTTCGTTTGTCTTGTTATCCAGATAGATGCATTCGTACTTGTGCATCAGATCCGTCTCACTTTTTGCCAGTTGGGGTGCGCCGCCCGGCACGCGGACAAATCCCCAGCCCTTGGTATCATTATTGAGTTTGCTGATATCCGCCGTAGGCGTGGGGGAGGGCGTAACCGTGGGTGTAGCCGTAGGTGTGGGTGAGGGTGTAACCGTAGGCGTAGGCGAGGGTGTGGCGGTAGGCGACGGCGAAGGGGTAATCGTCGGTGTAGGCGAAGGCATGGGTGTGGGCGTGGGCTCGGCCGTAGGTGTGGACGAGGGTGTGGAGGGCGTCGGATCACCTATATTTTGCCGGCGGTACAGAAAGATTGACCCTATTATCAAACCGATCAGAACAATTGCGCTGATTGCAACAATGATGGTCCTTTTCATTGTGCATCACCTCCTGCATATGCCTGTATTTTCGTCTGTAAGTCTATATTTATAGTATATACCCGGGACCATACATGTCAACAATAACGGCACGGGAAATGTGCGGTGACGAACGCCGAAAGGAACACTGAAGAGTTGAGTTTGCGCAGGCTTGTTTTGGGAAGGCGTTTCCCCCGGCAGCAGGGATATGTGACAGGTAAAAAGTCGGGAGTATGCTTTCTGATGCCCGCAGCCAATATCGCAATTTTATAGATACTCGATACTTTTTATCTGTACGAACCCATAGGGTATTGTTACTTGCTTTTGAAATTTACTTTGAGAGTTTCGCATGCTATAATCATTCTATAAAACGAAGCGATCAAAGGCGGCGGAAATGGGAGTTTATCCAGTTGTAGCGTTGGTTATTGCCCAAACGGTATTTTCATTTGTTTGCATCAAAACAAAATCCTATCATCATAAGGCAAAGAACATGCTGCGCATTGCGGCCTTTGTCATATTTGTGCTGCTTGCTGTTTTGGAGGTCATCCAGTGGAGCCCTCGTTACTATGCGCTGGGCTTTTTGCTGCTTTTGCTGGCCGTGATCGCAGCAGCGTCCCTGGTGTATAAAAGAGATGAAAAAAGGGATTTTAAAGCCCTTTGGGTTGTCCTGAAAGCAGTGGCCATGACGGGGATTCTTCTCGCGGCTGCCCTGCCTGCCATCGTTTTCCCGCAGCGCAAGCTGCTGGAGGTAACCGGCCAATACCAGGTGGCGACCGCAGAATATGCGTATACGGATACGAGCCGGATTGAAACCTATACCGATACCGGGGAAAACAGAAAGCTGAACGTAGCGTTCTGGTATCCGTGGGATTATGACCAGTCATCCCCAGGCGGCTGTCCGCTGGTGGTGTTTTCGCACGGCAGCATGGGCATCAAAACAAGCAACGAATCGCTGTATCGCGAACTGGCCTCCCACGGGTATGTCGTATGTTCGATTGACCATACGTACCAGTGCTTGTATACCACCGATGAAAACGGGCATACGAAATGGATAGATATGGGCTTTATGCGGGAATTGAGGGCGGAGGACGCAAAATCCGACAGGCGGCAGAGTGTCGCGTATTACCAAAAGTGGATGGCCGTACGAACCGGGGACATTCAGTTTACCATCGACCAAATACTTGCCGAAGCGAAAAAGGATGACGCCGAAACGGCCTATAGGCTTATCGACGCCCGGAAAATAGGCGTGATGGGGCATTCTCTTGGAGGTTCGGCGGTGCTCGGCGTGGGAAGGCTTCGCGACGACGTTGGGGCGGTGATGGCCCTTGAGTCGCCTTTCCTGTGCGATATTGAAGGGGTAGAGGACGGCGAGTTCGTCTGGAACGGAGCAACGTATCCCGCCGCGGTACTGAACATCTATTCGGACAGCACGTGGAGTCATCTTGATCAATGGCCACAGTACGCCGCCAATCAGGCGCTGCTTTCCGATACCGGCGCAAATGCGTTTAACGTGCATATAAGCGGGACAGGGCATCTGGGTTTAACCGATCTTTCTTTGACAAGCCCGTTGCTGACGCGCCTGCTCGACGGACGCAGAGCGGAAATCAGTGCCGAGGATTGCCTGAAGACGATCAACAGAATCAGCCTCGAATTTTTCGACTGCTACCTCAAAGGTAGGGGCGAATTTGTATCGGACGGGGTTTACTGAGCCGTGAGCGCAATGGTTTTGTACTTTAATCCCATCGCATGCTTACAGCGTTTACAAATGTTGGCGTTGCCGAACCATTGCTTTTTATCCGCCGACATGTATAATGAATCATAGTGCATTTGAAAGGAGGGTTTGCGGTATGTGTGGTTTTGCCGGAATAAAAATGGCCGTTTGCCGTATGATTTCCGTCATATCCGGCTATAGGGATAGGCGCGTCCATTTTTCAATCATTGTTATTCCGGAAAAGGCACAAGCGTATTGCTGACCTTCGTTTTCTGATAAGGTGAGGCGGCAGCCGGCTTTTTCCTGCCGCTTTTTTGTGTCTTTTTCCTTCCATAAAGAAAGAGAGGAAGATTCTATATGAATATGAAAATATTTAAATTTACCGGATGGAAAAAACAGATCGGCCTGTTTCTTTTGAGCCAAAACGTTTCTCTTTTCGGCTCTTCGGTGGTGGGGTTCGCCATCATCTGGCACATCACGCTGACCACTTCCTCCGGTACATGGCTGATGCTGGCCACCATCTGCTCCCTGTTGCCGCAGGTATTGGTATCGCTGCTCGGCGGCGTCTGGGCGGATCGGTACAACCGCAAGCATCTGATTATGCTGTCCGATGGTTTCATTGCCCTTGCCACTTTGGCTCTGACCGCCGCTTTTCTGCTGGGCTTCGACCGGCTGGAGCTTCTGCTGGCGGTATCGGCGGTACGCTCTGTCGGCGCCGGCATTCAAACCCCCGCCGTGGGCGCCATTTACCCACAGCTTGTGCCGCAGGAGCATCTGACGAAGGCGCAGGGGATCAATCAGACTTTAAACTCGGTTCTGATGCTGCTGGCGCCTGCCGTTGGAGGTCTTATTTTGGGCTGGGTCGGGATTGTGGCCGCCCTTTTTGTGGATGTGGTCACGGCCGCGATAGCCGTTTTCGTCATGAGCCGGATCCAGGTGGAGAAAATAACCGTCCAGAAGGAAACCGATTCCGTATGGGTAGATTTGAAGGACGGATTAAAATATACTTTCCGTCATCCGCAGCTTCGGCGCATCCTGATCTGTTTCCTGTTTTCCTTCTTCCTGATCACACCGGCGGCGGTGCTTTCCCCCCTGATGGTGGAGCGCACCTTCGGCAGCGAGGTCTGGCGGCTGACGGCCAATGAGATGGTCTGGACGGTGGGCTCTTTTTTCGGCGGGCTGTTTGTTTCCCTCAAGGGCCAGTTTAAGGACAAGGTGCGGACGGTAGCGTTCTGCCTTGTGGTTTTTGGCGTCATGTTCGCTCTGCTGGGCGCGGCGTGGAATTTTGTATCCTTCCTTGTTTTCATGGGGATAGCGGGATTTTTCCTGCCGCCGCTGGCCACGGCGCAGACGGTACACATCCAGGAGATCACCGAGCCGGAGGTCCTGGGCAGGGTGTTTTCCATTGTGCAGCTTATTTCGGCAAGCGCTATGCCGGTAGCCATTGTGCTGTTCGGGCCTCTGGCGGATGTGGTGAGCGTGGAATCCATTCTGCTGGTCAGCGGCGCCCTGCTGGCACTGGTGGGCATCCTGTACGGGCGAGGCAACAAAGAAGGGATGCGTAAGTGACCGGTTCGATCCGGGCAGTCTGAAATAAAGCGCCGGAGGGAAATTTTTCATCCGGCGCTTTTTCTCGGCGCTGAAGATCAATGAGGCATGCTGCCTGGCCGAAACAAGAAAATTCTGAAGATTGTTTTGCGGCCGTTTAAAGGCTTTGCCGGTTTTAAAGCGTGCTTTTGGTTTGCCGGAGGCGAAGAAGCGGCGGCTTTTATATTCAAAAACTATTCCATAACGACAGTGCTTTCTGTTATAGTAAAAGTAAATTTTGCCTGTTGGCAACGGATGAAGGGAGATGAGGATATGTACAATCTATTGGTTGGAGGCTCTGCCGGCCAGGGCGTGGACACCGCCGTGGCGATACTGGAGCGTCTGCTCAAACAGGCGGGATGCGGCATTTTCGCCATGCGGGATCTGATGTCGCGCATTCGCGGGGGGCATAACTTTTCGCGCATCCGCTTTGGCGCGCAGGCGCCGCAATCCCACAGCGAGCGGCTCGACGGCATCATTGCGCTCAACGAGGAGACCGTGGCCATCCACCGGGAATACCTGCAGCCGGGCGGCTTTATCCTGTGCGACAGCATAGTTCAAACCGACGACAGCCGCGCCATCCATCTGGATATGGCGGCTATTGCCAAAGCACTGGGCAATCCGCGCGTAGCGGGCAGCGCGGCTATCGGCGCGGTGCTGAAGCTCTTTGGCATCCCCATGGATGAGGCGGCGGTCCGCGGCGTATTTGAAAAATCGGTGAAGGCCGATTATGTGGAGATCAACGTCAAGGCGGCTCGAGCCGGGTACGACGCTGTGCCGCAGAAATTCGAGCATACCGGCGGAAACCATGCCGATCACATGATCATCTCGGGCAATCGCGCCCTGGCGCTGGGCGCTCTGGCGGCGGGACTGCAGTTTTATTCCGCTTATCCCATGTCGCCGTCCACCTCCATTATGGAGTATCTGGCGCTTAAATCCGTGGAGACAGGTATCGTCGTGGAACAGGCCGAGGATGAGATCGCCGCCGTCAATATGGCCATCGGCGCCTCCTTCGCCGGCGCGCGGGCGATGACCGGCACCTCCGGCGGCGGCTTCAGCCTGAAGGTGGAGGCTTTGGGCCTCTCCGGCATGGCGGAGATTCCGCTGGTGCTGGTGGACGCGCAGCGTCCGGGACCGGTGACCGGTTTTCCCACGCGTACCGAACAGGGCGACCTGAAATTTGTCATTTCGGCTTCCCAAGGGGAGTTTTCCCGCATGGTCATCGCGCTGCGCCATCACGAGGATGCGTTTTACCAGACCATCCGCGCCTTCAATATGGCGGAAAAATACCAGATTCCGGTGATACTGCTCACCGACCAGTACCTGGCCGACGCCACGGCTACTATCCCGGTGCTGGATCCTGAGAAGGTTCCGTTGTACGAGCCCGAGGACGTGCCCGGCGGGGGCGATTACGCCCGCTACCGCTTTACCGAAAGCGGCATTTCCCCGCGCAAATTTCCCGGCACAAGGGACGGCTTCGTTTCCGCCGACAGCGACGAACATGACGAGTACG
>JBMNQS010000036.1:0-21959 GCA_050944255.1 Christensenellales bacterium | reverse complement strand
TAAGGGCCGTGGCGATGAACTTGCCGGAGCCGTCCGGCTCGTCGCCTGCGGAAAAGCCGCCGGGAAGCACGATGATCTGGGCATTTTTCATGGCCCTTTCAAGGGCGTCGATGGTCTCGGGGATATCAGAGGGCACCGTGTTTTTCACCACGATGATCTGCAGCACGGCGCCGGCGCGAATGAAGGCGCGGGCCGTGTCGTACTCGCAGTTGGTGCCGGGGAATACCGGGATCAGCACCCGTGGCCTGGAGGTGCGGATTTGGGGCTTTTTCAGGCTGCGGCCGGTGAAGGTTTTGGAGGGGATTTTCCCTTCCCTCTGGCCGCGGCGGATGGGGAACACATTCTCCAGTACGCCTTCAAAGACGGCTTTTGCCTGCAAAAGATCCACCGTTTCACTGCAGAAAGACAGCATTTTGGCCGCAGTTACACGACCAATGACGGCAATAGACGGTAAAAGACTGCCGTCAAACAGCATTTTGACGTCCGCTTCCTCCGCCACCTCGATGACGGCGCTGCCCGGCGCGTATCTGAAGAGTTCCTCGGCGCCCACATCCAGTTCCGCACCCAGAAGATTGCCGAAGGCCATCTTGGAGACGGTCTCGGCAAGGCCGCCGGGACGAAGGGTGTACGCCGATAGAATCGCGCCACTATGAATGCCTCTTTTAAGGCCCCGGCAAAGGGCCTTGAAGGCCTCGAAGTCGGGCAGATCGTCCTCGTCCCGGGGCAGTTTGATGAGCGCCAGCGCGGAGCCGGGCCGCTTGAATTCGCCGGAGATCACGCGGCGCATGTCCGCCGGGGCCACGGCGAAGGATACCAGCGTGGGCGGCACGTCCAAATCCTCAAAGCTGCCGCTCATGGAGTCCTTGCCGCCGATGGCCGCCACGTCCAGCCTCTCCTGCGCGTGGTACGCGCCCAGAAGCGCCGCCACCGGCTCGCCCCAGCGGGCCGGGTCGTCGTGCAGGCGCTTGAAGTATTCCTGGAAGGTCAGCCGGGCGCGGCGGATGTCGCCGCCGGCGCAGGCCAGCTTCAAAAGCGATTCCACCACCGCGTAGCAGGCGCCGTGAAACGGGCTCCAGCTGCTTAAATCCGCGTCGTAGCCGAAGGTCATGATGGTGCCGTCGTCCGTCTCCCCCGAAAGCACCGGCAGCTTGGCCGCCATGGCCTCCGCCGGGGTGGCCTGATACGCACCCGCGTAGGGCATCAGCACCGTGGCCGCCCCGATGGTGGCGTCGAACCGCTCCGAAAGGCCCCTCTGGCTGCCCGCGGAAAGGGAGGATAAGGTCTCCATCCACCTGGCCTTGGGATCAGGAGCGGGTTCGCTTTTGAAGAAGCCGCCTTCGGGCGCCGTCACATGGGCCGAAGCGTGCTGCAGCACGCCGTTGGTACCAAGAAAGTCCCTGGAAATATCCACCAGAAGCTGGCCGCGCCACGTCATGCGCATGCGCCCGGTATCGGTGACGGAGGCGATTTTCGTCGCCTCCAGATTCTCTTTGGCGGCAAAGGCGAGAAATTGATCCACATCCTGCGGGTCCAGCACCACCGCCATGCGCTCCTGGGATTCGGAGATAGCCAGCTCCGTGCCGTCGAGCCCCTCGTACTTGCGGGGCACCAGGTCCAGATCGATGTCCAGCCCGTCCGCCAATTCCCCCACGGCCACGCAAACGCCGCCTGCGCCGAAATCGTTGCAGCGCTTGATCAGCCGGGATACTTCCGGGTTCCGGAACAGCCGCTGCAACTTGCGCTCGGTGATGGGGTTGCCCTTTTGCACCTCTGCGCCGCAGGTCTCGATGGACGCCTTGGTGTGCGCCTTGGAGCTGCCGGTGGCGCCGCCGCAGCCGTCCCGGCCCGTGCGCCCGCCCAGAATCACCACCGCGTCCCCCGGCCGTGGGCGCTCCCGCACCACGTTCTTTTCCGGGGCCGCCCCGATCACCGCGCCGATCTCCATATGCTTGGCAATGTAGCCGTCATGGTAGATTTCCGTCACCTGCCCGGTGGCAAGCCCTATCTGGTTGCCGTAGGAGCTGTAGCCGTGGGACGCCTCCCTGGTGATGCGCCGCTGGGGCAGCTTCCCCGGCAGGGTATCTGAAATGGGCACCCGCGGATCGCCGCCGCCGGTGACCCGCATCGCCTGGTACACGTAGCTCCTGCCCGAAAGCGGGTCGCGGATGGCGCCGCCCAGGCACGTGGCCGCCCCGCCGAAGGGCTCGATCTCCGTGGGATGGTTATGGGTCTCGTTCTTGAACATGATCAGCCACGGCTCCGTTTTGCCGTCCACCCGGATATCGGCGCGGATGGAGCAGGCGTTGATCTCCTCGGATTCGTCCAGATCGGGGAGCAGGCCGCGCTTTTTCATCAGCCGCGCCCCCATGGTGCCCAGGTCCATCAGGCACAGGGGACGCTCCGAAATCTTTTCGCCGTAAATCTCCCCGCGGGCGGCCAGGTAGTGGCGGAACACCTCCTCGATGCGCGCCCTGTATTTGGACGTCTCAAAGGACACCGTGTCCAGCCGGGTCAGAAACGTGGTGTGGCGGCAGTGGTCCGACCAGTAGGTGTCGATGACGCGGATTTCCGTCAAAGACGGGTCGCGCCCCTCCCCGCGGAAATATGCCGCCACAAACAGGGCGTCCTCCACGCTCATGGCAAGCCCCATCTCCTGCGCCAGCTTCGTCATGCCCTCTTTGTCCAGCTTCGTGAAGCCCTCCATCACCGGCACGTCCGGCGGGGCTGGCAAATCCATCTGAAGCGTATCCGGCTTCTCCAGAGGGCCGATCATGGAGTCCACCGGGTTGACCAGATAGTTCTGGACGGCTGCAATATCTGCCTTTGACAGATCGCCGATGAGCCCGAACACCGTGGCCACGCGCACATTGGGCTGCTCGCCCTGGGTCAGCATCTGCACGCATTGGGCCGCAGAGTCCGCCCGCTGGTCGTACTGCCCCGGCAGGTACATCCTGGCAAACGCGTGGCCCATGCCCTGCGGCATCTCCTCCTGGTAGATGTTGTCCACCATGGGCTCGGAAAAGATGGTCCGGCAGGCTTTCTCCCACGTCGCCTCGTCCAGGCCCGCCACATCGTAGCGCACCAGCACCCGCACATTTTCCAAATGAGGAAGCTGCAATTGGCTCCGCAAATCGTGGCGGATGCTCTGTGCCTCGCCGTCAAAACCGCTCTTCTTCTCTACAAATACACGCCGCAGCATTTAGTCCTCCCTGGCAAATCTGCCGATGTCCGCGCGGTAATGCGCACCTTCAAAATGAATCTTCTCCACGCCCTGATAGCACTTGTCCAGCGCCGCCTTCAGCGTATCGCCCGTAGCAGACACCCCCAGCACCCGCCCGCCGGCGGTGAGGATTTTCCCGTTTTCCTCCCTGGTGCCCGCGTGGACCACCTGAGCCTCGTCCACCGCCTCCAGACCGGTGATCTCAAAGCCTTCCTCATAGCTGCCCGGATAGCCGCCGGAGGCCATCACCACCACCGCCGCCGCGCCGCCGCGCCAATCCACCGGCACCTTATCCAGATGCCCGTCGCGGCAGGCGATGAGGATGTCCATCAAATCACTTTCCAAAAGCGGCAGCACCGCCTGCGTCTCCGGATCGCCGAAGCGGACATTGAATTCCAGCGTCATGGGGCCTTTTTCCGTCAGCATCAGCCCCGCGTACAGGATGCCCTTGAAGGGCCTGCCCTCCGCCTTCATGGCCCGAAGCGTCGGCAAGAGGATCGTCTCCATCACCTGGCGGTGAACCTCCGGCGTGTAGTGAGGCGACGGCGAAAACGCCCCCATGCCCCCCGTGTTGGGGCCTTTGTCGCCATCGCGCACCCGCTTGTGGTCCTGGCACGACACCATGGGCACCAGACGCTCCCCGTCGGCGAAGCACATCACAGACACCTCCGGCCCGCTGATGCATTCCTCCACCACCACCCGGTTCCCCGCGTCGCCGAAAATCCTGGCGGACATGATCTCATCCACCGCCGACTTGGCTTCCTCCACCGTCCCGGCAATGATGACGCCCTTGCCTTTGGCCAGCCCGTCCGCCTTCACCACGATGGGCGCGCCCGCCCTTTCAATGTAGGCCTTGGCATCCTCCGCGTCGCCAAACACCTGGTAGGCCGCCGTGGGTATGCCGTATTTCCTCATCAGGTTTTTGGCGAACACCTTGCTGCCCTCCAGCTCCGCCGCCTTTTTGTCCGGCCCGAAAGAGGCAATACCCGCCCGCTCCATGGCGTCCACCATCCCCAGCGCCAGCGGATCGTCCGGCGTCACGATGCAAAAATCAATGGCGCTGTTTACGGCGAACCTTACCATGGGCTCGATGTCCGTGGCGCCGATAGGAACGCAGGCGGCCGCCCGCGCAATCCCGCCGTTGCCCGGCGCGCAGTAAATCTCCGATACCGAAGGGGACTTTTTCAGGGCGTTGATCAGCGCGTGCTCGCGGCCGCCGCCGCCGATGACCAGAACTTTCATAGAGGACTCCTTTGCTGTTGAATAGGCCAAGGGCGCTGCCCGGACCCGCTTAGAACCTTTTTCTGAAGAAAAAGGTTCTAAGAACTCCAAAAAGACTTTCATTCCGCTTCGCGGGAGGAATAAACCAGCGTTATTTATAAATCCCCGCAAATGGGTCCAGGGACAATCGTCCCTGGCGGTTCCCAAAGGCGGAGCCTTTGGCCGCCGGAGGCAAACACTAACTATGCTTGAAATGCCGCATGCCGGTGAAGACCATGGCGATGCCCGCGTCGTTGCATGCCTTGATGCTGTCCTTGTCGTTCACCGAGCCGCCCGGCTGTATGATGGCGGTGATGCCCGCCCTGGCCGCCTCCTTCACGCAATCGTCAAACGGAAAGTAGGCGTCGGAGGCCAGCGCCGCGCCGCGCACCTTCTCACCGCTGCGCTCGATGGCCTGCTGCGTGGGCCAGATGCGGTTCACCTGCCCCGGCCCGATGCCCAGCGACTGCCCGTCCTTGGCCACGGCAATGCCGTTACTCTTGACGTGCTTCACCACTTTCCAGGCAAACATCAGGTCGTCCATTTCGCGCTCGGTGGGCGCGCGGTCGGTGACCACCTGGATGCCGCTCAGAAAATCAAGATCGCGCTGCTGCACCAGAAGGCCGCCGGCCACCCGCTTGTAGTCCCAGCTATCCTGCGGCAGCGGGGCGTTTATATCCTCCAGCCGCAGAAGGCGGATGTTCTTCTTCTTTTTAAGGATGGCCAGCGCCCCGTCGGTGAACGCCGGGGCCAGGACGATCTCCACGAAAATTTTGCCGACTTCCTCCGCCGTCTTTTCGTCCATTGCCGCGTTGGTGACGATGATGCCCCCGAAAATGGAGACGGGGTCCGCCTCGTAGCACTTGCGCCAGGCCTCGTATACCGTTTCGCCCACGCCCACGCCGCAGGGGTTGGCGTGCTTCACCGCCACCACGGCCACTTCGCCCTCGAACTCCCGCAGGCACTCCAGCGCGCCGTTGGTGTCGGCGATATTGTTGTAGGAAAGTTCCTTGCCGTGAAGCTGCTCCGCCGCGGCCAGCGTACCTCTCACATCCAGCAGCTCGCGGTAAAAAACGGCGCTCTGGTGGGGATTCTCGCCATAGCGCAGATCCTGCTGCTTCTCAAAGGCGGGCGTGTAGACCGCCGGAAACCCGACGCCCGCCCGCGGTCTGAGATAACCCGCCACCAGCGCGTCGTAACCGGCCGTATGCTCAAACACCTTGTAGCACAGGCGAAGCCGTGTAGCCTCGTCCACGCCGCCGGTTTCCTTCAATTGGCGCAGCACCTCTTCATAGTCCGCCGGGTCCACCATCACCGCCACGTCCTGCCAGTTCTTCGCCGCGGCGCGCAGCATAGAGGGGCCGCCGATATCGATGTTCTCAACGGCTTCCTCCATGGAGGCGCCCGGCCTTGAAATGGTCTGCCTGAACGGATAGAGGTTGATCACCACCACATCGATGGGCTCGATGCCCAGCTCCCCGATCTGCCGCATGTGCTCCGGGTTATCGCGCATGGCCAGAAGGCCGCCATGGATCGCCGGATGCAGCGTCTTGACCCGGCCGTCCAGGCACTCGGGAAACCCGGTGACCTCGCTTACCGCCGTTACCGGGATGCCGGAATCCTCCAGCGCCGCGGCGGTGCCGCCGGTGGAAAGAATCTCATAGCCCAGCGCCAAAAGCTGCCGGGCCAGCTCCACAATACCCTGCTTGTCCGAAACCGAAATGAGTGCGCGTTTCATAGATGATCTCCTTTTTCAGATGATTTCGACGCGGCGTCCGTATACGCGGATGCGGTCCTGGCACAAGAGTTTGGCGGCTTTGGTCAGCAGCTTGTGCTCAACGGGAAGGATGCGCTGCTGGAGCTTTTCCGGCGTGTCGCCGGGAAGCACGTTCACCGCCTGCTGAAAAATGATGGGTCCGGAGTCCACGCCTGCGTCCACGAAGTGGATCGTGCAGCCGGAGACCTTCACCCCGTAGTCCAGCGCCGCCTGATGCACCTTCAGCCCGTAGAAGCCCATGCCGCAAAACGACGGGATCAGCGCCGGGTGGGTGTTGATCACGGCGTTTTCATAGGCGGCCAGCGTCTTTTCGCCCAGTATGCGCAGATAGCCCGCCAGCACGATGATATCCACGGCGTGCTCCTTGAGCAGGGCCAGCGTTTCCTCGTCGTGCTCCTGGAAAGAACCAAACATTTTAGGATGCATGTAAATAGCCGGAATCCCGGCGGATTCGGCGCGCACGCGGGCGAAGGCGCTCTTGCGGTCGTAGATCAGAAGCGCCACTTTCCCCGGAATCCCGCCGCGGGCGCAGCCGTCGATGACGGCCTGAAAATTGCTGCCCCCACCGGAGGCGAATACGGCGATGTGCTTCATTTGAAACGGACCTCTCTTTCGCCCCGGACCACCCGGCCGACGACGGCGGCCTCCTGGCCCATCTCCCGGCAAGTGGCCACTACGGCGTCCGCCTGGTCCTGCGGTACGGCGGCCACCATGCCGATGCCCATGTTAAATGTATTAAACGCCGCCTCGTCGGGCATGTTCGCCAAGCGCTGCAGCAGCCGGAAAACCGGCGGCACCTCCCAGGCGGAAAGATCGATGTCCGCGCCCTGGCCGCTTTGCAGCATCCGCGGGATGTTCTCGATGAACCCGCCGCCGGTGATGTGGCTCAGGCCGTGGATATCGTACTTTTGAATCAATTCCAGCACTACCTTGACGTAGATGCGGGTGGGGGCCAGCAGCGCCTCGCCGAAGGAGGTGCCCAACTCAGCGCTGTAGCGGCGCATGCTGGAAGAATCCTCACCCAAGAGCTTTCTCACCAGCGAATAGCCGTTGGAATGCACGCCGGAGGAAAAAAGGCCCACCAGCGCGTCCCCCGCCGTCACGGCGGAGCCGTCGATGATATTTTTCTTGTCCACCACGCCCACGGCGAAGCCCGCCAGATCGTACTCGTTTTCCGGATAAAAGCCGGGCATCTCCGCCGTCTCGCCGCCGATCAAGGCGCAGCCGGCCTGCCGGCAGCCCTCGGCCACCCCGGCGACGATCCGCTCCGCCTGGTGCGGGTCCAGCTTTCCGGTGGCGATGTAGTCGAGGAAAAACAGCGGCCTGGCGCCCTGGCAGACGATGTCGTTGACGCACATGGCCACGCAGTCGATACCCACCGTGTCGTGTTTGTCCATGGCGAAGGCCAGCTTCAGCTTCGTGCCCACGCCGTCGGCGCCGGCCACCAGTACCGGCTCCTCCATGCCCAGGCCCGCCATGGAATAAAGGCCGGAAAACCCGCCCAGTCCGCCGATGACCCGCTCGTTCAGCGTGGAGGCCGTGTGCTTTTTCATCAGCTCGACGGCCCGGTAGCCGGCCTGCACGTCCACGCCGGCGTCTTTATAGTCAAGCGGTTTCTCACTCATATTGCGCGCCCTCCCTGGGCTCATAGCCCCGCAGGTTTTCCACGTCCATGGGATAATTCCCGTTGAAACAGCCGTGGCAGAAGCCGCAGCCGCTGCCCTCCACCGTCTTTAGAAGGTCCCCCAGCGTCAGGTACGCCAGGGAGTCTGCCCCGATCCGCTGGCGGATGCCCTCCACGTCCATGCCCGCGCCGATCAGCTCGGTAGGCTCGGCGATGTCGATGCCGAAATAGCATGGGTGCGTCACCTGGGGCGACGAGATGCGCATATGCACCTCCCGGGCACCTGCGCTTCTGAGCATCTCCACGATCTTGCGGCTGGTGGTCCCCCGGACGATGGAATCGTCCACCAGCACCACCCGTTTGCCCTGCACGTTCTTTTTCAGCGCGTTGAGCTTGATCTTTACCGATTCCTCCCGCTGGGCCTGCTGGGGCTGTATGAACGTGCGGCCCACGTAGCGGTTCTTGGCCAGGCCCTCCCCGTAGGGAATGCCCGATGCCTTGGAATAGCCGATGGCGGCGGGGATCGCCGAGTCGGGGACGCCCACCACGATGTCCGCCTCCACCGGGTGCTTCTTGGCCAGCAGCATCCCCGCCTTCTCCCGGGCCTCATACACGCTGATGCCGTCCATCTGGGTGTCGGTGCGGGCAAAGTAGACGAACTCGAAAATGCACAGGTCGCTGTGCAGCGGCACCTGCGTCTGGTGCGAATGAAGGCCGTCCCTGTCGGCCACCAGGATCTCGCCGGGGCGGATGTCGCGGATCAATTCGCCTCCCACCGCGTCAAAGGCGCAGCTCTCCGAGGCGACGACGTAGGCGTCCCCCGCCTTGCCCAGCGCCAGGGGGCGGATGCCCAGCGGATCGCGCATGGCCAGTAGTTTATCCTCGGTCAGAAGCACCAGAGCGTAGGAGCCCTGTATGTCGGCGCTGGTGGCCGAAAGGGCCTCCACCAGCGGCATGTGGCTGCGGCGGGCGATCAGGTTGGCGATGACCTCGGTATCCACGTCGGTCTGAAGGATGCCGCCCCTCGACTGGATGTAGCCGCGGATGGCCCCCGCGTTGATCAGGTTGCCGTTATGCGCCAGAGCCAGGTCGCCGCCGCCGTAGCGGATCACCAGCGGCTGCGCGTTGACCATCTGCTTGTCCCCCGCCGTGGAGTAGCGCACATGGCCGATGCCCAAGTAGCCCGCGCCCAGATCCTCCAAGGCCGCGCCGCTCTGGAAACACTCGGTCACCAGTCCCTTGTCCTTTAAATAGTGGATTTTTGCGCCGTCGGAAACGGCGATGCCCGCCGACTCCTGTCCGCGGTGCTGAAGGGCGTAAAGCCCGTAATATAAGATATCGCCCACCGGCGCGCCCGTGGGATCAAACGCCCCGATGACGCCGCATTCCTCGCTCATGCGGTCGCCCCTTGGCTTGAGTAGCTCGAAACGGGCGCCGCCGTGGATGCTTCCATTCATTTGAATGCCTCCCGGATTTTCGCGTCGGCCGCAAGTACGGAGCGCGTCATCTCCTCCCGGTGCGCCTTTAGAAGCGCCGCCGCATCCGCGTCCGCCACCGCCATGATCTCAAGGGCCAGTATGGCCGCGTTCTCCGCGGCGTTTACCCCCACCGTGGCCACCGGAATCCCGGGGGGCATCTGCGCCATGGATAAAAGCGAATCCAGTCCGTCCATAAACGACGACTTCACCGGCAGCCCGATCACCGGCAGCGTCGTCACCGCCGCCAGCGCGCCGGGAAGCGCCGCCGCCTTGCCCGCTGCGGCAATGATGGCCCCAAAACCGTTCTCCCTCGCCCCGGCGGCAAAATCCGCCGCCTCCTGTGGCGTGCGGTGAGCCGACAGTACGCGTACCTGCGTATCCACGCCCCACTTTTTCAGCCTGTCCACCGCCGGCTGTACCGCCGGCATATCCGATGCGCTGCCCATCACAATCGCTACCTTCTTCACGCTTCTTCCTCCTGCTTTTGCCTGAATAAATGATCCGTCCGCACAGGCCGCCATGGCCTGTGGTTTTATATAAGTATTCCCGGTTTCGATGGCATGCCGCCATCGCCTTTATCATAACACCGCAGCGTTTCCGGCACAAGGGCAAAATTGAACTATTTTATGAATTTACGCATCTAACGTTCGTTACATACCGAACGTTTTAAAAACTTTTTATAAAAACCAAATTGAAATGACGGTTTTTGGCGAACGTGCGTGCAGGCGTGCCGGGCTCCGCCCGGACCCGCTTAGAACCTTTTTCTGGAAGAAAAAGGTTCTAAGAACTCCAAAAAGACTTTTATTCCGCTTCGCGGCGGTAATCCTTCAACCTGGAAATGACCGCTTGCGGGCATTTCCGTAAATGGGTCCAGGGACGATTGTCCCTGGCGGTTTCCAAAGGCGGAGCCTTTGGCCGCCGGAGGCAAAGCCTTTCATCCCGCTTCGCCGGAGGCAATACACTAAAAAAGAGCCCCGGGAATTCCCGGGGCCCTTCAGCGCTATTGTCAGCCGAGTTTTTTGACCTCGAAGCCATTGGCTTTGAACTCTTCGTAATCGAAGGCTTCCAGCTCGTCGTAGGCCAGTTTATGGTAATCGTAGAACTTCTGGTCGTAACCGTCGCCAAAGTTGTGCTCCAGATAGGCGTCCGCCATGGCGATGCCGGTGGCGTGGGCCACGTAGAAGCCGCCCATGGACATAATGTTGCAATTGTTGCCGGTGATGCAGCGCAGTGCAGCGGGAACGCTCTCCACCACGGCGCAGTGGACGTGGGGACACTTGCTGGCGGCAATATGGATGCCCATGCCCGTGCCGCAGAAAATCAGGGCCCTCTCGTATTCGCGTTCGGCGATCTTGGCGCCGACTTTAAGGCCGATCCGGTGGAACATCTCGGGATCGGGTTCATCCACGGTTTTCACGCCGATGTCCTCGATTTCCCAGCCCTTTGCCTCAAGATGCTCGACAATGGCATTTTTCAGCGCCACGCCCGCCCTGTCGGCTCCGACCAAGAGTTTTTTGTCAGCTACGGTCTTCATGTGCATTCTCCTTTGCAGATTTTTTATACCCAAACGGGTGCCCGGCATTTACCGGGATGTGCGGTTTTCCATGACCAGCCCCACAGGACAGTGGTCGCTTCCCATGACATCTGAGTAAATCATAGCATCTTGCACGCGGTTCATCAAGCGGTTTGACACAAGAAAATAATCGATGCGCCAACCGGCGTTGGTCCGTCTGGCCTGGCGCAGATAGCTCCACCAGGTATACGCGCCCTCCACGTCCGGATACAGGGCGCGGAACGTGTCGGTAAAGCCGCTTTCCAAAAGCTCGGTCATCTTGCCGCGCTCCTGGTCGGAAAATCCCGCGTTGCCCCGATTGTTCTTGGGATGGCGCAGGTCGATCTCCTGATGCGCCACGTTCAGATCGCCGCAGATAATGACCGGCTTCTTCTCGTCCAGCGCCTTCAGGTGGGCGCAAAACCCGTCCTGCCAGGCCATCCGGTAATCGATGCGCCTAAGTTCCTGCTGCGCGTTGGGGCTGTACGCCGTCACCAGGTAAAAATCGTCAAACTCAAGGGTGATGACCCGCCCTTCCCCCGCGAGATTGCCGTCATCCAGGTCGTAGCGGACGCCCGCAGGCTGTATCCTGGAAAAGACGGCGGTGCCCGAATACCCTTTTTTTACGGCGCTGTTCCAATACTGGTAGTAGCCCGGCGCGTCAAACTCCGCCTGGCCCGGCTGCATCTTGGTTTCCTGGATGCAGAAAATATCCGCGTCCGCCTCCGAAAAAAATGCCATGAAGTTTTTGTTCATGATGGCCCGGAAACCGTTGACGTTCCACGAAACAAGTTTCATAACCGCCCCTATTCGCTATCGGAACTTACAGAGCCCTGCGCCTCGCCCGCCTTGCGGAGCGTGCGCACGGCGCCCACCACCTCGTCCACCGGCAGCGAGAAGCAAATCCCCCCCGCCTCGGTCATCAGTCCCGCCTCGTGACCGATGGCCTGCATCACCGGCGTGCGTTTCTCCTCCCGCACCAGAATCAGTACCAGCTCCTTCTCCGGCGTGATGGAAATACCGAAAAATTTCTCGGCGTCCTCCAGCCCCGTGCCGCGGGCCAGTACCACCGTGCCACCGTGAGCGCCGGCCTCCTTGGCCGCCTCCATCACCTGATCGGAAAAGCCGCGGTTGACAATAGTCACAATCAAATCAAATTCAGGTCTCGCCATTTATTTACCCTCCTGCTGCATTTGCAGTAAATGCTCCTTATACCGCCCGCCCAAAAAGCCCAGCACCTTCCTGCCGGTCACCGAGCCTATGGGAATCGTAAAGGCAATGCCGCCGCCGGGACGCTCCAGATGCATGCCTTCGACAATTTTCCGAAGAACCCGTGAGGCGTGCTGCGCCAAAACCGGCACCAGCACAACCGCTTTTTCGCTCTGGCCCAGAAGTAAAAGATCCAGCATGTTCGAATCGGCGGTGCCGCGGCCAAGCATGTAAATGAATATGCCCACCGGCTCGCCTTCAAGCAGTTTCTTGAACGCCTTGCCGTGTTCCCTGTCCATGATGGTCACTAAAAGTTTGACCTCCGAAGCATCATGCTCATGTTTATTCATCTTGTTCCTCTTCTTCAAATTCTATAATTTCGTCGTCCGCCTCCGGCATCGGGACAACCGAAAGCTGCGCTTTGCGCCGGCGCGCCTCGTACAACAGGCCCATGATCTGTATGGTGATCAGCGGCGTCATGGCCACAAAGGCCACAAGGCCGAATGCGTCCAGCATGATGTCGCCGCCCAGCGCCTGCGCGGCGCCCATGGCAAAGGGCAAAAGGAACGTGGCTGTCATGGCCCCGGACGCCACGCCACCCGAATCAAACGCGATGGCCGTAAAATTCTGCGGCACAAAGCGCATCAAAACAAGCGCGATGGCGTAGCCCGGCACGATGATCCACCAGATGGAAAGTCCCGTGACGATGCGCAGCATCGCCAGCGCCACCGAAGTGCCCACCCCCAGCGACAGCGCCGTGAGCATGGACAGTTTGGATACGGCGCCCACGGATATATCATACACCTGCTGGTTCAAAACATGTACCGCCGGCTCCGCCGCCACCACAAACGCGCCGATCACAAACCCGAAACCGATCAGCACCCACGGGTTCATCACCGCCAGCACCCCGCCCAGGTAACTGCCCACGGGCAAAAACCCCACATTGACGCCGGTCATAAACAGCACCAGCCCCAAATACGTGTAGAGTACGCCCACGGCCATCTTCCCGATGCGGCGCTTGGGCAGTTTCAGGAAAAAGATCTGAAAGACCGCAAAGGACAACACGATGGGCGCCAGGGCCAGCGCCATCTCAGAGAGACGGTGCACAAAATCCGCGCCCAGCAGCCGGAACACATCATTCATATTCCGGGCAACCTCCGGCGCGGGCGCCGCGTAGCCGGAAGAATCCGCACCGTAAAACGCGCTTAAAATCATAATGGCCAGAATGGGCCCCACAGAGGCGATCGCCACCAGCCCGAAACTGTCGTCCTGGGAGCTGCGCTTGCCCCGAACCGACGCCACGCCGGTACCCAAAGCCAGTATGAACGGCACCGTAATGGGCCCCGTGGTCACGCCGCCGGAATCAAAGGCCACCGGCAGGTAATTGGCCGGAACAAAAATCGCCACCAGAAACACCAGAATGTACAGGCCCCATAAGCAGTACGCCAGCTTCACCTGAAGCACGATGCGAAGAAGCGATACCACCAGAAAAACGCCCACGCCAAGGGCCACGCACAGGATCAGTACCATGGAGGGAACCGACGATACCTGGCCGGCCAGAACCTGCAGGTCCGGCTCGGCGATGGTGATCATCACGCCCATGATGAATGTGGCCACCACAAGAAGCCCCAGCCTGCGCCGCTCGGTCATCTTGGCGCCCATGGCCTCGCCCATGGGCATCATGGCGATATCCGTGCCGAATGTGAACAGGTGCGTGCCGATCACAAGCAGCACGGCGCCGAATATGAAAGCGTAAAATGTGTAACCCGGCAGCGGCACGGCAATAAAATGCAGCAGCACCACCGCGCCAATCACCGGCAGAGCCGAAAGCAGGGCTTCGGAACCTTTTTTCCAGAATTCGTTCAATGACGCCTCCCTTCTTTATGTTGGAGTTGAGGAATGAAGTGATCATTTATCCAAGCACGGCGGACTCGTAGAGCCGCCATCCGCCGGCAAGATTGTAACAGTCATACCCATGACCCGAAAGGATGCGGCAGGCCACATAGCTGCGCATGCCGCTGAAACAATATAAGTAAACCGGTTTACTTTTATCTAATTGTTGCAGATGTTCCCGCAGGCTGTCAAGGGGAACATGGATAAACCCTGGGATATGGCCGGCGGCATACTCCGAATCGGTGCGCACGTCCAGAAGCGTCACGCTGCCGTCACGGGGAAGGTCCGCCACGTCGTGCCAGTGAAACTGCCTGACCAGGCCCTCAAGCACGTTCATGACGGCGAAGCCCGCCATGTTCACCGGGTCCTTGGCCGAAGAATACGGCGGCGCGTAGCACAGCTCAAGCTCCGTCAGGTCACTGGCCGTCAGACGGTGCCGGATGGCCGCCGCCAGTACGTCCATGCGCTTGTCCGCGCCGTCGCGGCCCACGATCTGCGCGCCTAAAATCCTGCCGGAGGACTTTTCAAAGATGATCTTCATGCTCATGTTTTTGGCGCCCGGATAATACGTGGCGTGCGACGGCAGCCATAAAAAGACCTTGTCCACGTCCAGCTTCCACATATTGGCCGCCTCCTCGGAAACGCCGGTGAAGCAGACCGTCAGGTCAAAGACCTTCACGATCCCCGAGCCCTGGGTGCCCTTGTATACGCTGGGCCTGCCGGCGATATTATCCGCGGCGATGCGCCCCTGCCGGTTGGCAGGCCCCGCCAGGGGAATGCCCACCGGCTGGCCGGTGACAAAATGCCGTACCTTCACCGCGTCGCCCACGGCGTAAATGTCCTGATCCGACGTGCGCATGTGCTCGTCCACCAGGATGTAGCCGCGCTCGTCCGTCTCAAGGCCGCACGCCGAGGCAAGATGCGAATCGGGCCGCACGCCGATGGCCAGCACCACCAGCGCGCAGGATATCGGCTCCCCGTCTTTGAAGCGGACCGTCACGGGGCCGTCCGCTTCGTCGTCCACGGCGGTCACCAGCGTATGAAGGCGCAGGTCCACGCCCTTTTTCACCAGGTGCCGGTGCACGTCCTGGGCCATGTCGAAATCCACCGGCGGCAGCACGTGCCCCGCCGCCTCGATGAGGCTGACGCAAAGCCCGGCCTCCACCAGGTTCTCGGCCACCTCCAGCCCGATGAACCCGCCGCCGATGATCACCGCCCGCTGCCCCGTGTTTCTCTCCGCCATCCGGCGGAGGACCTCCGCGTCCGCCACGTTTCTCAGCGTGTAGACCCGGGGACCGTCCAGCCCGGGAATGTCCGGCCGGATGGGCTCGGCGCCGGGCGACAGGATCAGCCGGTCGTAGCTTTCCCGGTAAATTCCGTCCGGGCCGGAGACCACCACCGCCTTTTCCGCCCGGTCGATGGCCGTCACCGCGCTTTTGACGCGCACGTCCACATCGAACCTTCCGCCGAAGCTCTTTGGCGTCTGCAGCAGCAGGTCGTCCCGGTTCTCAATGACGCCGGACAGGTAGTACGGCAGCCCGCAGTTGGCAAAGGAAATGTGCTCCCCCCGCTCAAACAGGATCATCCGGGCATGCTCGTCCAATCTTCTCAGCCGCGCCGCCGCCGACGCGCCGCCGGCCACGCCTCCCACAATTACCGTTTTCATCGTATCATCCTCTGATTATAAATTCTTCCAGCAGCGAGCCGCCGGGAACGGCGTCCCAGCCAAGGGGCTCGATCTGTCGAAGCGAAGCGGCCAGGTGCCGGCCCAAAGGCTCCGACTCCCCCGTAAACTCGCCGCCGTATATGATGGGCAGCATCTTCTCCCCGTAGAGGGCCACCTCATACTCGTGAATGGTGTTCATATGAATGTCCGCCTGCTGGCGGTAGGGCCACATGTAGCGCTCCTCCCCCAGAAGCACTTTATCCCACAACTTCAGCGTGAAGCCCGGCGGGGAGTTGCGCGTCACCCGGTCGCGCAGCAGCCGCCTCATCAGCCGGATGTCCCGGGGCGACAAGAGCACCTGATCGTCATCGCCTATAAGCGACGAGTGCACACTGATGTAAATGCGCAGCCCCTCGCCTTTGGGCGCCTGGGCCGCCAGGTCCGGATGAAGCGCCTGAATGCCCTCGAAGATGATGTAGGTATGCTCATCCCAGCTCAGGGGCATGCTTTTGTCCGAGCGGTTGCCGCTGTGAAAGTCGTACAGCGGAAACTGGGCCGCCCCCGAGGACAACAGCGTGTGGATGCTCCTTTGGAAATGCTCCAGGTCCAGGCTTTCCACCGACTCGAAATTCTTCTGGCCGTCCTCCCAGAGCGGTGAGTCGTCCCGGTTTTTATAGAAATTGTCCAGCGAGACGTAAATGGCGTTGTTGCCAAGCGCTCCCAGCTTCCGTCTCAGAAGCCGGGCCGTGGTGGTCTTGCCCGACGCCGAAGGCCCGGACAGAAAGATCAGATGGGCGCCGCGGGCCAAAATCTCCCGGATGGCGCCGTCAATCTGGGCGGCGTATCCTCGCTCCGCCTCATCTATAAATGCAGGCGCGTCCTGCGAAATCCGCCTGTTTACATCCTCCAGCCTAAAGGTTTCAACTTCAGGATTAAACCTCATAAAAGCACTGCCTTCCTTTCCGCGGTCGCAAACCGGCGGCCCTCAGCTCTCTAATGGATAGTATGTGCCCCTGAGGTGAAAGGTGCCGGCTTAACCTTCGCCGCCCTCTTGTTTGCGACCCTTGTTTTGCGTCTTTTCCATAAAGGGACGCGCCTCTACCGCCACGCGGGTATGCGTGCCCCTGCCGATGGGCCCCGCCTCGTCGTGAGCCTCCAGGTCAAGCGTGTAGCGCCTGCCCTGGGCCTGCCGAAGCTGCGCCACCGCCCAGGCCTTCATGCCCACCGGGGTGGCCGACAGGTGCTCCGCCTGGATATGGACGCCCACGCTGGTATATCCCTCTTCCAGCAGGCCCTCCAGGGCCATCACCGCCGCACGCTCCATCATGGCGATCAACCTGGGGGTGGCCAGCACAGGCAGGCTGCCGCTGCCCGCGGCAAGCGCCGTATCGCCCTGTCCCACAATGATCTCGCAGCGTCCCGTCCCTTGCATCCGATCATCCCCTTATACGCTTCTTCTCATAAAATCGTGTGTCTATTTTAGCATGAACGGCCCGGCAGTTCAAATCCCTCGTGCCGCCCGCGTCAAAAAGGAGCAGGGTACCCGCCTCAAAGGAGTGGGCTGCGGCCGCGCAGGGTCGGCCCCCTTGGGTCTGCCGCCTTTGCCCGCGCAATTATAAGAGGGCTTTGGCCCCCTCATAACCCCCAAAAGGACTTTTTTGACAGTTTAAAAGAACGCAGGCACAGCCTGCGTTCTTTTTGCTCATCCTGAAAGAAATCCGCCCGCGCCCTTTGCGTCAGGGCCGCAGGGAAAAACCCGTCACTTGGTGGGGTATTCGGCCATCAGCTTTTCAATGGCCTCCATGGTGGGCGGCGTGGTGGTGGTGCCAAGATGCATCACCGCGTGACTGCCCACAGCCGAGGCAAACTGGCAGCAGCGGCGCACGTCCCAGCCCTTGGCCGCCGCCACGGCAAACCCGCCCACAAACGCATCGCCCGCGCCGGTGGTGTCCACCACCGGCACCTTGTAGGCCGGCGTGTAAAAGCTGGTGTCCGCATTCTTGAAGTAACTGCCCTTGTCCCCCAGCTTGATGCCGATGTTTTTGGCGCCGTGCTCCAAATAGAAATCGGCGATCTTCTCCACGTCGGTCTCATGGGCGTGCTGGCCTGCCTCCAGCATGCTGGGCAGGAAGTAATCGATGTAGGGCAGGCACGGGCGCAGCGCCTCAAAACCAAGGCCATATCTGTCCTCCACCAGGTCGGTGACGGTGATCATGCCCCTGTCCTTGGCCGCCTTCAAAATCTTCGCGCCGTTTTCCCCCACCAGGTCGGCAAGCGCATAGAAGGAGTTGAACAGCAGCACGTCGTAACCATTGTCCATAATGGAAAGATCGATTTCCTCAAACTTTAAGTTGATGTTCACGCCGCGGCGGCCGTAGAACGTGCGGTCGCCCTGGTCGTTGATCATCACCACGGAGATGCTGCCCACGCCTTCAGGTTCGCTGACCACGTATTGGGTAGTCATGCCCAGGCTCTCCAGGCGGTTGACCACAAAATCGCCCACCGAATCGCAGGCCTGCTTGGAGATCAGGTCCGCCTCAAGACCCAGAAAGTGTGCGTTGATGGCCGCGTTCATGGTATCCCCGCCGGTGGTCATGGTAAAGGCGTCCAGCGTCTGCGAGTCGATGCTGTAGTCCAGCACGTTGATCGGCTTTAGCACCACGTCCATCACCGCCAGCCCGATTGCCAGTAGTTTTCCCATAGTTGTCCTCTCCTTAGCTCAGTTATTGACCGGCCGAAACCGTTCATTTCGCCTTCTTGTCGCCGGGCCTGCCGCGGCGCTGCGCCGTGCGCGGCATCTCGCAGACGGTCTTGAAATAACCGTGCTGCCTGCAAAACGCAATCACGATCATCCTGCGGCTGGAAATGCCGAAATAATCCTGTATGTCGCCGCTCCTCTCCGCGCAAACCGGACAAACACACTGGAGCTGCCGCCCCATATTCGTGCGGAACCGGATCTTTTTGCGCGCCGAAATGCCCTTGTACCGCGGCATCTCCGGAAAAGATATGTCCAATTTCGACGTGTCCAGCCGCATGAATATCTCCGCGGCGTAACGGGCATCGGACAGCGCCGAATGAAAATCCCACTTCTTCTCGATATCCAGCATCTCAATGGTCGCCGACAGCGAGCGCTGACTTCTGCCGTCGGTCTCAAACTGCTGGGAAAACAGCTGCTGCAGATTGATGCTGCGTATCGGCCTGTTCATGTCCATGCCGTAATAGGCAAAGTTCTGCATCAGCACCATGATGTCGTCGGTGCCCCACGTCAGATAAACGGCGCCTTCGCCGCAAAATGCGTCGAATTGCCCCATCACCTGCGGAAACGGCGCGCCCTCGGACAGCGCGTCCTGATCCAGATGCACCAGCTTGCCCACGTAAGGATGGATGTCATTGTATACGGCGGGATGGACCACGGCGGAAAATACGCCGGCGGGCCGTTTGTCCCGGTCCAGGCGAACAGCGCCAAGCTCTATGATCTCGCTGATGCCGCGAACATCAGGACGCATTTGATGTTTTTGGTTCCATTCCAGATCCAGAACGATAAAATACATAAAACCGGGTTCCCGCTTTCTTTGTGAAAAACGTGCCTTTCTTAGTTTAGCAGGCATTGAAGCCTCTATCAAGACTTCATGACAGATTTTCATCACCGATTTTTATTTTGCCCCGATGCCTGAAGCCATACTCCGCGCAGCCGGGCACCGCAAAAATATCGCCGGGGCCCGCAGGCTTTCTTGACGGGGAACAGCCGCCGCGGTTACAATGAATAAAGCAATAAAAGGAGGGCTCAATATGGCTGTGCTTGTGACCGGCGGGACCGGCTTTATCGGCTCGCATACCGCGGTGGTGCTGCTTGAGGCGGGCTTCGACGTGGTGATCGTGGACAATCTTGCCAACAGCAAGCCGGATGTGCCGCAGCGCATCGGGCGCATCACCGGGAAAACCCCCGCGTTTCATCAGGTGGACTTGCTGGACAAAGCGGCGCTCGAAAAGGTGTTTGAAGCGCACGAATTTGAAAGCGTGATCCACTTTGCGGGGCTCAAGGCGGTGGGCGAATCGGTGTCTCAGCCGCTGCGCTATTACCACAACAATATCACCGGAACGCTCAATTTGCTCGAAACCATGCAGGCCCACGCGGTAAACCGCCTGGTGTTCAGCTCCTCGGCCACCGTGTACGGGGACTCGGCCGCCGTGCCCATGCGTGAGGACGCTCTGATATCCGCCACCAACCCCTACGGGCAGACCAAGGTGATGATCGAGATCATCCTGCGCGACGCCTGCCGCGCCGACGGGCGCCTGTCGGCGGCGCTGCTGCGCTACTTCAATCCCGTGGGCGCCCACGAGAGCGGCCTCATCGGAGAGGACCCCAGCGGCATCCCCAACAACTTGGTGCCCTACATCGCCAAGGTGGCCCGGGGAGAGCTGGAAAAGCTCCGCGTGTTCGGAGACGACTACGACACCCCCGACGGCACCGGCGTGCGCGATTATATCCACGTCATGGACCTTGCAAAAGGCCATCTGGCCGCCCTTGAATGGACGAAGAACCATACCGGCGCCGACGCCTTCAACCTGGGCACCGGCAGCGGCAGCAGCGTTATGGAAGTGGTCCGCGCCTTTGAGCAGGCCAACGGCATCCCCATCCCGCTGGAGATGGCGCCCCGCAGGCCGGGGGATATCGGCACGTGCTACGCCGACGTGCAAAAGGCCCGCGACACCCTGGGCTGGGAGGCCGCGCTTTCCCTCGGCGACATGATGCGCGACGCCTGGCGCTTCGCCCGTGGGCAGAACTAGGTTCCGCGAAATCTTTTTATAAGCCGCGTGCCGCAAGGAATATTTTCCCACAGAATGCAGACATTACCGGAAAAAGGAGGCGTTTCTATGCTCAATCGATCCAGAAAAGTGGTGCTGGTGGGCTGCGGCATGGTGGGCATGAGCTATGCCTACGCGCTTTTGAACCAGAACGCCTGCGATACGCTGGTGCTGATCGATATCGATAAAAAGCGCACCGAGGGCGAGGCCATGGACTTGAACCATGGGCTGGCATTCGCCAGCAGCAATATGAAAATATATGCCGGAGACTACGACCAGTGCGCCGACGCGGACATCGTGGCCATCTGCGCCGGGGTGGCGCAGCAGCCGGGTGAATCACGCCTGAATCTCCTAAAGCGCAACGCGGCGGTATTCAAGTCCATCATCGAGCCGGTCACCGCCTCGGGGTTCAACGGCATCTTTCTGGTGGCCACCAACCCGGTGGACATCATGGCGCACATCACCTGCACGCTTTCAGGCTTTAACCCAAGGCGGGTGCTGGGTACCGGTACGGCCCTGGATACAGCGCGCCTGCGCTACCTGCTGGGCAATTACTTCAAAGTGGACCCGCGCAACTGCCACGCCTACGTCATGGGCGAACACGGCGACACCGAGTTTGTGGCCTGGTCCGTGGCCTTCATCGGCGCGCGCGGCGTGCTGGACATCTGTCAGCAGTCCGGCGGAGAGTATTGCGAAGAGGATATGCAGAAGATCACCGAAGAAGTGCGCACCGCCGCCTATCGGATCATCGAGGCCAAGCGGGCCACCTACTACGGCATCGGCATGGCCATGGTGCGCATCACCCGGGCCATCCTGGCCAATGAAAACAGTATTTTGACCGTGTCGGCCATGCTGCGCGGCCAGTACTCGCAGGATTCGGTGTACATCGGCGTGCCGTGCATCATCAACCGAAACGGCGTGCGGGAGATCCTTCAATTGAATCTGACGGAAAAGGAGCGGGAATTGTTCGCCAAAAGCTGCGATATGCTCAAGGGGCTCTACGGCCAGCTGGAGCTGTATTGACGCCGGCTTAAAGGCCCGAAGGGATGCGCGGCCATAAGCGCGCACGGCATAGAGCAAAGAAATATTTTTTCGAAAGGCGGGCGGCCCGACGGGCCGCCTTTCAGACTGTCAAAAAAATCCTTTTGGGGGTTATTAGGGGGCCAAAGCCCCCTAATTTAAATTCCGTGGGCAAGGGCGACATGTGCGGCCGCAGCCCACCCCTTTCAGGGTTTTCCGGCCGCTGCAAAAACTGATGGATAGGTTTTTGCAGCAGGAAAAGCCTTGGCAAACCGTCAAAAAACACGGTTTTTTGACGGTTCAGTGGGCGCAAACGGCAGCAGGATGCAAAACAGCACGTACAATCCCGTGCGGACAAGCTCCCCGGCGGTTCCCAGCGGTACCAGTTCCCCGGTGAAGTTGATCATAAAATGAAACAGTATCGCCGCCAGTATGCTGCGGTGATGCCGCGTTA